>JAQIIU010000002.1:961875-1282500 GCA_036946625.1 Methylorubrum populi
CGGTGGTGGCGAAGGTAACGGCGCGGTGTGACTGGCGCATCGCCGATCTAGTGGCGGGCAAGCGCCCGGTCAGCCTCTACCTCGTCGTGCCGCCGTCCGACATCGCCCGCACGAAGCCGCTGATCCGCCTGATCCTCAATCAGGTCGGCCGGCGGCTGACCGAGGAGCTGAACGGAGCGGCCAAGCGCCACCGCCTGCTGCTGATGCTCGACGAGTTTCCGGCGCTCGGCCGGCTCGACTTCTTCGAGAGCGCGCTGGCCTTCATGGCGGGTTACGGCATCAAGAGCTTCCTGATCGCGCAGAGCCTCAACCAGATCGAGAAGGCCTACGGCGCGAACAACAGCGTGCTCGACAACTGCCACGTCCGCGTCGCCTTCGCCACGAACGACGAGCGCACCGCCAAGCGCGTATCCGACGCGCTCGGCACCGCGACCGAGATGCGCGACTCCACGAACTACGCCGGCCACCGGCTGTCGCCGTGGCTGGGACATCTCATGGTGTCCCGGCAGGAGACGGCGCGACCACTGCTAACGCCCGGCGAGGTGATGCAGCTTCCGCCCGCGGACGAGCTGCTGCTGGTCGCGGGCGTGCCGCCGATCCGGGCGAAGAAGGCGCGCTACTACGAGGATGCCCGGTTTCGCGAACGGTTGCTGCCCCCGCCCAAGCCGGCGGAACCGAAGCGCCCGGCGGCGGCACCGGCAGACGACTGGTCGGCGCTGGCGATCCCGACGCCCGCAACAGGATCGGTGGAGAGCAGTGCCGATGGCAGCACCACCGATCCGGCCAATGCCGGCATCCGCCGCGAGCCGGAATTGCCGGAGCAGGAGGAGATCGCTCCGCCGGAGCGCCCGGCCGTCAACGAGTTCGACGTGCTCGACGACGACCCGGACGTGGACGCCGCCAAGGCGCGCAGTCCGCGCAGCCAGATCACGTCGGTCGCGCGGCAGGCGTCGATGGACCCGGCCGATGGCGTCGAGCTTTGAGGAGGAACGGCCATGCCGACCAAGACCCGCATGAACGTCTACTTCGACCCGGACTTGCTGAAGAAGGTCGAGGCGATGGCACTCCGCCGCAACGTATCGAAGTCAGCCGTCGTCGAAGCCGCCGTCGCCTCCTTCCTGTCGGCAGACGCATCGGAACGGCTGGAGGCGGTGTTCGCGCGCCGCATGGACCGGATCGGTCGCCAGATCGACGGCATGGACGAAGACCTCGCCATCGTCGGCGAGACGCTGTCGCTGTTCATCCGCTTCTGGCTGACCGTCACCCCGCCGCTGCCCGACAGCGCGCAGGCATCAGCGCGGGCGAAGGGCAGCGAGCGGTTCGAGGGCTTCCTGCAAACGCTCGGCCGGCGGCTGGCGACCGGCGATCGGTTCCTGAAGGAGCTGTCGCGCGACGTCGACTCGCGTCGCGACGGCACCGCTACCGAGTAGATACCGAACTGCACCGCACACCGGAGCACGATCGTTCCCGCCGATTACCGCCGTTTCTTCGCCATGCCCGCACGGCGTTCGATACCTGTTGAAACGGCCAAGTTTCAGGCTCTCTTACTCGACCCCGTTCGGGACCGCTGATGCTGCCCCGGCTGACACGGGGATCGAATGGCGGGGACGCAGCACAATCCGGAAGGTCTGGCACGCGGCGCGCGGATGCTGCGCACGGCGCTCGGCCCAGCCATCGCCCGGCTTCTGGAAGACCCCGCCGTCGTCGAGGTGATGCTGAACCCGGACGGGCGCATCTGGATCGACCGGCTGTCCGAGGGGATGGCCAACACAGGCGAGCGGTTGTCGCCGGCCGATGGCGAACGCATCGTCCGCCTCGTCGCCCACCATGTCGGCGCGGAGGTCCATGCCGGCGCGCCGCGTGTCTCGGCCGAGCTGCCCGAGACGGGGGAGCGGTTCGAGGGACTGCTGCCGCCCGTCGTCGCCGCGCCGGCCTTCGCCATCCGCAAGCCTGCGGTCGCCGTCTTCACGCTCGACGACTATGTCGCGGCCGGCATCATGTCCGCCGCGCAGGCCGAGGTGCTGCGCGAGGGCGTCGCGTTCCGTGCCAACATCCTCGTGGCGGGCGGCACTTCGACCGGCAAGACCACGCTGACCAACGCGCTGCTGGCCGAGGTCGCGAAGTCCGCCGACCGCGTCGTTATCATCGAGGACACGCGCGAGCTGCAATGCGCCGCGCCCAATCTCGTCGCCATGCGCACGAAGGACGGGGTCGCATCGCTCTCCGATCTCGTCCGCTCCAGCTTGCGCCTGCGCCCCGACCGCATCCCGATCGGCGAGGTGCGCGGCCCCGAGGCGCTCGCCCTCCTCAAGGCATGGGGCACCGGCCATCCCGGCGGCATCGGCACGATCCACGCCGGCAGCGCCATCGGCGCGCTGCGGCGGATGGAGCAGCTCATCCAGGAAGCCGTCGTCACCGTGCCCCGCGCGCTGATCGCCGAGACGATCGACCTCGTCGCCGTCCTCGCCGGACGTGGTTCGAAGCGCCGCCTCACTGAGCTCGCCCGCGTCGAAGGGCTCGGCTCCGACGGCGACTACCGCGTCGTCATCGCCGATCAACCGGCGGCCTCGCTTACCCTCACCAGCACAGGAGACCGACCATGACCTCTCGCCTTAGCCTTGCCCGCCACCGCTTCGAGACCGCGGTGGCCGTCGCCGTCATCACACTGATGACCGCGCCCGCCGCCCACGCCTCCGGCTCGTCGATGCCGTGGGAAGCGCCGCTCCAGTCGATCCTGAAGTCGATCGAAGGTCCGGTCGCCAAGATCGTCGCGGTCATCGTCATCATCTCGACGGGTCTCGCGCTGGCATTCGGCGACACGTCCGGCGGCTTCCGCCGTCTCATCCAGATCGTGTTCGGCCTGTCGATCGCGTTCGCGGCGTCGAGCTTCTTCCTGTCGTTCTTCTCGTTCGGCGGCGGAGCGCTGGTCTGATGGCCGGCGATCCTGCCGGCGAGGTGCCGGGCTTCGCCGTACCCGTCCACCGCGCGCTGACTGAGCATATCCTGCTCGGCGGCGCGCCGCGCGGTCTCGCCATCCTCAACGGCACGCTGGCGGCGGCGCTCGGCCTCGGGTTGCGGCTGTGGCTGGTCGGCCTCGCCGTTTGGGCGGTCGGGCATGTCGCCGCGATGTGGGCGGCGAAGCGCGACCCGATGTTCGTCGATGTCGTGCGCCGCCATCTGCGCATCCCCGGCCACCTGTCGGTCTGAGGGCGCACCACCATGATGCTCCTCACCGAATATCGCCGCACCGCCACGCGTCTCGCCGACTTCCTGCCGTGGGCGGCGCTGGTCGGCTTCGGTGTCGTCCTCAACAAGGACGGCAGCTTCCAGCGCACCGCGCGGTTTCGCGGTCCCGACCTCGACAGCGCCGTGCCCGCCGAGCTGGTCGCTGTCGCCGGTCGGCTCAACAACGCCTTCCGCCGGCTGGGGAGCGGCTGGGCGATCTTCGTCGAGGCGCAGCGCCATCCCGCAGCGACCTATCCGGCCAGCCTCTTCCCCGATCCCGCGTCCGCGCTGGTCGAGGCCGAGCGCAAGGCGAACTTCGAGGAGGCCGGCAGCCATTTCGAGTCCAGCTACTTCCTGACCTTCACCTTCCTGCCGCCCGCCGAGGATGCGGCGCGCGCCGAAGGCTGGCTCTACGAAGGCCGTGAACGCGCGGGCATCGACCCGCACGAGGTGGTCGCCGGGTTCGTCGACCGCACCGACCGCGTGCTGCGGCTGGTCGAGACCTTCATGCCGGCGTGCCGCTGGCTGGATGACGCGGAGACGCTCACCTACCTCCACGCCTGCGTGTCGACGCACCGGCACCGCGTCCGCGTGCCCGAGACGCCGATGTATCTCGACGCGCTGCTCGCCGACCAGCCGCTCACCGGCGGGCTGGAGCCGATGCTAGGCACTGCGCATCTGCGCGTCCTCACCATCACCGGCTTCCCGACCGCGACGACACCCGGACTGCTCGACGAACTGAACCGGCTGGCCTTCCCGTATCGCTGGTCCACCCGCGCGATCCTGCTCGACAAGACCGACGCGACCAGGCTGCTGACGAAGATCAGGCGGCAGTGGTTCGCCAAGCGCAAGTCGGTCGCCGCCATCCTCAAGGAGGTGATGACCAACGAGCAATCGGTGCTGGTCGACACCGATGCCTCGAACAAGGCGGCGGACGCTGACCTCGCCCTTCAGGAACTCGGCGCCGATTACGCCGGCATCGCCTACGTCACCGCGACCATCACAGTCTGGGACGCCGACCCGCGCGTGGCCGACGAGAAGCTGCGGCTGGTCGAGAAGGTCGTGCAGGGTCGCGACTTCACCGCGATGGCCGAGACGATCAACGCGGTGGATGCCTGGCTCGGCAGCCTGCCCGGGCACGTCTACGCCAACGTCCGGCAGCCGCCAGTCTCGACGCTCAACCTCGCGCACATGATCCCGCTGTCGGCGGTATGGGCGGGACCGGAGCGGGACGAGCATTTCGACGCGCCGCCCTTGCTCTACGGCCGGACCGAAGGCTCGACCCCGTTCCGGCTGTCGCTCCACGTCGGTGACGTCGGCCACACGCTCGTCGTCGGCCCGACCGGCGCTGGCAAGTCGGTGCTGCTCGCGCTCATGGCGTTGCAGTTCCGCCGGTATGCAGGCGCACAGGTGTTCGCCTTCGATTTCGGTGGGAGCATCCGTGCTGCCGCGCTGGCGATGGGTGGCGACTGGCACGATCTCGGCGGCGGGCTGACCGAGGGCAGCGACGCCAGCGTGTCGCTCCAGCCCCTCGCGCGCATCGAACAGACCGCAAAGCGCGCCTGGGCGGCCGACTGGCTCGTCGCGATCCTGACGCGCGAAGGCGTGCCGATCACGCCGGAGGTGAAGGAGCACATTTGGACGGCGCTGTCGTCGCTGGCATCGGCGCCGGTCGAGGAACGGACGATCACCGGCCTCGCCGTGCTGCTCCAGTCGAACGACCTCAAGCAGGCGCTGCGGCCCTATTGCGTCGGCGGCGCGTGGGGCCGGCTGCTCGACGCAGAAGCCGAGCATCTCGGCAGCGCGAGCGTCCAGGCATTCGAGACCGAGGGGCTGATCGGCGCCGACGCGGCTCCCGCCGTGCTCGCCTATCTCTTTCATCGCATCGAGGATCGGCTCGACGGATCGCCGACGCTCATCATCGTCGACGAAGGCTGGCTGGCGCTCGACGACGAAGGGTTCGCCGGGCAACTCCGCGAGTGGCTCAAGACGCTGCGCAAGAAGAACGCCAGCGTGGTGTTCGCTACGCAGTCGCTGAGCGACATCGACGGATCGGCCATCGCCCCCGCGATCATCGAGAGCTGCCAGACCCGGCTGCTCTTGCCGAACGAACGCGCGATCGAGCCGCAGATCACCGCCATCTACCGGCGGTTCGGGCTGAACGACCGTCAGATCGAAATCCTCGCACGGGCGACACCCAAGCGCGACTATTACTGCCAGTCGCGCCGCGGTAACCGGCTGTTCGAGCTGGGGCTGTCCGACGTGGCGCTGGCGCTATGCGCCGCCTCCTCGCGCACCGACCAGCAAGCCATCGCCGCGATCCTCGCCGAGCACGGCCGCGCAGGCTTCCTCGCCGAATGGCTGCGCCACCGTGGCGTCGGCTGGGCCGCCGACCTCATTCCCGACCTCACCAACCTGGAGACACCATCATGACCCTGCGCCGTCCGCGCGCGGCGCTCGTCGCCGCAACCATCCTGTCCGTGCCGCTCGCCCTCTCATCGATGCTGGCAACGCCCGCCGCGGCACAGTGGACCGTGTTCGATCCGTCCAACTACGCGCAGAACGTTCTCCAAGCGGCGCGCACGCTCCAGCAGGTCAACCAGCAGATCACCTCGCTCCAGAACGAGGCGACGATGCTGGTCAACCAGGCGCGCAACCTCGCCAGCCTGCCGTACTCCTCGCTTCAGCAGCTCCAGCAGAACGTCCGCCGGACGCAGGCGCTGCTCCAGCAGGCGCAGAACATCGCCTTCGACGTGCGGTCGATCGACCAGGCGTTCCAGCGCCAGTACGGCAACGTGTCGATGTCGGCGTCCGACCGGCAGCTCGTGACCGATGCGCGGAGCCGCTGGCAGAACACGGTCGGCGGGTTGCAGGACGCCATGCGCGTCCAGGCCGGCGTCGTCGGCAACATCGACAGCAACCGCGCGGAGATGGCGAACCTCGTCACCCGCAGCCAGGGCGCGACCGGCGCGCTTCAGGCGACGCAGGCCGGCAACCAGCTCCTCGCGCTCCAGGCGCAGCAGCTCGCCGACCTCACCGCGATGATGGCGGCGAACGGCCGCGCGCAGGCGCTGTCCGACGCCGAGCGCGCCGCGGCGGCCGAGCAGGGTCGCGAGCAGCGCCGCCGCTTCCTCGCGCCGGGCACCGGCTACCAGCCCGGCAACGCCCGCATGTTCAACCCCGGCAACTGAGGCACGTCATGGAGGGGAAGACGCTCGCCCGGATCGGTGCGGCGATGTTCGCCGGCATCGCCATCACCGCCGCCGCGATCGAGATGACGCGCGAGGAGAAGCCGGTCGTGCCGGTCACGGTCGAGGTGTCGACCGGGCCGGTTGACCCGTTGCGCGAGGCCTTGGCGCGCTGCCGGCTCATGGGTGAGGCGGCGACGCGCGACCCCGGATGCCTGAAGACGTGGGCCGATAACCGCGCCCGCTTTCTTGGCACGTCGCCCACTTCTGGAGCAGACTGACGATGGGCGGCACCGGCGTCATCGACAGCTTCCTCGGCGTCTTCACCCGCTACATCGACAGCGGTTTCGGCCTGCTGTCGGGCGAGGTCGCCTTCATCGCGACCACGCTGATCGTCATCGACGTGACGCTGGCCGCGCTGTTCTGGTCGTGGGGCGCCGACGACGACATCATCGCGCGGCTCATCAAGAAGACACTGTTCGTCGGCGTGTTCGCGTACATCATCGGCAACTGGAACAACCTAGCCCGGATCGTCTTCGACAGCTTCGCCGGCCTCGGGCTGAAGGCCTCGGGCACCGGCTTCTCCGCCGCCGACCTGATGCGTCCGGGCAAGGTCGCGCAGACCGGCCTCGACGCGGGGCGTCCGCTGCTCGACTCGATCTCCGGCCTGATGGGCTACTGGTCGTTCTTCGAGAACTTCATCCAGATCGCCTGCCTGCTCTTCGCCTGGGCGCTGATCCTGCTCGCTTTCTTCATCCTCGCCGTCCAGCTCTTCGTCACGCTGATCGAGTTCAAGCTGACGACGCTCGCCGGCTTCGTGCTCATCCCCTTCGGCCTGTTCGGCAAGACCGCCTTCATGGCCGAGCGCGTGCTCGGCAACGTCATCTCGTCCGGCATCAAGGTGCTGGTGCTCGCCGTCATCGTCGGGATCGGCTCGACCTTGTTCTCGCAGTTCACCGCCGGCTTCGGCGGCCGGACGCCGACGATCGACGACGCGATGGCGATCGTGCTCGCCGCGCTGTCGCTGCTCGGCCTCGGCATCTTCGGTCCCGGCATCGCCAACGGCCTCGTCTCCGGCGGCCCCCAGCTCGGCGCGGGCGCAGCGATCGGGACAGGCTTGGCAGCCGGCGGCATGGTCGCCGCCGGCGGTGCCGCCATTGGCGCCGTCGCCTCGGGCGGTGCTGCGCTGGCAGGCGGAGCCGCTGCCGCCGCGCGCGGTGGAGCCGCGCTCGCCGGTGGCGCGTCCACCGCCTATCAGGCCGGTGCCGCCGGACAGTCCGGCATCACCGGCGTCGCCTCCGGTCTCGGCAACATCGCCAGCGCGGGCGGAAAGGCGGCGGTCTCGCCGCTGAAGCGGGGCGCCGGTCG
This sequence comes from Methylorubrum populi, assembly GCA_036946625.1. Taxonomy (NCBI): domain Bacteria; kingdom Pseudomonadati; phylum Pseudomonadota; class Alphaproteobacteria; order Hyphomicrobiales; family Methylobacteriaceae; genus Methylorubrum; species Methylorubrum populi. Next base: position 969,657 of record JAQIIU010000002.1, read on the forward strand.
TGCGGCCGAAAGCCTCCGCTCCAGCTTCCAAGCCGGCAGTCGCGCCGTCAGCGGCGATGCCGCGCCGGATGGTGACGGCCCGGCTCCCGCAGCAGCGTCCGCCCCCGGCGGGCCGCCCGCATGGGCCAAGCGCATGAAGCGCTCTCAGCAGCTCACCCACGGCGTCCAGGCCGCAGCGCACGCCGTGCGATCCGGCGACGCGCATGGCGGCGGCTCTTCCATCTCCCTCGACCAAGGCGACCGCCCATGAGCATCTTCAAACGACCCGCCGCGCATTACGGCAAGACTCCGCAACCCGAGACCCCGTACCAGCGCGCGAGCCAAGTCTGGGACGACCGCATCGGCTCCGCCCGCGTGCAGGCGAGGAACTGGCGGCTGATGGCGTTCGGCTCGCTGGCACTCTCCGCCGGGCTGTCGGCTGCGCTGGTTTGGCAGTCGGCGAGCGGCTCGATCGTGCCGTGGGTGGTGCAGGTCGACCGGCTGGGACAGGCACAGGCGGTGGAGCCGGCGACCGCCGGCTATCGCCCGACCGATCCGCAGATCGCGTTCCACCTCGCGCGTTTCGTCGAGGAGGTCCGCAGCATCCCGGCCGACGCGATCGTCGTGCGGCAGAACTGGCTGCGCGCCTACGACTTCACCACCGCACAGGGCGCGCAGGCGCTCAACGACTATGCCCGCGCCAACGACCCGTTCGCCAAGGTCGGCAAGCAGCAGGTCGCCATCGACGTGTCGTCGGTCATCCGCGCCTCGCCCGACAGCTTCCGCGTCGCGTGGATCGAGCGGCGTTATCAAGACGGCAGCTTGGCCGAGACATCGCGCTGGACCGCGATCCTCACCGTCGTCGTCCAGCCGCCGCGCGACGCCGAGGCGCTGCGCAAGAACCCGCTCGGCATCTACGTCAACGCCATCAACTGGTCGAAGGAGCTGGGGCAATGAGCGCGCCTCTCCGCACGATCGCTGCTCCTGCCGTGCTGCTCGCCGCGACCATGCTCGCCGGTTGCGCCACGACGCAGAAGCCGCCCGAGATCACCTACGATGCCGAGGTGCCGCCGCTGCCGCCCGTTCCGGTGGTCGCCGCACCATCGCGGCCCAGACCGCTGCACGTCCCCCCGCCGTGGACGCCGGCGCGGGGCGGTTCGCCTGCCGGCACCTCGACCGCCCGCGTCGAGAACGCCAACGCCGCCGCCCGCATCCAGCCCCGCCGCGAAGGCTATTACAACGCCATCCAGGTCTATCCGTGGTCGGAAGGCGCGCTCTACCAGGTCTATGCCGCGGTCGGACAGATCACCGACATCGCGCTCGAACCCGGCGAGAGCCTCACCGGCGCCGGCCCGATCGCGGCCGGCGACACCGCGCGCTGGATCATCGGCGACACCGAGAGCGGATCGGGCGACACCCGCCGCGTCCACGTCCTCGTCAAGCCGACGCGGGCCGATCTAGCCACCAACCTCGTCATCACCACCGACCGCCGGCTTTACCTGATCGAGCTGCACGCGGGCGAGCGGCCCTACATGCCCTCCGTCGCGTGGAGCTATCCGGCCCCGCCGCCGTCGCAGCAGCCGGTGTCATCGGCGACGCCGGTCATCCCGGCAGCCGTCGAGCGAACCTATCGCTACGCCCTGACCGGCGACGCGCCGCCGTGGCGGCCCATGTCGGTCTACGACGACGGGCGCCGCGTCTACGTCGAGTTCCCGCGCGGTATCGTTCAGGGCGAGATGCCGCCGATCTTCGTCGTCGGCCGCGATGGCGAGCCGGAGATCGTCAACAGCCGCGTCCACGGCAACATCCTGATCGTCGACCGCCTGTTCGGCGCGGCTGAGCTGCGACTCGGCAAGGGCGACCGCCAGCAGACCGTCCGCATCCTCCGTACCGATGGAAGGCCTTCGTCATGAGCGGCATCGATCCCCAGCAGAACGCACCGAGCCAGCCGGACGCCGACGACGACGCCCGACAGCTGACCGGCGAGCCGGTCGCGCCGATGCGGCTGCGACCCGAGCCGCCGCGCGTCACCCGCCTGTCGCGCAAGGCGCTGGCGGTGCTCGGCAGCGTCGCCGGTGTCGGTCTCGGCGGTGCGCTGATCTACGCGCTCCAGGTTCAGCAGGGCGGCAAACCGGCTGAGGAGGTCTACGCCACCGATGGCCGCTCGACCCCGGACGGCCTCAACGCGCTGCCGAAGGACTACACCGGCCCGGTGCTCGGCCCGCCGCTCCCCGGCGATCTCGGCCGCCCCATCCTCGACGCGCAGAACCGCGGCCAGCCGGTTCCCACACCGGGCATAGACGCGCCTGCTGGACCCGCCGCGCCCGATCCCGAGGCCGAGCGCCGTCGCCAGGAACTGGAACGGCGTCGGCAGGAACTGGAGGCGGCACGCACCAGCCGTGTGTTCTTCCAGTCCGGTGCGGCCACTGGGACGACGAGCGACAGCGGACCGGGCGACGGGATGCCGAACCTCGCTGGCATGGGACCACCCGGCCAGACCGGCACGCCCTCGGCTCAGGACCGGCAGCTCGCCTTCCTCAACCAGCCAGTCGATCGGCGCACCGTCGCCCCCGATCGCGTCTCGCCGCCCCCATCGCCCTATGTCGTCCAGACCGGGGCGATGATCCCCGCCGCGCTCATCACCGGTATCCGCTCGGACCTGCCCGGCCAGATCGTCGCGCAGGTGACCGAGAACGTCTACGACAGCCCGACCGGACGCCTGCTGCTGATCCCGCAGGGTACGCGGCTGATCGGCCAGTACGACAGCGGTGTCGGTTTCGGCCAGCGGCGCGTTCTGCTCGCCTGGACCCGCCTTATCTTCCCCAACGGCCGCTCGATCGTGCTGGAGCGCCAGCCCGGTGCCGACGCGCAAGGCTATGCCGGGCTGGAGGACGGCGTCGACCATCACTGGTGGGATCTGGCCAAAGCCGCCGGCCTTTCGACGCTGCTGTCGGTCGGCGCACAGGCCGGCAGCTCCGGCGAGCAGGGCGATCTCGTCCGGGCGCTGCGTCAAGGCGCGTCGGACGGCATCTCACAGACCGGCCGGCAGGTGGTCGGCCGCCAGCTCGACATTGCGCCGACGCTGACCATCCGGCCGGGCTTTCCGGTCCGCGTGATCGTCGGGCGGGATTTGATCCTCGAACCCTATGGAGCCGCCCCATGACCAAGCTGAAGCTCGGCCCGATCGCCGACGACAAGCCCGTGAAGGTCACGCTGGAACTGCCGGCGGACCTGCACCGCGACCTGACCGCCTATGCCGACGTGCTCGCACGCGATACCGGCCAGCCGGCGGCCGAGCCCACGCGGCTGATCGCACCGATGCTGGAGCGGTTCATGGCGACCGATCGCGCGTTTGCGAAGGCGCGGCGGGCCGGTGGCACGTCCGGCGCTGCAATCGGCTGACGCGATCGAGGTATCGCACGATGCCCACTTCACCGCGAGGAACGAGGCGGCAGGATCGCGGGGGGGGGGACCGCGCCGCGACGAACCACAGGATACTTCATCAACCTCCGTGCCCGACCGTTACCCTCGCTCCACCCGCCGCGCAGGCGATGCCGCCGGCATCCTGCCCGACGATCTCTACGACTATTACACCGTCGAACCTGACCCGCGGGCGGGTTCGCCTCGCGCAGCCGGGAAAAAGTGGCTGGTCACCGACGATTGGCCCGAGCGCGTGCCGGTCACCGAGGCCGAGATCGAGGTGTTCGAGCGCTGGTTCGCCGACCTGTTCGACGAGCTGTTCGGACCGACCGGCCGATAACGGCGTGCGACGAGCGCCGGTTGCTCCCATCGTTTCCCTGGATGATGTTGTCTATTGGTGATAATGATCGTGGACAGCATCCGGCCTGCCTGACGTTCGCGCCCGGCCCGGCGGCTGCCAGGACAGGAGACATGCGCGCCGTGACAACGCTGACGATCGGCATCGCCGACACCGACGAAATGAAGGTCCGCGCCAGGCGCATCATGCGAGGCGAGGAGCAGCCGGCTCCCGGCGAACCGGCGGTCTGGTTCGGCTCGACCGAGTCCTTCGCCCGCATCCTCTCCGCCGCCAACCGCGACATGCTCCGCCTCATCGCCGAGCGCGAGCCGGACTCGCTCGATGCGCTGGTCGCACTGACCGGCCGTGCCAAGCCCAACCTCTCTCGCACGCTGAAAGCCATGATCGCCCACGGCATCGTCCGCATGGAGCGCAGCGGGCGCAAGCTCGCGCCCAAGGTCATCCCCGACCGGGTCGTGCTGGCGCTGGAACTGATCCCGACATCCGACAAGCAAGGAGAACGGCCGTGAACGCCGAGACGCCCGTCATCGCCCAGCGCGCCGCGCTGTACCTGCGCGTCTCTACCGTGCGGCAGGCCGAGCACGATGTCTCGATCCCCGACCAGAAGCGGCAGGGGGAGGCGTATTGCACCTCGCGCGGCTACCGGCTGGTCGACACCTTCGTCGAGGCCGGCGCCTCCGCCACCAACGACCGCCGGCCCGAGTTCCAACGAATGATCGAGGCCGGCACCTCGAAGCCCGCGCCGTTCGACGTGGTCGTGGTCCACTCGTTCAGCCGCTTCTTCCGCGATCACTTCGAACTGGAGTTCTATGTCAGGAAGCTGGCGAAGAACGGCGTCCGCCTCGTCTCGATCACGCAGGAGATGGGTGACGACCCGATGCACGTCATGATGCGGCAGATCATGGCGCTGTTCGATGAATACCAGTCGAAGGAGAACGCCAAGCACGTCCTGCGCGCGCTGAAGGAGAATGCCCGACAGGGCTTCTGGAACGGCTCGCTGCCGCCGATCGGCTACCGCACGGTCGCGGCCGAGCAGCGCGGCGCCAAAACCAAGAAGAAGCTGGAGATCGACCCGCTCCACGCCGACACGATCCGCCTGATCTACCGGCTCGCGCTCGGTGCCGAGGCCGATCACAGCCAGATGGGCGTGAAGGCGATCGTCAAGCACCTCAACGCCCGCGGCATCTTCACCCGCGACGGCGGTCGCTGGGGCATCGGCCAGGTCCACCGCATCCTGACGCGGCGCACCTATATCGGCGAGCACGAGTTCAACCGCCGCTCCAAGACCAAGGAGAAGAAGCCCGACGCCGAAGTCGTGACGGTGGCGATTCCGCCGCTGATCGAGCGCGCCACCTTCGACGCGGTGCAGGCGCTGATGAAGGCGCGCAACCAGAAGACCGCGCTGCCGCACCGCGTCGTCATCGGCCCGACGCTGCTCACCGGCATCTGCTTCTGCGGCAATTGCGGGGGTGCCATGACCATCCGCACCGGCAAGGGCGGGCGCTACCGCTACTACGCTTGCTCTATCAAGGCGCGGCAGGGCGAGACCGGCTGCAAGGGCCGCGCGATCCCGATGGAAAAGCTCGACGGCCTCGTCGCCCGCCACATCGAGGACCGCCTGCTCGACCCCGATCGGCTGGAGGAGCTGCTGGAGACCATCCTCGGCCGTCGCGAGGAACAGTCCGAGCGCCGCCGCGTCCATATCGCCGAGCTGAACCGCCGCGCTGCCGAGTCTGAGCTGCGCCTCAAGCGCCTCTACGATGCGATCGAGGCGGGCGTCGCCGACCTCGACGACCCGGCGCTGAAGGAGCGCATCGCCGGCCTCAAGGTCATCCGCGACCAGTCGCACGTCGACGTCGACCGGGCGCAGGCGATGCTGGAGAGCACCGGCGAGCGGGCGATCACCCCGGAGATGGTCGGGCGGCTGTCAGAGGCAGCGCGCGAGCGGCTGCGGATCGACGGGGGCGGCTATCGGCGGGATCACTTGCGTGCGCTCGCCCAGCGCGTCGAGGTCGGCGACGACGAGGTTCGCATCATGGGATCGAAGAGCGACCTGCTCAGGACGCTGGTCGCGGCGCAAGGAGGGAAATCGGCGGCTATCGGCGTGCCCGGTCGGGTACTGAAGTGGCGGAGCACGAGGGATTCGAACTACGCCTACGAGAGGGCTATAGCGTAGACGTAATTCTCATTATCGTCCGGCGCGGCGCGCCACCCTTCTGCACGCGTCGGCCGAGGGGATCTTCTCTCCGCTTCATCGTCTCGAAAAGCGTTCGACACGCAGCGTCATCCGTTGCCGTCGCAATGATCCGTTCCGTCGTGCGCGCGTTGACCGGATCTGTGCAGCGTGAGACGAGAGGAAGCGGTTCATGACGAAGCTGTTCATCGCGCGGGTGCGCGGCGCGGGCGGCGAGCGTCCGCTGGTGACTGTGCGGGCCGCGGCCGAGGGCGAGGCGCGGCTGTTCGTCGAGGCGGCCTACCCGGAGGACGCGGTGATCGAGATCGCCGAGCCCGGCGAGTGGGTGAGCGACAGCGATACCGGCACGAAGAACGGCGACGTGCGCGAGCATCCCGGCACCGCATGGCAGCCGCCGACGAGCCGGGCGTGAGCCGCCACGATGGCCTGCCTGCCTGAGGACGTGCGCGCCCTGGCGCTCATGCTGCCCGAGGCGGTCGAGGGCGCCCACCGGGGACACCCCGACTTCCGGGTCGGCGGGCGGGTCTTCGCCACACTCTGGGTTGACGAGGAGCGCGTCGTCGTCAGGCTGACGCCGGAGGCGCGGGCGCATTGGATGGAGACCGCGCCGGACGCGTTCGAGCCCGTGCCGGGTGCCTGGGGCACCCGCGGCTGGACCAGCCTCGATCTCCATGCGGCGGAGGACGGCATCCTGCGTCACACCCTGCTGACGGCGTGGCGTACGGTCGCGCCGCCGGGTCTGGCGGCCCGCTACGAAGGCCTCGCCACCGATCCCTCGCCGCTCAGTTCCTGAGGCCCGGCGCCTCCTGACCGGTGCTCGCGACGTATTCGGTGTAGCCGCCGCCGTACTGGCGGATGCCTTCCCCCGTCACTTCGAGCACCCGGTTCGACAGGGCCGCCAGGAAGTGCCGGTCGTGGCTCACGAACAGCATCGTCCCCTCGAACCCGGCGAGCGCATCGATCAGCATCGCCTTGGTGGCGATGTCGAGGTGGTTGGTCGGCTCGTCGAGAACGAGGAAGTTCGGCGGGTCGTACAGCATCTTGGCCATCACCAGCCGGGCCTTCTCGCCGCCCGAGAGCACCCGGCAGGGCTTCTCCACGTCGTCGCCCGAGAAGCCGAAGCAGCCGGCGAGCGCCCGGAGCGAGCCCTGCCCGGCCTGCGGGAAGCTGCTCTCCAGATCCTCGAACACCGTGAGGTCGCCGTCGAGCAGGTCCATGGCGTGCTGGGCGAAGTAGCCGAGCTTGACGCTGCCGCCGACCGTCACCGTGCCGGAATCGGGTTGCGCCGTGCCGGTGACGAGCTTGAGCAGCGTCGACTTGCCGGCGCCGTTGACGCCCATCACGCACCAGCGCTCCTTGCGCCGGATCGAGAAGTCGAGCCCCTCGTAGATGGTACGGCTGCCGTAGCGCTTGTGCACGCCCTTCAGCATCGCGACGTCGTCGCCGGAGCGCGGGGCGGGCTGGAACTCGAAGGCGACGGTCTGGCGCCGCCGCGGCGGCTCGACCCGCTCGATCTTGTCGAGCTTCTTCACCCGGCTCTGCACCTGGGCGGCGTGGCTCGCCCGCGCCTTGAAGCGCTCGATGAACTTGATCTCCTTGGCCAGCATCGCCTGCTGGCGCTCGAACTGCGCCTGCTGCTGGGCCTCGTTCAGCGCCCGCTGCTGCTCGTAGAAGGCGTAATCGCCCGAGAAGGTGGTGAGCGTGCCTCCATCGATCTCGATCACCTTCGAGACGATGCGGTTCATGAACTCGCGGTCGTGCGAGGTCATCAGCAGCGCGCCGTCGTAGCCCTTCAGGAAGGATTCGAGCCAGATCAGGCTTTCGAGGTCGAGGTGGTTGCTCGGCTCGTCGAGCAGCATCAGGTCGGGCCGCATCAGCAGGATGCGGGCGAGCGCCACGCGCATCTTCCAGCCGCCCGAGAGGCGGCCGACATCGCCGTCCATCATCTCCTGGGAGAAGCCGAGACCCGCCAGCACCTCGTAGGCGCGGCCCTCCAAGGCGTAGCCGTCGAGTTCCTCGAAGCGTGCCTGCACCTCGCCGTAGCGCTCGACCAACGCGTCCATCTCGTCGGCCCGGTCCGGGTCGGCGAGCGCCGCTTCCAGTTCCTTCAACGCGGCGGCGACGGCGCTGACCGGGCCGGCCCCGTCCATCACCTCGGCGACGACGGAGCGGCCGGCCATCTCGCCGACATCCTGGCTGAAATAGCCGATGGTGATGCCGCGCTCGGCCGAGACCTGCCCCTCGTCGGGCTGCTCCTGGCCGGTCATCATCCGGAACAACGTGGTCTTGCCGGCGCCGTTCGGGCCGACGAGGCCGGCCTTCTCGCCCTTCTGCAGGGCGGCCGAGGCCTCGATGAAGACGATCTGTCGACCGTTCTGCTTGCCGATCTTGTCGAGGCGAATCATGCGTCCGCGAGGCCTGGGCGAGGGTCGGATGGGAAAACCCCGAAGGGCTCGGCGCCGGACTTAAGCCAAGGACGTCGCGAGCGAAAGCAGAGCCGCCCCGCCGCGCCCGCCGGGCGTGCGAAGGGCCGGACGCCATGAAAAAACGAGGAGACGGGCCGCGGCCACGCCGATGCTGGCCGCGGCCTCCGAGCAGTCGCGGCAATCCGAGCACCTTCGGACGGAGGGGGTGCGCTTCCTCGTTCGGGCGAAGCCGGATGGCCTCTTGCCTGGAATCGGCAGCGCGCCGTCCGCCTATCCGGGCACCTTCTTGTGGGTCACGGCGGTGGCGACCTCGTCGGGACGTGCCTCGTCCGTGCCGGCCACGGCGCCGGAGAGTGCGGCGGCGTGCATCGCCAGCACGGGCACGAAGACGAGCGCCATCATCAGCGCCACCACGAGCACGACGCTGCCGTTGCGACCGGACTTCGCCGCGCGGGAGCGGGCACGCCGGGAAATGACGTTGGAGTCAGACATGGCTCACCTCTTGTCGGACCAGCCGCCAAAGGCCGGTCGCGAGTGAGCCGGATCGGACGATCAGGCGCGGATCACGCGGGCGGCCAGAGACGGCGTGGTCGATCGACTACTGTCGTCGGGCATGGGGGTCGGTGGTTCCTGTGGAGCCGCACATCGGTCGCACGGCGACGATGATGCAGACAACGCGCGCATGCCGGACTTGTTCGATCCCGTCAAGTCCGGTTCGCTTTCGCGCCAGGGCTGCGAACTCAGGTTGACGCGATGCGCTTCCCGGATGCGGCGTCTTTGCCACAGCATCGGACGCTCGTCATTCCGGGGCGCCGACAAGCGAACCCGAACCCGAGGGGCGCGCGCCGGAGGCGTGCCATCCACGACCGGCCGCGACGCCGGGCTTCGGCGACGCATCGCGGGTGGATTTCCGGGTTCCGCCGCGCGGCCCCGGAATGACGGCGGCGGTAAGGCACCGGAGAGGGGCTGTCGGAGCGTGAATCCGCGTTCGCAGCCCTGCTCTCGCGCGATGGGGGCGGCAGCGGACATGAGAGGCGAAACGCGAAGGCTGCGGCCCGCGTTGTCGGCCCATGTCGACGAGCACGATCACTTGGACCCGAGGCGGCCTCTCCGAGGTGCCGCTGCAGCGATTCTCCGGACGTGTCGGTGCGATCGAGGTCGGCATCGTCGAGTACGACGGGTCGAACCGTCTCTGGACATGGTGGAGCCCGCTCGCCGAGGACATCTGGGGCCACGCCCAGGACGCGGATGCCGCCAAGCAGGCCTGTGAAGTCTGGCTGCGCGGCTGGCTGGAAAACTTCCGGCCCTTCTTCGAGGCGGCCCCTCGCTGACGAGCCTCAGGCTGCCGCGGTGGCGGCGGCCGATGTGTCGCGGCTGCGCCACATGTAGCGGGCGAGGATCGAACGGTAGGGCGCGAAGCGCGCCGCGACCGTGATGGTATCCTCGATGTCCGTCAGCCGGCGCAGGACGCCGACGGCGGCGACATCGCCCGCGGGCCAGATGTCCGGGTCGAGGAAGTGGAAGATGCCGGCCATGTCCGCGGTCCAGGGGCCGACCCCGCGGATGCGGCACAGGACGGCGGAGCGTTCCGCGTGCGGCATCCGCGCCAGTTCCGGCCCGAGCAGGCCGGACGCTTCCGCGTCACGGATGGCGTGCAGCGCCCTGACCTTGTTCGCCGAGACACCGCAGCCGCGCAGCACCGCCTCGTGACCGGGCACGAACAGGTCGCGCGGCGCCACGACCCGAGCTGCGGCCGCAGCCTCGATCCGGCTCCAGATCGAGAAGGCGGCTTTGGTCGAGAGCTGCTGGTTGACGACTTCGACGAAGAGGCGCTCGGCGACGCTGGCATGGAGCGGCGGCGCGATCTCGATGAAGCCGACCGCGGCGATCGCGGCGTGAAGCGGCTTCGAGATCGTGGCGGCTGTCCGCAGCAGCCGGTCGTGGATGTCGGTGTCGAGCATGCTGTCGTTCCGTCAGAATCAGGTGACCGTCGGCGAAAGTGTGGCGCAAGACGGCATAGTTCGGCGTCGCCGCGCGCCTGTCACCCGGAATCGGCAGCGATGGTCGCCCCCGCATGTCTGCATGGCGCGCAGGGAGCCGGTGGCGGGGGGTCGAGACGCCTGGGCAAATCATTGTGCACCACTTTGGCCCACATCCGTCGCGCGATCGCCTAAATTCAACGCACGGCGATGCTTGGCGAGAGCACAGCAACGGCGATGCTCGACAAATCTAAGGGCTTCGTGTGATGAGTCAGGGCGTGTTCGCGACTGATGAGGCCGCCGGACCGACTGTCGGTTCATGGACAAAGGCAGGCCGGCCTCGTCGGCTGTGCCTCGGTCCCGCGATCCGTCGATATCGCTCTGTCGTCTTCCCGGAAGCAGGCCGATGACGGAATGGCGCCCGCAGTGAGCAACCCCGGAGTGAGAAACCCGGGCATGTCCAGGCATGGTCCGGGTGTTGCCGTCGATCAGTGCGCCTGCGAGCCGGCCCCAACGCTTCCCGTGCTGCGCTACAGCACGGCGGGCGAACCGCCCGAGCAGGCCGTCGAGACGTGGCGCCGGCTGATGAAGCTGATGTACAGCATCGACCCGGCCGAACGGAACGCCAACGGCCAAGCCCCGGGCGGCGGTATCGCCGTCTATCGGGTGGGCTCGCTGCTGGCGAACCGAACCGTCTGGCACGCGCAGTACGTCGCGCGGGACCGCCGCCTCGCCGATGCGACGCCCGACCACATCGCGTTCCAGCTCTGCCGCAGCGGCAGCTACCACGGGAACATCTCCGGCCGCACCGCCTCGCTCCTGCCCGGCACCGTCGCGGTGGCCAATCGGCGCCGGATGCTGGCCGGCAATCTCGCGGCCGACACGATGGGGCTGATCGTGCCGCGCCATCTCTTCGCCGGCGTCGATACCGACGCACTGGCCGTGCGCTTCGACGCCGCCCGCAACCGCCTCCTCGGAGCCCGCGTCGATCTTCTCTACCGGAGCCTGCCGCGCACGCGCTCCGAAGCGGTGCCGGCCCTCGAGACCGAATTGATCGGCTTCCTGCGCCGCCTGCTCGACCCGTCGCAGGCGAGCGACGTGCTGGAGGGGCCGGAACTCGATGTCGGGCAGTTTGCTCTCGCCGAACGCTTCGTCCTCAGCCGGCTCGGCGATCCGCATCTCGCGCCCGAACACATCGCGGCCGCACTCAAGATCTCCCGGGCGACCCTCTACCGGTTGTTCGCTCCGGTGGGTGGGGTCAGCGCCTACGTGCAGGACCAGCGCTTTCTCGCCTTTCGCGACGCACTGGCTGATCCGTTGGAGGCGCGAAGCCTGACGCGCCTGGCCGAGGTGCACGGCATCCGAAGCGCGGCCCATCTCAGCCGTAGCTTCCGCGCTCGCTTCGGCGCCTCGCCACGCGCTTGGCGTGAACGGCAGCGCACCGCGGCTCTGGCGGAACAGGGGGATGTGCTCGGCCCTGCACGCGCTTGGTGGAGCGGCTTCAGACCGCCGGGCCCGCGTTAGAGCCGCTCCCGAAGGACGTTTCCCTAGTAGGGTCGGCCTGGGCTCGAGGCCCCCGATCCGCCCGCCTTGACCGCCGCCGTCGAGGACGGCCGGCGACGGCGACGTCCGGGTCACCGGCCGCGAACCGCGCCATCTGGAAGCCGCGGACAAGGCGGCGGATGGCGGCGAGCGGCTGCTCCATGGCGATTTCGACGGCCGTATCCGCGAGCGACCGCTCCTCTGAACCCGCCCTCGCGCCCTCGGCGGCCGAACCGGGCCTGTTCCAGGCTGACGGAGGGGCGCGAGGGCGGGATAGTGAAGTCGATCCCTTGCGGCGCCAAGTCTTCCCGTCACGCCCGCCTGCAACCCGGACGACGTCGCGGCAGCGCCGTCCATCGGTCCGAAACGATCGCGGCTTCGTGATGAATTAGATCGGAACGTGATGATCGCAGACAACTTAAGCGGCGGCTGCCCACGAGGGGGCCGCGTCTTGCCGGGCCGCGACGGCATGCTGCGCCCGATCGCGAAGGGGATCGGCAGCGATGCGGGCGCCGTCGGGGCTGTGCCGGAGAAGGGTCTGCTCGAAACCCGGCTCAGCCCGAACCGGAACGGCCGGCAATGGCGAGCCGCGCCGCGCACCCGAACTCGTAACCCTCCCGGAGCCAGAGAAGGAAACTCGACGCCGATGGGCGCGTTCACCCTGACCCCGAACGTCGCGACCTGGAGCATCGCCGCGCTGGCGACCCTCGGCGTGATCCTGCGCCCCTTCGCCTGGCCCGAGGCGATCTGGGCGGCCCTGGGCGCCGTGCTCCTGGTCGTGCTCGGCCTGATGCCCTGGCCGGTCGCGCTGGAGGGCGCGGCCAAGGGGACCGATGTCTACCTGTTCCTCGTCGGCATGATGCTGCTCTCCGAGGTCGCCCGGAAGGAGGGTCTGTTCGACTGGCTCGCCGCCCACGCGGTGCGGGCCGCGCGGGGCTCGGCGACGCGGCTGTTTCTTCTCGTCTACCTCGTCGGCACGGTGGTGACGGTGTTCCTCTCGAACGACGCCTGCGCGGTCGTGCTGACGCCGGCCGTCTTCGCCGCCACGAGGGCCGCCGGGGTGAAGCGGCCGCTGCCCTACCTGTTCGTCTGCGCCTTCATCGCCAACGCGGCGAGCTTCGTCCTGCCGATCTCGAACCCGGCCAATCTCGTCGTCTTCGCCGAGCACATGCCGCCGCTGGGCCGATGGCTCGCGACCTTCACCCTGCCCTCCGTGCTCGCCATCGTCGCGACCTACGTCGCCCTGCGCCTGACCCAGAACGGCCGGCTGAAGGGCGAGACGGTCGCGACCGATGTCGAGACGCCCGGCCTCGGGTTCGGCGGCACGGTCGCCGGCCTCGGCATCGTCGCCACCGGCGCGGCCCTGATCGGCGCCTCGGCCGCCGGGATCGAACTCGGCCTGCCGACCTTCCTCGCCGGCCTCGCCACCACGCTCGTCGTGCTCCTGATCAACCGGGGCGGCCTCGTGGAGGTCGTCAGGGACGTGTCCTGGGGCGTGCTGCCGCTGGTCGCCGGGCTGTTCGTCCTGGTCGAGGCCCTGGAGAAGACCGGCGTGCTGGGGATGCTCGCCGACCTGCTGAAGCGCGCCGCGCAAGCCGATCCCGCCGCCACCGCCTGGGCCGGGGGCGCCCTCGTCGCGTTCGGTGCGAACCTCGTGAACAACCTGCCGGCGGGGCTGCTCGCCGGGGCGGCGGTGCAGGCCGCCCATGCCCAGGAGAAAGTCGCCGGCGCGATCCTGATCGGGGTCGATCTCGGGCCCAACCTCTCGGTCACGGGCTCGCTTGCCACGATCCTCTGGCTCACCGCGATCCGGCGCGAGGGCCAGGACGTGTCCGCCTGGAGCTTCCTCAAGCTCGGGCTGCTCGTGATGCCGCCGGCCCTCGTCCTGGCGCTCGGCGCCCTGATCCTCGTCTGATCCCCGACCTCGCCCGATCCGGAGACGCGCCCCCGTGACCGCCGCCCTGCTCTATCCCTTCATCATCGTGGCCGGCGCGCTCCAGGCGCTCGGCAATTCCATGAACGCGCAACTGCGCGGGCGCCTGGTCAACCCGTTCCTGGCGGCCGCCGTCTCGTTCCTGCCGATCGTCTTCGTCTTCGCGACGCTGTTCCTGGTGATGCCGACGCCCCTGCCGAGCCTCGACACGCTGGCGAAGATGCCCTGGTACGCGCCGCTCGGGGGCGTGGCCGGTGCGGTCGCGGTGTTCGGCGGCCTCGCCTTCGTCGACAAGGTCGGCGCCGGCCCGTTCAACGGCCTGACGCTGACCGCCAACATCCTGACCTCGCTGGCGATGGATTCCCTCGGCCTGTTCGGCCTGCCGGGCGGCGGCTTCAAGCCGATGCCCTGGCTCGGCGGCCTGCTGATGGCGGTCGGCGTGACCTTCATCGCCCGCGTCACGCCCGACAAGGGGGATGCGGGCGGCGAGACGAAGGATTCCGGCCACGGCCTCAACCCGCGCCTGCTCTACCCCTTCATCGTCGTCGCCGGCGCGCTCCAGGCGATCGGCGTGGTGTGGAACGCGCAGTTGCGCGGCGCCCTGGTCAATCCGTGGCTCGCGGCCCTGGTCTCGTTCCTGCCGGTGGTGTTCGTCTTCGTGCTGGTCTTCCTGCTGCGACCGAAGCCGCTGCCGCAGCGCACGGACATCGAAGGGGTGCGCTGGTGGATGCCGCTCGCAGGCCTCGCCGGTGCGGTGGCGGTGTTCGCGGGCCTGCTCCTCGTCGACAAGGTCGGCGCAGGCGCCTTCAACGGGCTCCTGATCACCGCCAACCTCCTGACCTCGGTGGCGCTGGACCATTTCGGCTGGGTCGGCATGAAGCAGGTGAGGGCCGGCGCATCGCGGTTGGGCGGAGCGGCCCTGATGGTGGCCGGGATCGTCCTGATCTCGCTGTTCTGACGGTAACAGGTCAAAGTGCATAACACGATCCAGGGCATCGTCCCGAAAGGGGGTCTCCGGCTTTCGGAAGAGGACGATGCAAAAGCAAGAACCGAGAGCATCGTCCTGGAGCCGATTCCCAGGACGATGCGCTAGAGGCTGCCCGGTCCCTTCGCCATGCCGGCGAGGGTGAAGAGATCGACCGAGAACTTCGCGCCGCCGACGAAGGCGTCCGGCGTGTTCTTCGTCCGGAAGGGGAAGCGGGTGTTGTCGGGGTTGATGATGTACTGAAGGTTCGGCGTCAGGCGGGCCGCCGGGGTGATCTGGATGCCGTAGTTGAGTTCCAGCATCACCTGCTGGGTCGCCACATCGCGCGGATCGAGGCCGAGCGAGGCGCGCGCCGCCCGGACGTTGGCGAGACCGTCCGAGGAGAACTTCTGGGTCGAGATCACGAAGCCCGCCGTGTCGTAGGGCCGGCCCGCGAAGGTGCCGGTCAGGATCGCGCCGCCCTCCAGGTAGTAATCGTGGGTCTGCCGGCCTTCGGTCGCCTTCATCGCCACGCCGAACAGCGTCAGCCCCTGCGGAGCCGCCGGATCGGGCCGCCAGACCATCTGGTCGAACCGGGCGTAGATCGCGGATCGCCCGAAGCGGGTCAGCGGATCGCCGCCGCTGAAGACGAGCGGACGCCCGGCGGCATTCAGCACCGGGTCGGCATAGTCCGACCGATCGACGATGGCGCCGAGGCCGTAGTTGCGCGGCAGCGGATCGTTGGCGAGCGTGGTCGAGTAGCCGAGTTCGAGCGGGATCACCACGCCGGTGGCGCCGCGGGTCGACCAGTCGATCCCGTTGTCGATCAGCCGCTGCGTGTGCGGGTTCACCTCGTAGGCGCCGACATGCAGGAAGACGCGATCGGTGAACCAAGCCTTGGCATGCGCTCCCCAGGTCGAGATCGGCCAGAAGGTGAAGTTGGTGGTCTTGAAGGCGAAGACCGGGCTGCCGCAGGTCGCGTTGTTCTGGAAGTTGCAGTAGATCGGCGAGGACAGAAAGTTGATGTTGGCGCCGAGCCGGCCGAACTCGATGTCGAGCCGGTCGTCGAACAGCTTCTGCTGGTAGCTCAGCAGCGTCAGGCGGGCGGTCTGGCCGCCGCCGTAGATTTCCTGCACGCTGGTGTCGTTGCCGATGAAATCGTTCGACAGGCTGCGGCCGTGCCGCTGCGTCACGAGGGTGTGGAGCGAGCCGCCCTCGATGCCGGCCAGGCGGCCGAGATCGGCGTCGATGCCGAACAGGATCTGCCCGGTATACGCGCTTCCCTGGCGGATGCCGCCGATCGGATTGATCGCGGATTGGCTGGTGTAGTTCAGGATGAACGTGAGGCCGTTGCCGAGATCGAACGTTCCGGGCAGCAGGGTCGGCGGCCTCGCGGTGTTGCCCCGAACTTCGGCCGCGCGCGCGGCGCCGCGCCTGAACTGGCGGTTCGGTGCCCTTGCACCCACGGATGGCCGCAGGGGGGCCGGACGCAGCCGCGCCGGCTCCGCCGATGGCCGCAAGCTGCCGGGGGCAGGCGTCTCGGCCGGTGTCTGTGCCTGTGCCGCGCTTGCGGCGAGGATGGCGAAGAAGGCGATAGCCCCACGGATCGACGATATGGTCATGGTCACTCCCCCGAGGGGGTGCGGCCGTTGTCGGCTCTTTTGCATCACCGCCTCGACAACACTGGCAAGATTGAGGTAAATATCTGTTTTTTATCGTGAAAAATCTGCTTTATCTCAGAGCCTGTTTGACCGGCCGCCGTGTCTTCGTCAGGCAACGGCAAGGCGAGAGGAAGGTCCTACTCCCATCCTGAACCCTCATCCTTCGAGGCCGCTCACGCGGCACCTCAGGATGAGGGGCGAGAGGGGATCACTGCAGTCAAACAGGCTCTCAGTCGGTCCATCGAATCGATTGATCCGTTTCATCGATCTTACGTGTCCTCGAACGCAGCGACGCTGCGGCGCCGTTCGCGCAGGAAGGCGTCGGCGACGTGGATCAGGGGGCGCAGATCGACGTCGCTCTCGCCCGTCCGCACCAGTTCGGCGAACCGGTCGTAGAGGCCGCGATACTCGCCCTCCGGCTCGAGCACCTGCGCCACGCCGTCGACGGTGAGGCGGCTGCCGCCCTCGGACAGGAGCAGGATGCCGTCCTCGGCCTCGACCCGGATGTCCCAGGTCTGGGGGCCGGTCTGGCGCCAGTCGAATTCCCCGCGGATCGGTGTTCCCTCGGCATCCGCGAAGGTCAGTTCCGCGGCGACCGGCGCCTGACGGTTCTCCGGCACGGAGAGCACCGCATCGGTGAGGAAGAAGGGCGGCAGGACGTGGGTGGCGATCGACAGGGCGTTGATGCCCGGATCGAACACGCCCATCCCGCCGGGCTCCCAGATCCAGTCCTGGCCTGGATGCCAGTGCCGCACATCCTCCTTCCAGGCGATCGTGACCGCGCGGATGCGGCGGGTCGCGAGCCAGCGCCGTGCCGGCTCGACGCCCGGCGCGCAGCGGGAGTGCCAGCTCGCGAACAGGCTGACGCCGTTCGCCCGCGCGGCGTCGCGCAGGAGTTCCACCTCGGCCAGCGTCGCGCCGGGCGGCTTCTCCAGGAAGACGTGCCGTCCGGCCTCGATCGCCGTGCGCGCCGCCGCGAAGCGGACCTGCGGCGGCTGGCACATGGCGACCGCATCGAGCAGGACCGGCGCGGCCAGCATCGCGTCGAGGGTGGGGTAGTTCGGTACCGCGTCGAGCCCGGCGTTGCGGCTCGCCACGGCCGCGAGGGTGAAGTCGGGCGAGGCGGCGATGACCGGCAGGTGCTGGTCCCGGGCGATCTTGCCGAGTCCCACCAGCCCGATGCGGATCGGCGTCGCGAGAGCCGCCATGGTCACAGGCTCCTCACGGCCACGGCGGCTTCGGGGGCGACGGAGAGGGGGTTGCGCAGCGTCAGGGCGAAGGGCGCCGCCTCGATCTCGAACACGTCGCCGGGCCGCGTCGTCACGCCCTCGCTGAAGGACAGGGTGGCCGTGCCGAAGAAGTGGACGTGCAGGTCGCCGGGCCGGCGGTGGGCGGCATACTTGAAGTGATGGTGTTCCAGGTTGGCGATGGTGTGGGACATGTTCGCCTCGCCCGAGAGGAACGACTTCTCCCATAGCACCGCGCCGTCGCGCAGGATGCGGCTGGTGCCGCGCAGGTCCGGCGGCAGCGCGCCGAGCCGGAGTTCCGGGCCCAGCGCCGCCGGGCGAAGCTTGGAGTGGGCGAGCCAGAGGTAGTTCCCGCGCTCGGTGACGTGATCGGAGAACTCGTTGGCCAGGGCGAAGCCGAGGCGGACCGGCCGGCCCGCTGCATCGATCAGGTAGATGCCTGCGATCTCCGGCTCCTCGCCGCCGTCGAGGCCGAAGGCCGGCGAGACCAGAGGCTCGCCGGAGGCGACGAGGCCGGTGCCGTCCCCCTTGTAGAACCACTCGGGCTGGACCCCGATCGTTCCGGGCGCCGGCTTGCCGCCCTCGACGCCCATCAGGAACATCCGCATGGAATCGGTCGGAGCCGGGTTCTCGGCGACCGCGCGGTGCATCTGGTTGCGCCCCTCGGCGGAGCCGAGATGGGTCAACCCGGTGCCGCTCAGGAGCAGGTGCGCCGGATCCGGATGGTCGATCGGCGGCAGCAGCGTCACCGCGTCGAGATCGACCGTGCCGCCGAACCCGGCCGCCGCGGCGGCCGCGGCGAGGTCGTGCCCGGCCGCCAGCGCGGCCTGCGCCAGGGCCAGGACGCTGGTGACGCCGATCACCGTGCGCGCCCGATCTCCGGCCAGGGCGGCGACCCCGCGCCGACCGTCCGACAGGCGATATTGTATGAGTGACGAGACCATGCCGTTCCTCCCGGCGCCGATCCTCGTGGGAGCCGGCTGCTCTGTCTGGTGGCGCCCGGTCAGTCCGAGGCCGAGTGCAGGGCGCCGTCGATGCGTCGGGCGAGGTGCCAGGGGTTGCCGCTGCGGAGAGGGGCGGGCAGCAGCGCGTCGGGCAGATCCTGATAGCAGACGGGCCGCAGGAAGCGCTCGATCGCCAGGGTGCCGACCGAGGTGGTACGCCCGTCCGAGGTCGCCGGGAACGGGCCGCCATGCACCATCGCCGGCGCGACCTCGACGCCGGTCGGCCATCCGTTGGCGAGGACGCGCCCGGCCTTGCGGGCGAGCAGCGGAACCAGCCCTGCGGCGTCGGGCCCGTCAGCCGGGTCGAGGTGCAGGGTCGCGGTGAGCTGCCCTTCGAGGGACTCGATCACCCGCACCATCTCGGCCCTGTCGGCGGCGGCGATCAGGATCGCGGCGGGGCCGAACATCTCCTCCGCAAGCGCCGGCTCGGCGAGGAAGCGGGCCGCATCGGTGCGGAACAGGGCGGTCGGCGCCCGACCCGGGCCGCCCTCGCTGCGCGCCAGCGTGACGACGCCGTCGCGGGCCGCCATCGCATCCACGGCCTCCGTGAAGCGGTCGTGGATGCCGGGCGTCAGCATCCCGTGCGGCGCGGTGGCCCGCAGGGCTTCCCCGGCGGCGCCCGCGAAGGCGTCGAGGTCCGGCCCGGCGAGCCCGATCAGCAGGCCCGGATTGGTGCAGAACTGCCCCGCCCCAAGGGTCAGGGACCGGACGAAGGCGGCCCCGAGGTCGCTCGCCCGCGCCCGCAGGGCGGCGGGCATCAGGATGACCGGGTTGACCGCGCTCATCTCGGCGTAGACCGGGATCGGCTCCGGACGCTGCGCGGCCACCCGCATCAGCGCGAGACCGCCCGAGCGCGACCCGGTGAAGCCGACGGCCCTGATGCGCGGATCGGCGACCAGGGCCGTGCCGAGCGCCTGCGACGGTCCCGGCAGGTAGGAGAACACGCCCTCGTGCAGGTCGAGGGCGGCCACCGCGGCGCGGACCGCGCGCGCCACCCTCTCGCCGGTTCCGGGATGGGCCGGATGCCCCTTGACCACGACCGGGCAGCCGGCTGCCAGGGCCGAGGCGGTGTCGCCCCCGGCCACCGAGAAGGCGAGAGGGAAGTTCGAGGCGCCGAACACGGCAACGGGGCCGAGCGCCACATGACGGCGGCGCAGGTCCGGCCGCGGCAGCGGCTGACGATCGGGCAGCGCGGCGTCGATCGTCGCGCGGACCCAATCGCCCGAACGCACGAGCCCGGCGAACTGTCGGAGTTGACCGAGGGTACGGGCACGCTCGCCCTCCAGGCGCGCTTGCGGCAGGCCGGTCTCGGCCTGTGCCCGCGCGATCAGGTCGGGGCCGAGATCGGCGATCGCCTCGGCGACGGCATCGAGGAAGCGGGCGCGCAGGGCGGGCTCCGTCTCGGAAAAGCGCGGAAAGGCTGCCTCTGCCAGGGCGCAGGCCCGCCCGACCTCGGCCGGGCCGGCCGCGGCGAAGGCGGGTTCGAGCGGCGCGCCCGTCGCGGCCTCCACGCCCCGGAACGTCTCCGCAGCCCGCATCTCTTCCGCACCGATCAGGATCGAGCCCTCGACCAACGCTTTCTCCATTTCATTTACTCAGACAATTAAATTAGATCGATTCGCCGCATTCCGCAAGCGCCGTGCACTCGCGCTCCAGGGCCATCGCTTCAAGCGATGGCCCTGGTTTTCTTGGCCAGGGTTTTCTTGGCCAGCCTCGGTCGCCGGCGCCGGCTTCCGCGGGCTCAGGCTTTCGCTCCGCTCGATGCTTCTCAGAGCCTGTTTGACCGGCCGACGTGTCTTCGCCAGGCAACGGCAAGGCGAGAAGGCCATGCTCCCATCCCCACCCTCATCCTGAGGGGAGAGATGGGATCACCGCAGTCGAACAGGCTCTCAGGACCATGGTCCTGAGAAGCCCGCTCCGCGCGGCGCGCTTGGTCGTGTCCCTTGGCGCCGCGAAGCCGCTCAGGCGGCTTCGAGCGATGGCCCTGATTCGCGCTCCCGCTCAGCCCAAGGCGGTATCCGTTTTGCGCGCCTGCAAAGGGCAGCTATTGTCTCTCGAACCTTGTCTCTCGGGCCGTGAGGGTCAGGGACGGGCTCGGATCGCAGCCGCAACAATGCCGGGGGGAGGAGAACGGGTGGCGCGCGCAGCCGGATACGAGGCCATCAAACTGCCGCTCGCCTCGGGCGGGCAGCGGATCCACGGTTCGGTCGCCCGCGACATCGGCGTCGCGATCCTGGCCGGCCGCTACGCGCCGAGCGAGGTCCTGCCGGGCGAGATCGAATTCTCGGAGCAGCTCAAGGTCTCGCGCACCGCCTACCGCGAGGCGGTGCGCATCCTCAGCGCCAAGGGGCTGGTCGAGAGCCGGCCGAAGACCGGAACCCGCGTCAGCCCGCGCAACCGCTGGAACCTGCTCGATCCGGACATCCTCGCCTGGGCCTTCGAGGCGGAGCCGAGCGAGGCCTTCATCCGCGACTTGTTCGAGCTGCGCATGGTGGTCGAGCCGGCCGCGGCGGCGCTCGCCGCCGAGCGCCGCACCGGGCTCGACATCGCCCGGATGGGCCATGCCCTGGAGGAGATGGGGCGTCACGGCCTCGCCGCCGAGGCGGGCCGCGCCGCCGACCAGGCCTTCCACCACACGATCCTGGAGGCGACCCGCAACGGCCCCCTCATCACCCTGTCGAGTTCGATCGTGGCGGCGGTGACCTGGACCACGATCTTCAAGCAGCGGCGCCAGACCCTGCCGCGCGATCCGATGCCCGATCACCGCGCCCTCTACGAGGCGATCGTGGCCGGCGATCCGGCCGCCGCGCGCGCGGCGATGACCGAACTCGTCCGCCTCGCGCTCGCCGATACCGAGATGTCGATGAAGGCGTGAGCGCGCGGCGGGTGCCGGATGCATGGGCCCGGCCCGCCGTCGGGCCGCACGCAAGTCGGCATCAATGGTTGTCGCGGGGCAGGCCCCTCGTCTGCGCGATGCGCTGGAAGGCTTCCGCTCCCTCGAGGATGGCGCCGGTCTGCATCTGCCCGACGACCTGGCGCTGGATCGCCTGCCAGGGCGTCTGCGAGGCCGGGTAGGGATAGCCGCCGCGGGCCGCGAGGTCGCGGCGGCGCTCGGCGAGTTCCGTGTCGCCGATCAGCACGTCGGCGGTGCCGCGGCGCAGGTCGATCCGCACCCGGTCGCCGGTGCGCAGCAGGGCGAGCCCGCCGCCGGCGGCGGCTTCCGGCGAGGCGTTGAGGATCGAGGGCGAGGCCGAGGTGCCCGATTGCCGCCCGTCGCCGAGGCAGGGCAGCGCGTGCACGCCGGCCCGGATCAGATACGCGGGCGGGCGCATGTTCACCACCTCCGCCGCCCCCGGATAGCCCACGGGCCCGGCCCCGCGCATCACCAGCAGGGTCTCCTCGGTGATGTCGAGGGCGGGGTCGTCGATGCGGGCGTGGTAGTCCTCGGGTCCGTCGAAGACGACGACACGGCCCTCGAAGGCGTCCGGATCGGCCGGGTTGGAGAGGTAACGGGAGCGGAACTCCGCGCCGATCACGCTGGTCTTCATGATCGCGGCGTCGAACAGGTTGCCGCGCAGCACCAGAAAGCCGGCGGCTTCCTTCAGCGGCCGGTCGATCGGCCGGATCACGTCCGCGTCCTCGATCGCCGCGCCGCGGCAGTTCTCGCCGATCGATCGCCCGTTGACGGTGATCGCCGCCTCGCGGATCAGGCCGCTGCGCATGAGCTGCGCCACCACCGCCGGAAGGCTGCCGGCGCGGTAATAGTCCTCGCCGAGATAGGTGCCCGCCGGCTGCAGGTTGACGAGGAGCGGCACGTCGAAGCCGTAGGTCTGCCAGTCGTCGATGGACAGTTCCACCCCGATATGGCGCGCGATCGCCGCGAGGTGGATCGGCGCGTTGGTCGAGCCGCCGATCGCCGAGTTGACGACGATCGCGTTGAGAAAGGCGTCGCGGGTCAGGATGTCGGAGGGTTTGAGATCCTCCGCCACCATCGCGACGATGCGCTTGCCGGTGCGGTAGGCCGCCTCCTGGCGGTCGCGGTAGGGCGCCGGAATCGCGGCGCTGCCCGGCAGCATCATGCCGAGCGCCTCGGCCAGCGTGTTCATGGTCGTGGCCGTGCCCATGGTGTTGCAGAAGCCGGTGGAGGGCGCCGACGAGGTCACGAGCTTGACGAAGCCCTCCTGGTCGATCTCGCCCGCCGCCAGCATCTCGCGCGCCCGCCAGACGATGGTGCCCGAGCCCGTGCGCTGCCCCTTGTGCCAGCCGTTCAGCATCGGCCCGACCGAGAGGGCGATGGCCGGGATGTTCACGGTGGCGGCCGCCATCAGGCAGGCCGGCGTGGTCTTGTCGCAGCCCGTGGTCAGCACCACCCCGTCGAGGGGATAGCCGTGCAGCAGCTCGACGAGGCCGAGATAGGCGAGGTTGCGGTCGAGCCCCGCGGTCGGGCGCTTTCCCGTCTCCTGGATCGGGTGGACGGGAAATTCGAGTACGATCCCGCCGGCCTCGCGGATGCCCTCGCGGATGCGCTCCGCCAGGACGAGGTGATGCCGGTTGCAGGGCGAGAGATCCGAGCCGGTCTGGGCGATGCCGATCACCGGCTTGCCCGAGCGCAGCTCTTCGAGGCTGAGGCCGAAGTTGAGGTAGCGCTCGAGATAGAGCGCCGTCATGTCGATGTTGTCGGGGTTGTCGAACCAGGCGCGCGAGCGCAGCCGGCGGGGGTGGGAGACGTCGGTCATCGGGCGGTCCGGTTCGATTCGGGGCTGGTCGAGAAGCGGTAGGTGACGACGTTGCGGTAGGTCGCGCCGGGATCGAGCCGGGCGGAGCCGAAGGCCGGCTGGTTCGGCGTATCGGGGAACAGCTCGGGTTCGAGGGCGAAGGCGTCCGATTGCCGGTAGGCGAGGCCGGATTTGCCGATCGCCGTCGCGTCGAGGAAGTTGCCGGCGTAGAACTGCACGCCCGGCTGGTTGCTCGCCATCTCCAGCACGCGGCCCGAGACCGGATCCTCGACCCGGGCGACCGGATGCGGCTCCGCCGTCGGCGCCTGGGTCAGCACGTAGTTGTGATCGTAGCCGCGCCCGCGCACGATCTGCGGGTCGCGCCCGTCGCGGATGCGCGTGCCGATCACCGTCGGCTTGCGGAAATCGAAGGGCGTGCCGGCGACGGGGGCGAGCTCCCCGGTCGGGATCAGGGTCGCGTCGATCGGCGTGTAGCGCTCGGCCGGGATCGTCAGGACGTGGTCGAGGATCGAGCGGCCGGAGCCTTCGCCCGCGAGGTTGAAGAAGCTGTGATTCGTCAGATTGACGATGGTCGGCCGGTCGGTGGTCGCCTGATAGGCGACCGTCAGCGTGCCGGCGGCGTCGAGGGCGTAGGTCACGCTCGCCGTCAGGGCGCCGGGATAGCCCTCCTCCCCGTCCGGGCTGACGTAGCGCAGGGTGACGGAGGGTGTCGCGCCGCCGGAGAGGTCGGTGATCGTCCAGAGCCGCCTGTCGAAGCCCTCGCGGCCGCCGTGCAGCGCGTTCGGCCCGTCGTTGGTGGCCAGCGTGTAGGCCTTGCCGTCGAGGCTGAAGCGGCCGGCGCGGATGCGGTTGGCGTAGCGCCCGATGCTGACGCCGAAATAGTTCGGCTTGTCCAAGTAGCCCTTCAGGTCGGCGTAGCCGAGCACGACGTCCGCCGGCTTGCCTGAGCGGTCCGGCACGTCGAGGGTACGCAGCAGGGCCCCCCAGGTGATCACGCGGGCGGTGACCGGGCCGCTCGTCAGCGTCACCTCGTCGACGCCGCGTCCGTCCGGCAGCGTCCCGAACGGTGTCCGCTTGGCCTCACCGGCCGCGGTTGCCGTCGGCAACACGCAGATTCCCACGACGGCCGCTCTCCACCCGCGCATGGTCCGCTCCTCCCGTCCCGCCTCTCCAGCGTGCAGCCCCGCGGCATCTCCGATGCGTCGCTCGGCACGTTGCGGTTGACGGCGGCTTATATACTCATACAAATAGACCTGACAATGACGAGGCCCCGGGACAGGGGCCGCGACGGGAGCGGAGACGTTCGATGGCTGGAGCAATTCCGGGCGGAGCTGCGCCCGCGGGCACAACGGGTACGAAGAGGGACGGCGCGTCCTACCGGCCCGCCCTCACACTCCTTGCAAGCCTTTTCTTCATGTGGGGCTTCATCACGGTCATCAACAACACGTTGCTCCCTCATCTGAGGAACGTGTTCGACCTCGACTACACGCAGACGACCCTGATCGAATCCGTGTGGTTCATCGCGTATTTCGTCGCTTCCCTGCCGGCCGCGAAGCTGATCGAGCGCATCGGCTACCAGCGGGCGCTCGTGGTGGGGCTCGGCATCATGGCGCTCGGCACGCTCGGGATGGTCGCGGCGGCGCGCATTCCCTCCTACAACATCACCCTGGCGTCGCTGTTCGTGATCGCCTGCGGGATCACCCAGCTTCAGGTCGCGGCCAATCCCTACGTCGCGGTGGTCGGGCCGCCGGAGAGCGCCTCCTCGCGGCTCAACCTCGTCCAGGCCTTCAACTCGTTCGGCACGACGCTGGCGCCGCTCTTCGGCGGTTACCTCATCCTCGGGCGCTCCGCCTCGGGCAACGTCGTGGGCGACGCCGCGCCCCTCGGCGCGGCCGAGCGGCTCGCCGACGCGCAGGCGGTGCAGTTGCCCTACCTGATCGTGGCCGCGACCCTGGTGGTGCTCGCCGTCGTCATCGCGCGCGCCGCGCTGCCGGCGATGGGGACGGCCACGAGCCGCCTCGCCCGGGCCGAGCGAGCCTCGCACTCGCTCTGGCGCCACCGCAACCTCGTCCTCGGGGTGCCGGCGATCTTCATCTACCTGATCGCCGAGATCGGCGTGTCGAACCTGTTCATCAACTTCGTCTCGCAGCCCACGATCGGCAACCTCACCCACGCCCAGGCCTCGCACTACCTGTTCCTGCTCTGGGGCGGCATGATGGTCGGCCGCTTCGCCGGGGCCTGGGTGATGCGCCGCATCCCTGCCGAGGCGGTGCTGGCCGGCGCCGCGACCGGCGCCTTCGCGGTGATGCTGGTGACGAGCTTCAGTACCGGCCCGCTCGCCATGTGGGCGCTGATCTCGGTCGGCCTGTTCCACGCGATCATGTTCCCGACGATCTTCACCCTCGGCATCCGCGGCCTCGGACCGCTGACCGAGGAGGGCTCGGGCCTGCTGATCATGGCGATCGCGGGCGGCGCCCTCGTCGTCGTGCAGGGCTGGATCGCCGATCGGTTCGGGCTGCAGCACTCGTTCCTGCTGACCGCCGCCTGCGAACTCTACGTCCTCTTCTATGCCCTCTGGGGCTGCCGGACGAAGGGGACGGCCGCCGACACCGCCGTCCCGCCCGCCGTTCGGCCGGCCACGCCCTGACGGACGCGGCCCGACGCGGCCCGACGCGGCCCGACGCGGCCCGACGCGGCTCGGCCGAAGAGGAGAGAGGAATGGTGCGGACGGAAACGGTGCCGGTCGAGATCGTGGCCCGCCCGGAGCGGGACCGGCTCGGCGAAGGGCCGGTCTGGGTGCCGGAGCGCGGGCATCTGTTCTGGGTCGATATCGAGGCGCCGGCGATCCGCTGGCTCGACCTGGCCGGCGGCCGGACCGGCAGCCATGGCGTCCCGGAGCCGGTCGGCTGGATCATTCCGCGCTCGAACCGGTCCGACTTCGTGGTCGGCCTGAAGAGCGGCTTCGCCTTCTTCGATCCTGAGGCCGGCAGCCTGGAACGTCTCGGCGATCCGGAGCCGGAGCATCCGGACAACCGGCTGAACGATGCCAAGGTGGATTTCGCCGGACGGATCTGGGCCGGCAGCAAGCATTGCGCCGACGCGGCGGCGTCGGGCGCCCTGCATCGGCTCGATCCCGACCTGACCTGGCACTGCCACGACCGCGATTACGGCGTCGCCAACGGCCCGACCTTCAGCCTGGACTGGCGGATCCTCTATCACGGCGACAGCGCGGCCCGGACGGTCTTCGCCTTCGACATCGGCGAGGACGGAGCGCTTTCCCGCAAGCGGGACTTCCTGCGCTTCCCCGACGAATGGGGCTATCCCGACGGGATGACGACCGATGCGGAGGGCTGCCTCTGGATCGCCCATTGGGGCGGGGGCCGGATCAGCCGCTTCGACCCGGGCGGGGCGCTTCTCCGGTCGATCGCCCTGCCGGCCACGAACGTCACGAGCTGCGCCTTCGCCGGTCCCGGTCTCGACCGGCTCTACGTCACCTCGGCCGCGCAGGGCTGCGAGCACGAGCCTGCGGCCGGGGCGTTGTTCGTCCTCGATCCCGGCATGCGCGGCCTGCCGCCGCGCGCCTTCGCAGGGTGAGGGCATGATCGGCGTCGATTGGGGCTCGTCGAACCTGCGCGCCTACCGGTTCGGGCCGGACGGGACGGTGCTGGGGCGCCGCTCCGGCGGGCCCGGGGCCGCCACGCTCGGTCCGGACGCCTTCGAGCCGGCGCTGGCCGGGATCCTCGCGGGCTGGGCCGACGGACGCGTTCCGATCGTGCTGGCCGGCATGGCGGGCCGGCGCGGCGGCTGGCGCGAGGCGCCCTACCTGCCCTGCCCGGCCGACCCTGCCCATCTCGCCGCCGCCGCGGTCGCGATCCCCTCGGAGATCGGCCCCTGCTTCCTGGTGCCGGGTCTCAGCATCCGCGGTCGCGACGGCGTCGCGGGCGTGATGCGGGGGGAGGAAACCCAGATCCTCGGAGCGGGGCTCGCCGCCGGCACCCTCGTCCTGCCCGGCACCCACAGCAAGTGGGCGCGGCTGACGGAGGGGCGGATCACGGATTTCGCGACCGCGATGACGGGCGAACTCTACGCCCTGCTGCTCGACCATTCCCTGATCGGTCAGGTCGCGACGCAGGCGGCCTGCGATCGGCCGGACGCCTTCACTGCGGGCGTCCGGCGCGCCCTGGCCGCCGACGGCATCGAGCGGCTCCTGTTCTCGGCCCGTGCCGAAGTCCTGCTCGGCGCGCTGGAGCCGGAGGCGGTCGAGAGCTACCTCTCAGGCCTGCTGATCGGCGGGGAGATCGCCGCCCTGCACGACTTCCTCGACGGCCCACCCATCCTGATCGGGGCCGCAGCCCTCTGCACGCGCTACGCCGCGGCCCTGGCGCTGGCGGGATACCCGTCGGCGGAGATCCGGGGCGGTGAGACGGCTGTCGCGCGCGGCCTCTGGCGGATCGGCCGCGACATCGCCGCGTTGCGCGGACCCGACGACGCAGGAGACCTCTCGTGACCTTCGATCAGGTTCTGGCGGCGATGCCGCTCGTCGCGATCCTGCGCGGGATCAGGCCGTCCGAGGCCGAGGAGACCGCCGAAGCCCTGGTGGCGGCCGGGATTCGTTGCATCGAGGTGCCGCTGAACTCGCCCGATCCCTTCGACAGCATCCGGCGCATGGCGGCGCGGCTCGAAGGACGCGCATTGGTCGGTGCCGGAACCGTCCTCGGCCCCGCCGACGTGGCGCGGGTCGTCGAGGCCGGCGGTCGCCTCGCGGTGTCGCCCGACTGCAATCCGGCGACGATCGCGGCGGCCAAGTCCGCCGGCCTGATCGCGCTGCCCGGCATCCTCACGCCGAGCGAAGCGTTCCGGGCCCTGGCGGCCGGCGCCGACGGGCTGAAGCTCTTTCCGGCCGAAGCGGCGAGCCCGGCCATGCTGAAGGCGATGCGCGCCGTGCTGCCGACGGGCACCCCCGTCCTGCCGGTCGGCGGCATCGGCCCGGCCGAGATCGCCTCCTATTGGGCGGCCGGTGCGGCGGGGTTCGGCCTCGGTTCGAGCCTCTACGTTCCGGGCCGGCCGGCGGCGGAGATCCGGGATCGGGCCGCGGCGATCGTCGAGGCGGTGCGGACGGCCCGTGCCCGTCGGCCGGGCTGACGCCTCAGGGGGGATCGGTCCGGACCGGACGGCACGGGCGTCCGCCTCGTCAGGTCGCCCGCAGGGCCGCCTTCACCTTGGCCGGCGTGAACGGCACGGAGCGCAGGCGGGCGCCCGTCGCGTCGAAGATCGCGTTCGAGATCGCCGCGGGCACGGTGGCCGCGGACGGCTCGCCGGCACCCCAGGGCTTCTCGGTCGGCCGGTCGATCAGGTCGATCACGATCTCCGGCACGTCCGGGAAGGTGAGGATCGGGTAGCTCGCCCAGTCGAGGCTCGTCACGGCGCCGCGGTCGAACGCGACCTCCTCCATCAGCACCCGGCTGACCGTCTGGATCACGTTGCCGTCGAGCTGGTTGCGCACCCCGTCCGGGTTGATGATCTGGCCGCAATCCTGCACCACGAAGAAGCGCGGCACCCGCACCTGCCCGGTTCGACGGTCGACCTCGACCTCGGCCACCCCGGCCACGTAGGTGCGGTTCAGCTCGTACTTCACGTAAGAGAGGCCGCGCCCGCGCA
Source organism: Methylorubrum populi (assembly GCA_036946625.1). Classification (NCBI taxonomy): domain Bacteria; kingdom Pseudomonadati; phylum Pseudomonadota; class Alphaproteobacteria; order Hyphomicrobiales; family Methylobacteriaceae; genus Methylorubrum; species Methylorubrum populi. The sequence goes on from JAQIIU010000002.1 coordinate 998,758, forward strand.
GCAGGTCGCCCGCGCCATCTTTCGTCGGTGAGGGCCGGGCCTGCCACTTGGCGATCTCGGCGACCCGCTCAAGCACCTCGATGCCGCGCGGGTCCTTGAGCGCACGCAGGCGATACGCCAGCGGGTCGGCGCCGGCGGCCGCGGCGCATTCGTCGAGGAAAGCCTCGTTGGCGTAGGTGTTCTGCATCCGCCCCGGCGTGCGGATCCAGGAGGGCCGCAACGGGGTCGAGGCCAGGCGATGGCACACCGTGCGCACGTTCGGGAAGGCGTAGGGCAGCGCCGAGTTCTGGATGATGTTGCCGGGCGACATCGCGGTCTCGTGCGGCAGCCCGGCGAGATCGGCCGCCACCAGCGGCACGTTGCCGGCCGCGCCCTCCGGCACGTGGAACTGCGAGGACCACGCGGCGACGTTGCCCTCGCCGTCGAGCCCGGCCTTCAGGTCGATCAGGGTCGGCGGCCCCTTCGGATCCCAACCGTGCTCGTCGGCGCGCGACCACTGCACCCGCACGGGCCGGCCCACCGCGCGGGCAAGGAGCGCCGCGTCGCCGGCCGCGTCCTCGTGCCCGTTGCGTCCGTAGCAGCCCGAACCCTCGACGTAGATGCAGCGCACCGCCTCCGGCGCGAGCCCGAGCATCGCCGCGAGCTGCTTGCGCAGGGCGTGCGTCATCTGCGAGGCGGTCCAGCAGGTGAGCAGCCCGTCCTTGAACGCCGCGACGGCGCAGGAGGGACCGATCGAGCCGTGGGTGTGGATGGCGAAGTCGTAGCTCGCCTCGAGCCTGCTCACCGCCCGACCCAGCGCCGCCTCGGCATCACCGATGCTGCTGGTGACGTCGTCCTTCGTCACCTTGGCAGCGCGCACGTGCTGCCAGAGCTTGTCCTGCTCCGGCAGCCCCTCCCACTTCGACCACGTCGCCTCGATCTGCCCGGCCGCCTTCACGGCCGCCCATTCCCGCTCGGCGACGACGGCGAGGAAGTTGCCCTGGCGCACCACCGCGATCAGGCCGGGAATCGCCGCGACCGAGGTCTCGTCCACGCTCTCCAGCCTGGCGCCGATGGCCGGCGGCCGGACCACGCGGGCATGCACCATCTCGGGCACGCGCAAATCCTGCATGTAGGTAAAGCGGCCCGTCATCTTGTCGGGGATGTCGATCCGCGCCACCGACTTGCCGACGAGAGCGAAATTCGCCGGGTCCTTGGTCCTGGCGGCCGGATCGACCTTCAGGTCGAGGCGGCCGTCCCGCACGAGTTCGGCGTAGGACAGCCCCTTGCCCCCCGTCTTCGGCCGCACGGTGCCCTTCTCGCTCGCCAGCGCCTCGGCCGGCACGCCGAGACGCTCGCTCGCAAGCCCCACGAGGCGGGCGCGGGCGGTCGCCGCCGCCTGCCGGATCTCGACGCCGCCCTTCTGGATCGAGAGGCTGCCGTAGGTCGGCCCCTGGTCGGGGGTGAGCGCCGTATCCCCCTGCACGACCGTGACGCGGTCGAGGGGCAGGTCGAGTTCCTCGGCGGCGATCTGCGCCAACGCGGTCTCGATCCCGGTACCGAGATCGACCTTGCCCGAGAAGATCGTGGCGCGGCCGTCGGCGCCGAGCGCCAGGAAGCTGTCGACCCGATCCGGCGCGACGGGCTTCGAGAAGCCGTTGGTCGCCACCGGCGCGAAGGTCTGCTGCGCGAGGGCGTTGCGGCCGGACAGCGAGAAGCCGACCACGAGTGCGCCGCCCTGGAGGAGCAGGCTGCGGCGGGAGAGCGGGCGCGCGTTCATCGGAAGATCCCCTCAGAGCGTGCCGGCGGCGCGCTGGACGGCGCGCACGATCCGCAGGTGGGTGCCGCATCGGCAGAGATTCTGGGCCAGCGCCTGCCGGATCGCGGCCTCGTCGGGCTTCGGCGTCCCGTTGAGGAGGGCGGCCGACTGCATGATCATGCCGTTGATGCAGTAGCCGCACTGCGCCGCCTGCTCCTCGATGAAGGCCGCCTGCACGGGGTGCGGCTTGTCCGGGCTGCCGAGGCCTTCCAGCGTGACGATCCGGGCGCCCGCCTTCAGGCTGGAGACCGGGGTGATGCAGGAGCGCACGGCCTGACCGTCGATATGCACCGTGCAGGAGCCGCACTGGCCGAGGCCGCAACCGAAGCGCGGGCCGTGCAGGCCGAGGTCGTCGCGCAGCACGTAGAGGAGCGGCGTGTCCGGATCATCGACGGTGAGCTGTGCGGTGCGTCCGTTCACGTCCAGCGACATCGAATGCGCCATGGCGTGTCTCCCTGGAACCATTCTCGTGTGCCCGGCCTATACCCGGCACGGAACCGGGGCAACGCGACCGCGTGCCGTCTCCGTTTGACGCGGCTCCGACACTGGCCGGACCCGTCGCGAAAAGCTGCGGCAGCGATCGAGGAAAAGTACGGTCCGCCGCAGGAACGGACGGCGACCCTGCTGATCTGGCATCGCAACGGCCCCTGGATTCGGACCGTGGTGCACAAGATCGGAGCGGAGCACGACTTTCCGGCCAAGCACAGCGACGTGCTGGAACAGCGCCTGCCCTACAAGGTGCCCCTCAACTTCTACGACGCGGTCGCGACCTTCAACGGCAGCGTGATCCCGGACCGAACCCGGGGCACCCTCACCGCCTACGGCGCGAGCGAGGCCGAGAACGTGCTGAGCCTCAATCTCGCCCAGGCGGTGGTGCGGGGTGAACTGACGCCGGAGCAGGCGCGGGAGAAGCTGGTGGCGGCAGCGCAGGAATTGATGGCGGGGAGAACGCCGGACTTGGCGGCCAATCTAACGCTCGACCAGCAGCAGGAAGGCGACGTGTCCGACCCCGACACCGCGATGATGCTGCCGCCCGGCCGCTCGCGCTGAGCGCTTTTCCCGGCGCCGCATCCACCCGCGGGCTCGGCCGTCGAATTTTTTGCTCTGCACCTTCACGAACACACGCTTGCGAGCCTGGGTTCATCGGATCCGTGTTTGACTGTCGAATTTCCATTCCTTGGCCGGAAACCATTTCGCTCATCAGTTGTTGACGGGCATCGTAGGAGGTTTGGATGCTGAAAGCTCTATTCGTTGCAGCGCTTGTTTCGAGTATGGCGGGTGGCGCCGCGCTGGCTCAGTCTGCGGCGACGCCCTCAGGCACGATGCCGGTTCCGGACCGTGGGATCACCGACACCCCTGCCGCGACCGGGACGGCTCAACCTGCGCGCGATCCCAACGCGGCTGGTCTGAACAAGATCGACGGCCTGGAGGTTCCGCAGATGAAGGATCCGCAGGCCGGCGGCCCGAAGTAGAGACGATCGCCTGATCCTCGCGTCAAAGAGGCGCCGGGATGGCGGCCAGACGCCTTCGACTCACCGGGCTCCCAGGGGTACGGTACGAAGCGGCATCGTAATCTCCGCACAAGCAGAAATGCGCGACCGCTCTCCACGGCCGCGCTCTCGAAACTGCCTCGCCGGACCGACCCTCAGGCGCCCACCGGCTTCTCCTCACCGGGCTTCCAGACCTCGGCGCCCGCCCGCGCCAGCGTGCCGGCGAAGTGCCGCCCGAGACCGCTCGACGCGCCGGTCACGAGGACGTGCCGGCCGGTGAGATCGAACAAACCGCTCAAGCCTCCCTCCCGTTCGTGGTTGAGCCTGGCCCGGTTGAAGCCGGGCTCCGGGCGCGCGATGCGGGCCGTCAGTGCATCCGTTCGAGGGCGAGGGCGATGCCCTGGCCGCCGCCGATGCACATGGTGGCGAGGCCGAACCGGCCCTCGATGCGGGCGAGTTCGTAGAGCGCCTTGACGGCGATGATCGCGCCCGAGGCGCCGATCGGGTGGCCGAGCGCGATCGCACCGCCGTTCGGGTTCACCCGGGACGGATCGAGGTCGAGCGCCCGCGACACGGCACAGGCCTGCGAGGCGAAGGCCTCGTTCGATTCGATCACGTCGAAATCGGCGGCGCGAAGGCCGGTGCGCGCCATCAGCCGCTGCACGGCCGGCACCGGGCCCATGCCCATCTCGTCGGGATCGACGCCGGCATGACCGTACCCGACGATGCGGGCCAGCGGCCTGCGCCCTTCCGCCTTCGCCCGCGCCTCGCTCATCAGCACGAGGGCGGCGGCGCCGTCGTTGAGGCCGGAGGCGTTGCCGGCGGTCACCGAGCCGTCCTTGCGGAAGGCCGGGCGCAGCTTGGCGAGATCGGCCGGCGTCGTCGCCTTGGGGTGCTCGTCGGTGTCGAAGGCCACCGTCCGGCGCTTCACCTGCACCTCGACCGGCAGGATCTGCTCGCGGAAGCGGCCGGCCTCGATCGCCGCCTTGGCCCGGGCCTGGCTCTCGGCGGCGAAGGCGTCCTGCTCCTCGCGGGAGACGCCGTAGCGCGCCGCGACGTTCTCGGCGGTGACGCCCATATGGCCAGCGCCGAAGGGGTCGCTCAGCACGCCGATCATGTAATCGACGGCCGTGATGTCGCCCATCTTCTGGCCGGAGCGCGCGGCCGCGAGCAGGTGCGGCGAGCGGCTCATGCTCTCGGCCCCGCCCGCCACCGCCACCTCGGCATCGCCGAGCAGGATCGACTGCGCGGCGGAGACGATGGCCTGGAGGCCGCTGCCGCACAGCCGGTTCACGGACATGGCCGGCGTCTCCTTCGGAATGCCGGCCTCCATCGCCGCGACCCGCGGCAGGTAGGCGTCGCGCGGCTCGGTCGGGATCACGTGGCCGAACACGACGTGGCCGACCCGATCGCCGGCGACGCCCGCGCGGTGCAGGGCTTCGCCGACGCAGCGCGCGGCCAGTTCGGCCGGCGGCACCGCCGCGAGCGAACCGCCGAAGGTGCCGATGGCGGTGCGCACACCGGAAACGATCACGACCGAATCAGACATCTTCTTCCCGTTTCTCTCGTCGGCGGATGTGGGTGAAAGGCGTCAGGCCGGCTGGCCGGCCACGTCCCAATGCCAGAAGTCGTCGCCCTCGGCGTCGAGGGCGCGGTTGAGCACCATCTTATGCACCTCGTCCGCGCCGTCGACGAGGCGCGCCTGCCGGGCGTAGCGGTAGATCCACTCCAGCGGCGTGTCCTTCGAGTAGCCGCGTGCGCCGTTGATCTGGATCGCGGTGTCGGCCGCCGCGTGCAGGAGGTTGGCGACGTGCACCTTCGCCATCGAGATCTCCTTGCGGGCAAAGCTGCCCCGGTCGAGCGCCCAGGCCGCCTTCATCACCAGCATCCGGCCGATCTCGATGCGCATGGCGAGGTCGCCGAGCATGAGCTGGATGCTCTCGCGGTCGGCCAGCCGCACGCCGAAGCCCTGCCGCTCGACGGCGTAGGCCCGGGCGATCTCGACGCAGCGCTTCGAAAGGCCGAGCCAGCGCATGCAGTGCGTCAGCCGCGCGGGCCCGAGCCGGATCTGGGTGAGCTTGAGGCCGTCGCCCTCCTTGAGGAGCACGTTCCCGGCCGGGATTTCAAGCCCGTCGAAAGCGAGCTCGCAGTGGCCGCCATGCTCCTCCGGGCCCATGATGCCGATGCGCCGCACGATCTCCCAGCCGGGTTGGTCGCGGTGGAACAGGAAGGCGGTCAGCCCCTTCCGCACGTCGTCCGAGGTGCGCGCGATCAGGATGAAGTGGGCGGCGCCCTCGGCGCCGGTGATGAACCACTTGCGCCCCGACACGACGTAGCGGTCGCCGCGCTTCTCGGCGAGGGTGCGGATCATCGACGGATCGGAGCCGCCGCCCGGGGCCGGCTCGGTCATCGCGAAGGCCGAGCGGACCTCGCCGCGCACGATCGGGTCGAGCCAGCGCACCTTCTGGGCCGGCGTGGCGACCGCCTCCAGCACCATCATGTTGCCGTCGTCAGGAGCGGCCGCGTTGAACACCACGGGTCCGAAGATCGAGCGGCTCATCGCCTCGTAGCAGACCGCCATCCCGGACTTGCCGAGACCCATGCCCCCGGTGTCCTGCCTGAGCTGAAGGCACCACAACCCCTGCTCGCGGGCGAGCCCCCGCAGCCGCTCCAGCGGCTCGGCCGCGATGTTGCCGTGCGCGTCGTAAGCCGCCGGATCGCTCTCCAGGGGCACGATCTCGGAATCGACGAAGGCGGCGATCCGCGCACGAAAATCCTCGATGCGGGGGCTGATCGTGAAGTCCATGGCGCGGCCTTCCCGCCGTTCGAGGATTGGAAATCGAGCGGGCGCTCAATTTTTTATCGCCTGGCTTCACGCTTGGCAACCGGCTATGTTTCGCCGATCGCTCGACACCGGCGGACATGCGCGACGATGGATCGATGAGACCGGCCGAAGCCCTCCGTTCCCCCGACGCCTATTCGACCGAGGCGATCTGCGGACGCATCCTGGAGCGCCACCGCGACCGGGTGAGCGTGCAGAAGCCGCACCTCGCCACCGCCAACCTCGCGCGGATCATCGAGGCGGTGCTCAAGCTGTCGAGCCGGCAGGGCTTCCACGAGACCAGCCTGCGCGATCTGGCCAAGGCCTCGGGCCTCAGCATGGGCGGGCTCTACTCGTACTTCGACAACAAGAACACGCTGCTGGTGATGATCCTCACGGCGGTCGCCGAGACGGTCGAGACCGTGCTGCGCGACGTGCCGGCGGAGATTGCCGAGGACCCGGCCGCGCATCTGCGCTGGCTGATCGAGACGCATATCCGCCTCACCGAATCGATGCAGCCGTGGTTCGTCTTCGCCTTCATGGAGGCGAAGGGCTTTCCCGCCCCGGCGCGCACGCTGGCCACCGAGAGCGAACTCGCGACCGAGCGGATCTTCCGCGACGTCCTCGCCCGCGGCGTCGAGCGCGGCGTCTTCGCGGTGGCGGATGTCGAACTGACCGCGGCGCTGATCAAGCCGCTGCTGCAGGACTGGTACGTGAAGCGGGCCAAGTACCGGAAGCGCGGCACGCCGATCCAGGTCTACGTGGCCGGCGTCACCGCCTTCGTGGAGCGGGCGATCGCCAAGACCTGACGGCCACCCGGACGGGGATACCCGGTCGATCCGATCACCCCCTCCGCCCTGGCGGCGAAGTCGAACGCGCTCGCGCGCCCGATCGTATTCCACCACCTGCGGTCCATGACCGCCCGCCCATGTCCTGACCACTTCGCCAGCGACGTTGAACCGCCGGTCGGACACCGACCCCTCGCGTTGCGCCGCTCCCGCCAGAGGCGCCTGATACCAGTCGGCGATGAGGATCACTCATCGTCGGCTGCCCCCGCGACCGCGGGGCGGCGGCCATCCGCCGGATGCGCTGATCCCGACCATAGGTCGGGATCAGCGCCGCTTGGTATGAACCCAGGGCTCGTGCTCCTCGACCGGGCAGCCACGGCGTTTCCACGTCGGAATGCGTGTCGGCGGCAGAAGAGCCGCCATCGAACGGGGGCCGGTGCGTTGAAAGATCAAGTGCCGGGCGAGGCTTCCGTTTCTCCGCCGAAATGCTTCGACAGCTTCAGGCCTTGCGCCTGATAGTTCGAGCCGGCCCCCGCCCCGTAAAGGGTCGCGGGCCGCTCCAGCATCCGCTCGTAGACGAGACGGCCGACGATCTGGCCGTCCTCCAGCAGGAACGGCACGTCGCGCGAGCGCACTTCCAGCACGGCGCGGGCGCCGGCGCCGCCCGCCTCGCCGAGGCCGAAGCCCGGATCGAAGAAGCCGGCGTAATGGACGCGGAATTCGCCGACGAGGGGATCGAACGGTACCATTTCCGCCGCGTGGTCGGCGGGGACCCGCACCGCCTCCTTCGACGCCAGGATGTAGAACTGGCCGGGATCGAGGATCAGCGTGCGGCTGCCGTCCGCCGGCAGCGGTTCCCAGAAGTCGGGCGTGCGGTGACCGCGCGGCCGATCCACGTCGATCAGCCCGGTATGGCGCTTGGCCCGGTAGCCGATCAATCCGTCGAAGCCGGAGAGGTCCACCGAGACCGGCACGCCACCCTGGAGCGAAACGGCGGCGGCATCGATCAGCGGCTCGCGGGCGTGGAGCGCGGCGAGGTCCGCCTCCTTCAGTCGCGGATCGCCCCGGCGGAAGCGGATCTGCGACAGCCGGGAGCCGGTCCGCACCCGCACCGGGAAGGTGCGCGGCGAGATCTCGGCGTAGAGCCGGCCCGCGTAGCCCGCCCCGATCTGATCGAAGGCGCTGGCGCGGTCGGTGATGACGCGGGTGAAGACGTCGATGCGCCCGGTCGAGCTTTTCGGGTTGGCGCTGGCGCTGAGATCCCCGGGCAGCGCCAGGGTCTCCTGGAGCTCGGCGATGTAGACGCAGCCGGTCTCGAGCACGGCCCCTTTCGTCAGATCGATCTCGTGCAGCGAGAAGGCCTCGACGCAGGCCGCGACCGACCGGCCGCTGCCGGGCAGGAAGCTCGTGCGCACCCGGTAGGCACGGGCGCCGAGCCGCAGATCGAGACTCGCCGGCTGGATCTGGTCGGAGGCGCAGGGCGTGGCCGGGCGGATCGCTCCCGCCTCCGTCAGCGCCGCGATGGCCTGCGCCGGCAGGATTCCGGATGCGGCCGGCACGTCGTCGCTCATCGTCCTGTCCCCTCGCCTCTCGTTTCGGCCTCGGCCGCCGCCCGCTCCGCCGCCTCGATCGCCACCACCATCCGCGCCAGCGCCAGCCGGGCGCAGGCCCCCATCGCGATCAGCCCGGCGAGCGCGCATGCGAGGAGCGGAAACAGGTCGGGCCGAAAGCCCGACCCCGCGGCCACCAGGGCGGCGCCGATCCAGGGTGCGCCGCCGAGCGCCGGCATCGGCGAGGGCAGGCCTCGAATCTCCGTCTCCACGCCCGTCCGCCGTCGCACCGCCCGGGCCGCGACCCGCGCCGCATTGTCGAGGGCGAGCGCCAGCACCAGGGCGAGCGCCGGCCAGCGGTTCTGCACCGGTCCCCACCACGCGAACGCGAGGGCGACCGCGAGCGTCAGGATCGTGCCGAGGACAGGGCCCGAGCCGAGCGTCAGGCGGTCAAACCGCGCAGGGCCCGGACCGCTGCGGTGCACGGCGTCCGGCACGTGGTCTCCGCCTCCGGCCAACGTAGGATACCGTGATTGACGAGGTTTCGGGCGCCACGTACCACGGCGCGGCGCAGATGTCGCGCCGCGGCCTGCGCGCCGTCCACGGAGATGCTTTCAGGCGATGTACAAGGCCGAGACCCGCGGCATCATGGTCACGGTGGAGCCCCGCTTCGTCGAGGAGGAGTCCTCGCCGGGCGAGAGCCGCTACTTCTTCGCCTATACCGTCGAGATCGTGAACAACGGCAGCGAGCAGGTCCAGCTCCGCTCGCGCCACTGGCGGATCATCGACGGGCGCGGCGCCTGCCAGGAAGTGCGCGGCGCCGGCGTCGTCGGCAAGCAGCCCGTTCTCGAACCCGGCGAGTCGTTCAGCTACACCAGCGGCTGCCCGCTCACCACGCCCGACGGCCTGATGGCCGGCAGCTACACCATGTCCACCGTCGGCGGCGAGAGCTTCGAGGCGGAGATCCCGGCCTTCTCGCTCGACTCGCCGCATATGCGCCGCGTCGTCCATTGACGGCCGGCGCGGGCGGCACCCGCCTCACGCCGCTTGAGCTTCTGGAGCGGCTCGTCGCCTTCGATACCGAGAGTTCCAAGTCGAACCTCGCGCTCATCGATTTCGTCGCCGACTACCTCGACGGCTGGGGCGTGCCGCACCTGCGCGTGCCGAACGCCGCCGGCGACAAGGCGGCCCTGTTCGCCACCCTCGGACCGATGACCGACGGCGGCGTCGTTCTCTCCGGGCACACCGACGTGGTGCCGGTGACGGGGCAGGCCTGGAGCAGCGATCCCTTCATCCTGCGCGTCACGGATGGCCGCGCCTACGGCCGGGGCGCGGTCGACATGAAGGGCTTCGACGCCCTGGCGCTCGCCCTCGTGCCCGAGGCGCTCGGAGCAGGGCTGACGCGGCCGATCCACATCCTGCTCTCCTACGACGAGGAGACCACCTGCCTCGGCGTCGCCGACGCCATCGCCCGCTTCGGTGCCGACCTGCCGCGCCCGGGCGCGGTCATCGTCGGCGAACCGACGGGGATGCAGGTCGCGGACGCGCACAAGAGCGTCGTGACCTTCAACACCACCGTGTACGGCCACGCGGCGCATTCGGCCAAGCCGATGCTCGGCGCCAACGCGGTGATGGCGGCGGCCGACCTGATCGCCGAACTGAACCGCATCGCCGACGCGATGGCCGCCCGGGGCGACGCCTCCGGCCGGTTCGACCCGCCCAACACCACCGTCCATGTCGGGGTGATCCAGGGCGGGACCGCCCGCAACATCCTGCCGAAGCTCTGCACCTTCCTCTGGGAGTTCCGCGGCCTGCCCGATCTCGACATGGCCGAGATCCCGGCGCTGTTCGCATCGGCCTGCGAGCGGGTGACGCGGGAGCGGCTCAACCGCTACGGCGATTTCGGGCGGATCGAGACGGTCGAGGAGGTCGCGGTGCCGGGCCTCGCCCCCGATCCCGGCTCCGAGGCCGAGCGGCTGGCCCTGCGGCTCGCCGGACGCAACGCCACGATCAGCGTGCCCTACGCCACCGAGGCCGGGCGCTTCCAGCGGGCGGGCCTCCCGACCGTGGTGTGCGGGCCCGGCTCCATCGATCAGGCGCATCAGCCGGACGAGTTCATCACCCTCGACGAACTGGCGCGCGGCGAAGCCTTCATGCGCCGGCTGATCGAGGCCTGCACGCGCTGACCCACGCTCGTCGGCTTCGCCCTGTCGATCTTCCTGAGCTTCCGCAACGGCGCCTGCTACGACCGCTGGTGGGAGGCGCGGAAGGCCTGGGGCAGCCTGATCGTGGAGATGCGCGGGCTCGGTCGTCTGCTGCCCTTCGCCTACACCCTGCTGCTCTACCGCACGGCGTGGCTCTACTGCCTGCTGCTGCCCTTCGGGCTGGCCGGCTCGCTCGGCTGGTCGACGTCGGTCGTCACCGCCCTGGTGTCCTACGCCTTCTTCGGTCTCGATGCGCTCGGCGACGAGTTGGAAGAGCCGTTCGGCACCGACGCCAACGATCTGCCCCTCGACGCCGACGCGGCGATCCTCGATGCGCTGGGCGAGACGGGGCGCGCGCCGAAGGCCGACCGCTTCATGCTGCGCTGAGGCTCAGGCCTCGGCGCGGGGCTCGTCCTCGATATCCGGCGCGACCTGACCGAAATTGAGCACCGAGACCAGCGTCACGCCGCCGATGACGTTGCCGAGCAGCGTCGGCACGAAGAAGCCGGTGAGGTAGGTGCCGAGGCCGATCTCGCCGACGGCCACGAGATAGAACGCGTCGACCGAGCCGGCGACGATGTGGGCGAGGCCGCACATCGACACGAGCGAGGTCATCAGAAGGATGATGAAGGGCGCGGCCGAACCCGACGCCGGCAGGATCCACACCATCAGCGCGATCAGCCAGCCCGCGAACACCGCCTTGATGACCGTGGTCCAGAACGGATCCTCGACGGTGTGGTGGCTGATCTCGGCGAAGGCCGTCCGCACCTCCGGCTTGAAGGCGTCGGTATGGGCGAGCACCCAGGCGATCAGGAGCGTCGCCAGGATGTTGGCGACGAGCACGATGCCCCACAGCCGGGCCACGCGCAGCAGCGCCGGGACGGTCCGCTCGGTCAGGAGCGGCAGGATCGGCGTCACCGTGTTCTCGGTGAAGAGTTGCTGGCGCCCGAGCACGACGATGAGGAAGCCGATCGAGTAGCCCAGGCTCATGACGAGCTCGGCCCAGGGCTCGTGCGGCAGGTGCCCCTTGAGCACGCCGGGCACGATCAGCGAGAAGCCCATGGTGAGCCCGGCGGCGAAGCCCGAGAGCGAGAGAGCCAGCGCGGTGCGCCGCATCTCCTCCTCGCCCTCGCGCCGGATGATCTCGTGCAGGATCAGCGCGTCCGGACGGTGCGCCTTCTCGACTTGGGCGTCGTCCTTCTCGCGGGTATGGGCTCCGTGGGTGCGGTGTTCCTCGGACATGCGGCCCTCGGCGGTCGTCTCGCCGCAGCCCAACGTATGGCAGCGCTTGCGCGCTCCCTGCGCGCGGAAATTTATTTCAGGGGCGCGGGACGATCGGGGCTGCGAACCGAGGCCGATGATGGACGTCCTGCCGAGGCGACCATCAGGGGCGAAGCCCGGCGAGCAGCCCCTCGACGGCCTCGCGGGCGGCCGCCACCGCCTGCCCATCCCGCCCGCGCACGACGATGCGGTTGCGAAACCCATCCGGCGTCATCGACGGGTAGGAGCCGATCGACACCGCCCCATGCGCCGACGCGATCGCGCCGAGCCCTCCGGCGAAGCTGCCCTCGGGGATGCCGCCCGCCTCGATCGTCTCGGAGATCACCGGCGCGTCGGAGGTGAGCGTCGGGCGGATCTCGTCGAGCATGGCCCGCATGATCTGCGGCACGCCCGCCATCACGTAGACGTTGCCGAGGCGGAAGCCCGGCGCCTTCGAGACGGGATTGGCGATCAGGTCGGCCCCGTCCGGGATGCGGGCCATGCGCAGACGCGCCTCGTTCAGATCCTCCGGCCGGTGCCGTTCGAGCAGCATGGCGCGGGCGCGCGGGTCGACGTCGATGCCGACGCCGAAGGCCGCGGCGATGCTGTCGGCGGTGATGTCGTCGTGGGTCGGGCCGATGCCGCCGGAGGTGAACAGGTAGGTGTAGCGCGCGCGAAGTGCGTTCACCGCCGCGACGATCGCGTCCCGGTCGTCGGGGACGATGCGGACCTCGCGCAGATCGACGCCGATCCCGGTCAGCACGTCGGCGATGGCGCCGATGTTCTTGTCCTTGGTGCGGCCCGACAGGATCTCGTCGCCGATGACGAGGATGGCGGCGGTGACGTCGGAATTCTGGGACATGCGGCCTCGGGGGCGGTGACCGGGCTGGAAGCTAGGGCGCGAATGCGCGAAAGCGAAAGCCTGCCTCGCCCCCTCCCGGTCGTGACACGATGCGCTTCCCCTCCCCCCTGATCGAAGGCCGTCTCGTTCGGCGCTACAAGCGCTTCCTCGCCGACGTGGCGCTGGCCGACGGCACCCAGGTGACGGCCCATTGCGCCAACCCGGGCGCCATGTTGGGGCTGAACGCCGAGGGTTCTCGCGTGCTGCTCTCGTCCTCGACCAACCCGTCGCGAAAACTCGGGTTTTCCTGGGAACTGGTGGAGGCGGATCTGCCCGGCGGGCCGCAATGGGTCGGCATCAACACCGCGCGCCCCAACGCCCTCGTCGCGGAGGCGTTCCGGGAGCAGAGGATCGCGCCCCTCGAAGGATACGAGACGCTGCGGCCGGAGGTGGCCTACGGTCGGGCGAGCCGCGTCGATTTCCTGGCGAGCGGGGGCGGCCTGCCGCCCTGCCATGTCCCCTGCCATGTCGAGGTGAAGAACTGCCACCTGATGCGGCGGCCGGGGCTGGCCGAGTTCCCCGACTGCAAGGCGGCCCGCTCGGCCCGCCACATGGAGGAACTGGCCGGCGTCGCCGCCGCCGGCGGCCGGGCGATGCTGATCGTGGTGATCCAGATGCGGGCGGAGGCCTTCGACGTCGCCCGCGACATCGACCCGGCCTTCGACCGCGCCCTGCGGGCCGCGCTCGCGGCAGGGGTCGAGGCCTACGCCTATGCCTGCGCGGTCGGGCCGGAGGGCGTCGCGATCGCGCAAGCCGTGCCGATCCTCACGCCGGGCGCGGCGCGGCCGTCCGCTCGAACATCAGGTTGAGGCGCGTGCGGGCGATCTGGCGGTAGCCGTGGGTGTGGAGCAGGCCGGGCAGGTCGATCTGCCACTGGTCGGTGCCGTTCTCGATGATGAACAGCGACGGGCGCAGGGATTCCGGCGCCTCGCGCAGGAACGGCTCCAGGATCAGGTCTTCCGCCCCCTCGACATCGAGCTTGATCGCGTCGATGCGCTCGATCCCCTCCGAGCGGCACAGCCCGAGCAGCGTCACCGCCGGCACGCGCACCGTCGCGTTCTTGTGGGTGCCGACGATCTTGACGCTCGACTCGCCGCGGTTGCGCGGATCGATGAACAGGGTGAGTTCCCCGGCCTTGTCGGCCACCGCGCAGGCGATGGCCTTGACCGTGCCGAACGGGTTCTGGCCGATGTTGAAGGTCAGCCGGTCGAACACGTCGGGCTGCGGCTCGACCGCGAGGATGCGGGCGCGCGCGCCGGTGAAGCCCGCCACGAACAGCGCGTAGGCGCCGATGTTGGCGCCGATATCGAGGAACACCGCGTCCTCGGGCAGCCGCTGCTTGAGGAGCGCCCGCTCCTGCGGATCGAAGAACTGCGGGGTGAAGAGCACCTTCTTCTCGCAGTTGTTGTTGTAGGGATGCAGCCGCATCCGCGCCCCGTAGCGCTCGACGTCGAGCGGCCGGCCGCGCATCATCGAGATGGCGAGGCGGCGCAGGAACATCGCCAGCCGCCGGGCGCGCCAGGAATGCTCGGGCAGCTTCTGCGTGCGCTCGGCGATCCGCGCGACGAGGCCGGTCGGGGCGTAGGTGCCGTAGGGCGAGGAATCCGTCATCGTGCCGGGGTGATGCCAGCCCGGCGGGGCGGCGGCAAGTCGCGGGCCCGCCTCGGGACGACCACCGCCGCCGCGGTGGGCCGAACCGCACGCAAAGCCGCGCGTATCGTCGCGCGAGGCCGCGGCTCGACCTTTGACATCGCCGGCCCGGCGCCCGATGACGGGTCATGCAAAGCTTCGATTCCGACGGCGTGCAGATCGCCTATATCGACGTGCCGGCCAAAGGCGGCAGCGGCGATCCGATTCTCCTGATCCACGGCTTTGCCTCGAACCACGCGGTGAACTGGGTCAACACGCTCTGGGTCCGGTACCTGTCGGAAGCCGGCTACCGTGTGATCGCGCACGACAACCGCGGGCATGGACAGAGCGAGAAGCTCTACGAGCCGACCGCCTACACCTCCGACCGGATGGCCGGCGATGCGGTGCGCCTCCTGCACCATCTCGGCCTCGAGCGGGCGGACGTGATGGGCTATTCCATGGGCGCGCGCATCGCCGCGCACATGGCGCTCGACCATCCCAACGAGGTTCGCTCGCTGCTGCTCGGCGGCATGGGCTTCCATCTCGTGGACGGGCACGGCCTGCCCCAGGGCATCGCCGAGGCGCTGGAGGCACCGCCCGGCACGCCGGCGCCGAACCCGACGGCCGCGACCTTCCGCATCTTCGCCGAGCAGACCAGGAGCGATCTGCGGGCGCTCGCCGCCTGCATCCGCTGCTCGCGCCAGACGCTGTCGCGGGCCGAACTCTCGGCCATCGACACCCCGACGCTGGTCTCGGTCGGCACGCTCGACACGGTGGCGGGGTCGGGCCCCGAACTCGCCAAGCTGATGCCGAACGCCCGCGCCCTCGATCTGCCGGGCCGCGACCACTCCACGGCGGTGGGCGACAGGCTCCATCGCAAGGGCGTGCTGGAGTTTTTGGCGCAGCGGCCGTAACGGGCCGCTTCCACACCGTCGCCCTCACTCGCAACGACGGATCGGTCCTCACCGGGGATGCCGTAGAGGCTCTCGCGCCCGGCGATGTACGGCTCCTGCGCCATCGCCCCCCCTTTGCGGCTCCGTCAGCTCTTCAGCCGATACCCCGTCCGGAAGATGTAGGTCACCAGCCCCAGGCACAGGGCCAGGAACGCCAGCGTCGCGGCGATGCTGACGCCGATCGCCACGTCGCCCTTGCCGAAGAATGCCCAGCGGAAGCCGCTGACGAGGTAGACCACCGGGTTGAACAGGCTCGCCGCCCGCCAGAACGGCGGCAGCATCTCGATCGAATAGAAGCTGCCGCCGAGGAACGTCAGCGGCGTGACGATGAGGAGCGGCACCAGTTGCAGCTTCTCGAACCCGTCCGCCCACAGCCCGATCACGAAGCCGAACAGGCTGAAGGTGAGCGCGGTCAGCAGCAGGAAGAACACCATCCAGAATGGGTGCTCGATGTGCAGCGGCACGAACAGCGAGGCCGTGGCGAGGATGATCAGCCCGATCACGATCGACTTGGTGGCCGCCGCGCCGACATAGCCGAGCACCACCTCGAACGGCGCGATCGGCGCCGACAGGATCTCGTAGATCGTGCCGGCGAAGCGCGGGAAGTAGATGCCGAAGGCGGCGTTGGAGACGCTCTGCGTCAGCAGCGACAGCATGATCAGCCCCGGCACGATGAAGGCGCCGTAGGCGACGCCGTCCACCGTCTGCATCCGCGAGCCGATCGCGGCCCCGAACACCACGAAGTAGAGCGAGGTGGAGATCACCGGCGCGACGATGCTCTGCAGCGCCGTGCGCCAGAACCGGGCCATCTCGAAGCGGTAGAGGGCGAGGATCGCCGGGACGTTCGGCATGGACACGCCCTTCATGCGCGCTCGCGGACGAGATCGACGAAGATGTCTTCGAGCGAACTCTGGCTGGTATCGAGATCGGTGCACGTGAGCCCCGCCGCCGACAGGTCGCCGAGCAGGCCGGTGATGCCGGTGCGCTCGCGCCGCGTGTCGTAGGTGTAGACGAGGGTGCGTCGATCCTCGCCGACATGCAGCGCGTGGCGCGCCAGGGTGTCGGGCAGGGCGCCGACCGGCTCGCGCAGGTGCAGAGTGAGCTGCTTCTTGCCGAGCTTGCGCATCAGCTCGACCTTGTCCTCGACGAGGATGATCCCGCCCTTCCGGATCACGCCGACCCGGTCGGCCATTTCCTCGGCCTCCTCGATGTAGTGGGTGGTGAGGATCACGGTGACGCCCTGCTCGCGCAGGCGGCGCACGAGGCGCCACATGTCCTGGCGCAGTTCCACGTCGACGCCGGCGGTCGGCTCGTCGAGGAACAGCACCTGCGGCTCGTGGGCGAGCGCCTTGGCGATCAGAACCCGCCGCTTCATGCCGCCGGAGAGCTGCATGATCCGGCTCTCGCGCTTGTCGTGGAGGGCGAGATCCTTCAGCACGCGCTCGATATGGGCCGGATCCTTCGGCAGCCCGAACAGGCCGCGGCTGAAGCTCACCGTGTCCCACACCGTCTCGAAGGCGTCGGTGGTCAGTTCCTGCGGCACCAGCCCGATCATGCGCCGGGCGGCGCGGTACCGGGACAGGATGTCGTGGCCGCCGACCCGGATGACGCCCGCGGTCGGCGTGACGATGCCGCAGACGATGTTGATGAGGGTCGACTTGCCGGCGCCGTTCGGCCCCAGCAGCGCGAAGATCTCCCCCTTGGCGATGTCGAGGCTCACGTCGCGCAGGGCGTGCAGGCCCGAGGCGTAGACCTTCGACAGGTTCGCGATCGAGACGATCGGTGGCATCAGGGTTCCGATCCGGCGGACGGGGTGTGCGCTATAGCACGGGGATCGCCGCGCCGAACCCGTCCGTTGCCGGTTACATTTCGGGGTGATTCGTTGGTCCCGCGCGCGAGGCCGGCGGAACCGGGCACGGCTTGAGGCTTTGACCGGATGTTCTCCTGCGACGAACGACCCCTGACCCGGCCTGCCCTCTCATCGACGGCGGGTCTTTTTTTGCCTGCGCTCGATGCGTGCGGCCGGCGTGGCGGTGTTCCCCTGCGATGTTCCCGTGGCGATGCCCCCGCCGCACCTCACGTCGCGCCCTGAAGCGGGCCGACATTCGGCGGCACGTCCCTCGCCTCGTCGGCCTCCGCCGCGAGGAGGGCCGGCTCGGCCACCTTGGCCGGACCGCCGCGGGCCAGGGCGATCGCCAGCGCCGAGAGCGTGAGCAGGTCGCAGGTCAGGCCGAACGCCGAGCCGACCAGCGTGTTGTGCACCATCCAGCACGACGAGGCCCCGAGGAAGAAGCGGCGCATCGCCTGCGCATTCACCTGAAGCCGGGCCGTGGTGGCCAGCAGCGACCCCAGCCCGGCACAGGCCGAGGGCCAGCCGCTCCAAGTCGCGAGTGTCAGGCAGGCCGCCACGAGGCTGCTCGCGACGAAGAGCGGTGTCACCCAGGCCGCGCGGGCTCCCGGCCCGATCCAGCGGGCCGCCACCACGCTCTGCATCACCGAGACGAGGCACATCGCCGTGCCGGTCTGCGCCCCGAGCCGCAGGAAATGCAGCGCGAAGCAGGCCGAGCAGGCCGCCGACGTCAGCAGGATCGCGCTTCGTCGCGGCATCATCCCGCCCGCGAAGCCGAGACAGAGGCCGAGGCCTCCGAACAGGTCGAGGTGTTCACGCGCGGCATTCCACGCGAGGGCGGCGAAATCTACGGGGGACATCTTGGTGGCTCTCGAACGGTGCGTCCGTGACTCGTCCCGCGACCGTTCCGTGGGTGCTCGTTGTTCGTTTTCTTTCCCGCCGGTCTTTGGAACCTTCGCGAAAGCAGTGCTCGCCGGGCGAGGATCGTCGCCCGTCCTGCGAGTGCGCTATTCCTGCTCGGTAACCGGTTCGTTAATGCGGCGACAACCGCACTTCGGCGTGGCGCCGTTGCCTCGGTCGTGGTGCCGTGGTCACGGCCCGATGCGATGAGAATGAGCGTTCATTGACATGAGAATGAACGTTCACTACCAAGCTCGTCAGCGTAGGAGTCGGCGATGAGCATGTCGGTCGGGGATCGTGCGTCCTCCCTCATATCCTTCCCGTTCGCGGCCGATCCCGGCCTCGACCGGGCTCGAGAGGGTTTCGGCGCCGCGCGCCTGCTGAAGGCGGCCTGCACCCCGATGAACCTGGCCGTCTGCGCCGTCGTCGCCCTCGGCTGGTTCGCCCTGATCGGCTGGACCGGCGCGGGCCCGGACGGCTGGCAGGCCCGCCTCTGCGCCGATCTCGATCTTCGGCCGCGTGCCTGCTCCGCCGTGCGGCTCGGCGGCGGGGCGGATCGCACCGCCATGAACAGTGTGGGAACCTCGTCATGAGTGCAGCGGCCGGCGCCGTCATCGACGCCCGGAGCGGACAGGCGGCCCGGCGCGAGCACATCCTCGACGCGGCCGAGGCGTGCTTCGTCCGCAACGGCTTCCACCGCACCACGATGCAGGATCTCGCCCGCGAGGCTTCGATGAGCCCGGGCAACATCTACCGCTACTTCGATTCGAAGGAGGCGGTCGTCCTCGGGCTGGCCGAGCGCGACCGCGAGCGCGGTGCGGTCCTCGTCGAGGCGATGGAGCGGGCCGGCGACCGGCGCGGCGCCCTGATGGGCGTGCTCGCCTGCTTCTTCAACGACATCACCCGCGAGGCGGCGATCCTGCGCCTCGACCTCTGGGCCGAGGCGACCCGCAATCCGGCCATCGGCACGCTGGTCGCGTTTGGCGACGACGAGGGCCGGACCTGGCTCATCGAGATGTTCGACGCGATCAAGTCCTCGCCGGACTGCGATTCCGCGGCGCTGTTCGACGCGGTCGCGCCCCTGATGAAGGGCATCATCCTCAGTCGGGCCTTGATTCCCGATTACGACGCCGGTCCGGCGGTGACGCAGCTCCAGGCGCTGATCGATGCGGGCCTGTCCGGCGCACCGCCCCTTCCCCGTGCCGTTCAGGAGACCGGCCGATGAGACCCGTCCGGACCCTCGCCCTCCCCGCCTTCCTGCTCGTCGCCGCGGGCCTCGCCCCGGCGCGCGCCGAGACCGCACCGGCCCCCGCGAAGGCCGCGCCGGCGCCCGCCGTCAGCGTGGTCGAGGCGCTGCGCCGCGAGATCGTGGAGAGCGTCGTCGTCACCGGCACCCTGGTGCCCCGCGACGAGATCCTGGTGACGCCGGAGATCGACGGCTACCGCCTCGTCGAGCTTCTCGCCGAGGAGGGCATGCGCGTCGAGAAGGGACAGGTGCTGGCCCGCCTCTCCCGCGACCTGATCGACCGGCAACTGGCCCAGCAGAGCGCCCTGATCGACAAGGCCACCGCCGCCGTGCCGCAGGCGCAGAGCAACATCGAGCAGGCGGAGGCCGCCGAACTCGAAGCCCGCCTCGGCTACGACCGTGCCAGGCAACTGATCCAGACCGGCAACACCACCGCCGTCGTCATGGAGAGCCGCACCGCCGCCCTGCGGCAGGCGGAGGGCAAGCTCGCCTTCGCCCGCAACGGGATCGCCATGGTCCGGGCCGAGCTCGCCCAGGCCAAGGCGGTGCGCGACGAGCTGGAACTGCGGCTCGCCCGCACCGAGATCCGTGCGCCGGAGGCCGGCATCGTCAGTCGCCGCACCGCGCGGGTCGGCATGGCGACCGCTTCCTCGTCCGAGCCGCTGTTCCGGCTGATCGCCCGCGGCGAGATCGAGCTGGAGGCCGAGGTCATCGAGACCAAGCTGCCGCTGCTGCGGGAAGGCGCCCCGGCCTTCATCGGGATCGGCGACGGCGAGCGCGTCGTCGGCAGCGTCCGCGCGGTCTATCCGGAGGTCGACAGGGCGAGCCGGCTCGGCAAGGTGCGCGTGCGCCTCGATCCCGATCCTCGCTTGCGCATCGGCACCTTCGCCCGCGGCGCCGTCGAACTCGCCCGCACCCACGGCGTCACCGTGCCCCAGGCCTCCGTCCTCTACGGCGGCGGCAAGGGCAGCTCCGTGCTGGTCGTGGCCGAGGATCGGGTCGAGGCCCGCGAGGTTCGCACCGGCCTGTCCGACGAGGACGACATCGAGATCCGCTCCGGCCTCGCCGAGGGCGAGCGGGTCGTCGCCCGCGCCGGCAGCTTCCTGCGCGACGGCGATCGCGTCCGCCCGATCCCGGTCGCGCGGCAGGGCCAGACCCCGGCGGCGGTCTCCGACACGCCCTCGCCCCAGGCCACCGCCGACGCCGGCCTGCGCTGAACCCCTCCCCGCGCGCCGGCCGCGCGGGTCTCGCACGGACTTCACCGACGGGTTGCCCCGATGCGCCTGAACATCTCCGCCTGGGCGATCCGGAATCCGATCGCGCCCCTCGTCCTGTTCCTCGTGCTGGTGGTGCTCGGCCTCGTCAGCTTCCGCGGGCTCGCGGTCACCCGCATGCCGAACGTGGACGTGCCGATCGTCTCGGTGACGATCACGCAGTCGGGCGCCGCCCCGTCCGAGTTGCAGACCCAGGTGACGAAATGGGTCGAGGATTCGATCGCGGGCGTGCGCGGCGTCAAGCACATCACCTCGGCGATCACGGAGGGATCCTCCGTCACCACGGTCGAGTTCCGCCTGGAGGTCAACACCGACCGCGCCGTCAACGACGTGAAGGACGCGGTGTCGAAGGTCCGCATCAACCTGCCCCGCACCATCGACGAGCCGGTCGTCCAGCGCGTCGAGATCACCGGCCTGCCGATCCTGATCTACGGCGTGAAGGCGCCGGCGATGACGCCGGCCGACCTGTCCTGGCTGGTCGACGACAAGATCGCCCGCACGCTTCAGGGCGTGAAGGGGGTCGGCGGCGTCGAGCGCGTCGGCGGCGTCGCCCGCGAGATCCGCATCACCCCCCTGCCCGACCGGCTCCTGGCGCTCGGCATCACCGCGGCCGACGTGAACAAGCAGGTGCGCGTCACCTCCGCCGACATGGCCGGCGGGCGCGGCGAGATCGGCGGGCGCGAGCAGTCGATCCGGACGCTGGCCGCCTCACGCACCATCCGCGACCTGAAGGCCACCTCCATCGTCCTGCCGGGCGGGCGCAAGGTGCGCCTCGACGATCTCGCCACGGTCGAGGATTCGATCGAGGAGCCGCGCACCTTCGCCCGCTTCGACGGCGAGCCGGTGGTCGCCTTCTCCGTCTCCCGCGGCTCCGGCGCCAGCGACGCCGAGGTCGCTTCCGGCGTCGAGAAGAAGATGGCCGAGATCGGCGAGAGCTATCCCGACCTTCGTTTCGAACTGATCGATTCCTCGGTCTCGGCCACGCGCGGCAGCTACGCCTCGGCGATGCACACGCTGATGGAGGGCGCGGCGCTGGCCGTCGTCGTCGTGTTCCTGTTCCTGCGCGACTGGCGCGCCACGCTGATCGCCGCCGTCGCCCTGCCGCTCTCGGTCTTCCCGACCTTCTGGGCGATGGACGCGCTGGGCTTCACCCTCAACGGCATCAGCCTGCTGGCGATCACCCTGGTCACCGGCATCCTCGTCGACGACGCCATCGTCGAGATCGAGAACGTCGTGCGCCACATGCGCCTCGGCAAGTCGCCCTACCGCGCTTCGATCGAGGGCGCCGACGAGATCGGGCTCGCCGTCATCGCCATCACCGCGACGCTGATCGCGGTCTTCGCCCCGGTCTCCTTCATGGGCGGCATCGCCGGGCGCTACTTCATCCAGTTCGGCCTGACCATCGCCGTGTCGGTGTTCATGTCGCTGCTGGTCGCGCGCCTGATCACGCCGTTGCTCGCGGCCTACTTCCTGCGCGACCACGGCCACGCGGAGGAGCGGGAGGGTCCGATCATGCGGGTCTATACCCGCTTCGTCGGCTGGTCGGTGCGCCACAGGTGGATCACCCTCGTGGTCGGCCTCGCGCTGTTCGCCGGCTCGATCGTCTCGACCAGGCTCCTCCCCTCGGGCTTCATCCCGAAGCAGGACAACGCGCGCACCCTGTTCATGGTCGAACTGGCGCCCGGGGCCCGGCTGCCCGACACGATCGCGGTGGCCGACCGCGTCGTCGCGCGCATCCGCGCCCTGCCGGAGGTGACCTCGGTCTTCGTCGACGGCGGCCGGCAGGCCGGCGGCAAGAAGGAGACGCGGCTCGCCACGCTGATCGTCAACCTGACCCCGAAGAGCGAGCGGGCCAAGCGGCAGTGGACGATCGAGTCCGAGATCGCCGCCCTGCTGGCGGAGGAGCCCGACATCCGCTCCTGGACCCTGCGCGACGGCGGCCAGCGCGACCTCGCCCTCGTCGTCAGCGGCCCCGACGTCGACGTGGTGACGGATGTCGCCGCCCGGCTCCAGCGCGACATGGCGGCGATCCCGCACCTCGTCTCGGTGATGTCCACGGCCCCGCTCAACCGCACCGAGGTGCGCATCCGGCCGAAGGAGGGCGCGGCGGCCGATCTCGGCGTCTCGACCGACGTGATCGCCGAGACGGTGCGCGTCGGCACCATCGGCGACATCGGCATCAACCTCGCCAAGTTCAACGCGGCCGACCGGCAGGTGCCGATCCGGGTGCAATTGCCCGAGACCGCCCGCGGCGCGGTCTCGCGGCTCGAGAACCTGAAGGTTCCGGCCAAGAACGGCGTCGCGGTTCCGCTCTCCGCGGTGGCCGACATCGAGCTCGACCAGGGCCCCGGCGCGATCGAGCGCTACGACCGCGCCGTGCGCGTGGCGGTGGAGGCCAACATGGAGGGCTCCGACGCCCTCGGCTCGCTGATCGAGCAGGCGCTCGCCACGCCCACCGCCAGGAGCCTGCCGCCGGGCGTCACCATCCGCCAGACCGGCGATGCCGAGATCATGCAGGAGGTCTTCTCCGGCTTCCTCATGGCCATGGGCGCCGGCATCATGATGGTCTACGCCGTGCTGGTTCTGCTGTTCGGCTCGTTCCTCCAGCCGCTCACCATCCTGTTCTCGCTGCCGCTCTCCATCGGCGGCGCCATTCTCGGCCTCCTGATCTGCAACATGTCGATCTCGATGCCGGTCGTGATCGGCATCCTGATGCTGATGGGACTGGTGACGAAGAACGCGATCATGCTCGTGGACTTCGCCGTCGAGGAGATGCGCGCGGGCGTCGATAGCGTCACCGCCATCGTCGAGGCCGGCCGCAAGCGGGCGCGGCCGATCGTGATGACCACCATCGCCATGGCCGCCGGCATGGTGCCCTCGGCGATGGCCCTCGGCATCGGCGGCGAGTTCCGCGCGCCGATGGCCGTGGCGGTGATCGCCGGCCTCATCGTCTCGACCCTGCTCTCCCTCGTCTTCGTGCCGGCGGTGTTCCTGCTGATGGACGGCCTGAGCCGCGTGCTCGGGCGGCTGCTCGGCCGCTTCGTCGGCCCGCGCGACGAGGCCGGGGAAAGCCCCGCGCCCGCCGTCGCCCGCCAGCACGGATAGCCGTTTCCGGCATCGGCACACTCGACCGGCCGATGCGTTCGAAGGAGCCTTGATGACCCCCATCGTCACCCGCTTCGCCACCGCGGCGCTCGCGACCCTGGCCGCCCTCGCCTGCATGCACTCGGACGCGGCCCGGGCCGCCGATCCGACCGGCATCTGGCTCACCGAGGATGGGCGCGCCCGCGTCCGCACCGAGCATTGCGGCACGGACGGCCGGCATCTGTGCGGCTACGTCGTCTGGCTGCAGAAGCCGGAAGGCGACGACGGCAAGCCGCGGATCGACCGCTACAACCCCGAGCCGCGCCGACAGGGCCGGCCGATCCTCGGCCACCAGATGCTGCTCGGCCTGAAGCCCGATACGGAAGGCCGCTTCGCGGGCAAGATCTACAACGGCGACAACGGCAAGTCCTACGACGTCACCGTCTGGAGCGAGACGCCGGCCGAACTGTCGGTCAAGGGCTGCATGCTCGCGGTGTTCTGCGGCTCGCAGGTGTGGACGCGGGTGAGCGACCTTCAGCCGGGCCAGTTGCAGGCGGCGACCGACGCGCCGAGCGGTCCCCGCGCGGACCCGGACTGGGCCGCCAAGCCCGCGGCGACGGGCGCGGCCCCGAAGGGCCGCACGCCGGAAGGCAAGGCCGCGCCGAAATAGGACTCGCGCATCCCTTCGACGGGATGCCCCGCCATCGCGCCGCTCTCTCGGGAGCGCGCGGTACGCCGGCCGGCCCGTGCACCGCCCCCTCGCACGAGCCGGCCGGTTGTCTTTTGGGGGGCGAACGTGCCGGAGCGCGTTCCGACCGCTCAGATATCCCGGCCCTGGTAGACATCGGGATCGACGCTGCGCCGGACCGTGATGCGTCGCGGAACGCGTCCGTCGATGGCCGCGAGACCGCCCCCGATCAGGGCCATGCCGACGTAGTTGCGCAGGTCGAGCCGTTCGCCCAGGACCAGCGCACCGAGCAGGATGGCGGAGACCGGGATCAGGAAGGTGACGAGCAGGAGGTTGGTCGCCCCGGCGGTCGCCAGGAGGTGGAAGTAGAGGAGGTAGGCGAGCGCGGTGGACAGGATCGCGATCCCGAGCACCGCGCCCCAGACCGGCGCGCCCGGCACCGCCAGAGTCCAGGGCCGATCCACCACCAGCGCGACCGGCAGGAGCAGGAGCGTGGACGCCGTGACCTGCCCCGCGGCGCTCGCGAGCGGAGGGACGCCCAGACGGCCGAAGCGTCGCCCGAAAACACCGGCGAAGGCGTAGGACAGGGCCGCACCGAGCACCGCGACTTGCGCCAGGAGGGGGCTTTCCGACCCGGCGAACGCGGACGTTCCGATCATGACGGCCACACCCGCGAAGCCGATGAGTGCTCCCGCGAGCCTGTTTCCGGTCATCCGCTCGTCGGCCGTCAGGAGATGGGCGACGACGACGGTGAAGAGCGGGGTCGTCGCATTGAGGATGGCCGCAAGGCCCGAGGCGATCTGCGTCTGGCCCCAGACGATGAGGCAGAAGGGCACGACGTTGTTGAGGAGCCCCATGCCGAGGAAGGCGATCCAGACCTTGCGGCCTCGGGGCCGGGGCATGCCGGCAAGCGGCAGGGCGAGATTGAGGATCAGCGCGGCGATCCCGACCCGCAGGACGACGAGCGTCAAAGGCGGCAGGGCGGAGAGCGCCACGCCCGTGAAGAAGAACGATCCGCCCCAGAGCACGGACAGGCCGAGCAGCATGGCCCATTCGGATGCGGACATGGGACGGTTCGCGGCAGGCGACATCACGAGACTCCGGCAGGTGTGACCATGCCCTGCCTACGGGCTCGTCCGGTTCCGGCGCATCCCGCTTCCTGCTCTCGAATCGACATGCGCAACCGACGTGCCGCGGTTCTCGCAGCGGCGAACCCGCCTGCGTTCACGTCCCGGACCGATCGGCCGAACGGGCGATCGCCGGCTGTCTCGGCGAGCCGGGTCGAAGTCGAAAAGAGACGGACCGCCCGAGGGGGCTATCGCGACCGGTCGAGCAGGCCCGAGACCACGCGGGCGGTGTAGTCGACCATCGGCACGATGCGGGCGTAGTTGAGCCGCGTCGGTCCGATCACGCCGACCACGCCGACGATCTTCTGCGCGCCGTCGCGGAAAGGGGCGGCGATCATCGAGGAGCCGGAGAGCGAGAACAGCTTGTTCTCCGAACCGATGAAGATGCGGACCCCGTCGCCCTGCTCGGCCCGGGCCAGCAGTTCGATCACGTCCTTCTGGGTCTCGAGGTCGCTGAACAGCAGGCGGATGCGTTCGAGATCCTCGGCGGCGCGCAGGTCGTCGAGCAGGTTCGCCTGCCCGCGCACGATGAGCTGGCGCGCCTCGGACGGGCCGACCGTCGTGGCGAGTCCGGCATCGACCAGCCGCTCGGTCAGCGCGTCGAGCTCGCTCTTCATCGCCTTGCGGCCGGCCTCGATGTCGGCCCGCAGCGTATCGAGCGTGCGGCCGCGCAGACGGGCGTTGAGGTAGTTCGAGGCCTCCTGCAGAGCCCCCGCCGGCAGGCCCGGCGGCAGGTCGAGCAGACGGTTCTCCACCGTGCCGTCGACCGAGACCAGCACCACCAGCGCCCGGTCGGCGTCGAGACGCACGAACTCCACGTGCTTGAGGCCGGCATCGACCTTGGTGGTCAGCACCACGCCCGCTCCGCGGGAGATGCCCGACAGCAGCGAGGATGCCTCGGCCAGCGCCGAATCGAAGGTGTGGCGCGAGGCCGCCGCCTGCATCTGCGCCTCGATCCGGGCCTTCTCGGCGAGGTCGACGTCGCCGATCTCCATCATCGCATCGACGAAGAAGCGCAGGCCCAGTTCGGTCGGCAGGCGCCCGGCCGAGGTGTGGGGCGCGAAGATCAGCCCCGAATGCTCCAGATCCGCCATCACGTTGCGGATCGAGGCCGGGGACAGACTCATCGGCAGGATGCGCGCGAGATTGCGCGACCCCAGCGGCTCGCCGGTGGTGACGTAGCTCTCGACGATCTGCCGGAAGATCTCCCGGGCGCGCTCGTTGAGGGCGGACAGCGCCTGGATTTGCGGAGGCACGGCGGAGGGGACGGTCTCGGACAAGGAAAGCGGAACTCGGGCGTCGATTGTGAGGGCTCGGGCGCCCCCGATCAATCCTCGATCGCCGCGGCGGTTCGGACCGGGGCGCGGGACGACGCAAACGGTGGAAGAGGAGCGGTGCGGGCGGATCAATCGGGGGCCTTGAGTCGTTCAATTACCAGGTCCGGCGTGTTCGAGCCCGGCCCGCACCCATGTCCACCGAGCGAAAATGGAGCCTCCGATAGTGCTGACAGGCGCACGAAAGACCATGGTCAAGGCCGCCGCCCTGGCGATCGCGGTGACCGGCTTGGGCCTCGCTTCGGCCCCCCGCGCCGCGCAGGCCGCCCCGATCCCGATCCCGACCGAGGCGACAGCCCCGGCGGGCGACGCGATCCAGCAGGCCCAGTACCGGCCGCACCACCGCCATTACCGCCGGCACTATCGCCGCCGCGGCCACTGGCACCGGCACCATCGGTTCGGCGGTCCCCGCCATCACCATCATCGCCGGCACTGGAATCACCGCCGCTGGTGACGGGCCGGAAGACGATGGGGCCGCCGTCGCGAGACGGCGGCCCCTCTCGTTTCGGCGCCGCGCGGTTGCCGCGGGCGGCGGCAGCGCCTAAGAGCCCGGACTTCGATCCCATACGGAGCTTGCCAAGGATGCGGCCCTCGAAGCGCGCGGCGGACGCGATGCGCGACGTCACGCTGGAGCGGGCGGTCGCCCGCTACGCGGAAGGCTCCTGCCTCGTCACCTTCGGCAACACCCGCGTGCTCTGCACCGCCTCGCTGGAGGACCGCGGGCCGCCGTGGCTGCGCGGCTCCGGCAAGGGCTGGGTCACCGCCGAGTACAGCATGCTGCCGCGCGCGACCCACGAGCGCACCCGCCGCGAGGTCAATTCCGGCAAGCCCTCGGGCCGCACCCAGGAGATCCAGCGGCTGATCGGCCGTTCCTTACGCGCCGTCACCAACCTGCCGGCCATGGGCGAGCGCCAGATCACCGTCGATTGCGACGTGCTCCAGGCCGACGGCGGCACCCGCACCGCTTCGATCACCGGTGCCTGGGTGGCCCTGCACGATTGCTTCGCCTGGATGCGCTCCCGCTCGATCATCTCGGTCGATCCGCTCAAGGACCATGTCGCGGCGGTGTCCTGCGGCATCTACAAGGGCCAGCCGGTGCTCGACCTCGATTACGCCGAGGATTCGGCCGCCGAGACCGACGCCAACTTCGTCGTCACCGGCAAGGGTGGCATCGTCGAGGTGCAGGGCACCGCCGAGATGGAGCCGTTTTCGGAGGCGCAGTTCATCGAACTGCTCGGGCTCGCCAAGGGCGGCATCGCCAGCCTCGTCGAGCTGCAGCGGAAGGCCATCGCGTGAGCGCGCACCGCATCCTCTCGGGCAAGGTCGTGATCGCGACCCACAATGCCGGCAAGCTCGTGGAGATGCGCGAGCTGCTGGCGCCCTTCGGCGTCGAGGCGGTCTCGGCCGGCGAACTCGGCCTGCCCGAGCCCGATGAGACCGGCACGATGTTCTCGGAGAACGCGGCGATCAAGGCGCTGGCCGCGGCCCGGGCCTCCGGCCTGCCGGCCTTCGCCGACGATTCCGGGCTCTGCGTCGATGCCCTCGACGGCGCGCCGGGCCTGTTCTCGGCCCGCTGGGCCGGTCCGACCAAGGACTTTTCCGGCGCGATGGCGCGGATCGCCGCCGAACTCGACAAGCGCGGCGCGACGGACCGGCGCGCGCACTTCGTCTCGGCGCTCGTGCTGGCCTGGCCCGACGGCCATACCGAGCTGTTCGAGGGCCGCGTCTTCGGCGATCTCGTGGAGCCCCGCGGCACCCTCGGCTTCGGCTACGACCCGATGTTCCGGCCGGACGGCACGGACCGCACCTTCGGCGAGATCGCGTCCGAGGAGAAGCACGGCGTCGACTGGCGGAACGGCAACGCCCTCTCGCACCGGGCGCGGGCCTTCGTGCTCCTGGCCGCCGCCTGCCTGCGGCGGCCGGGCTGAGCTTTCGCCCGGACCTCGGCATCCCCACATTCGTACGACGAAACCGCCGTACGGCTCGATCCGATCCACCGCCCTCATCCTTCGAGGCCCGCTCACGCGGGCACCTCAGGATGAGGGCGGCGGGTGGACAGAGCGGCCCCGCGCGGTTCGAAACGTTCAGACAAGCCGATGCTCTCCGCGACACCGCCCGATCATCCGACCCGTGACGCGGGGTTCGGGGTCTATCTGCACTGGCCGTTCTGCGCGGCGAAATGCCCGTACTGCGACTTCAACAGCCATGTCCGCCACGCCGGTGTGGACCAGCCGCGCTTCCTCGCCGCCTTCCGCCGGGAGATCGCCCACGCCGCCGCGCTCGCCCCGGGACGCACGGTCACCAGCATCTTCCTGGGCGGCGGCACGCCCTCGCTGATGGCGCCGGAGACCGTCGCGGGCCTGCTCGACGCGGTGGCCGGGGCCTGGAGCGTCGCGCCGGACGCGGAAGTCACCCTGGAGGCCAACCCGACCAGCGTCGAGGCGACCCGCTTCCGCGGCTACCGCGCGGCCGGGGTCAACCGCGTCTCGCTGGGCGTCCAGGCCCTCGACGACGGCGACCTCAAGCGACTCGGACGGCTGCACGGCGTGGCCGAGGCCCTGTCCGCTGTGCGCACGGCCGCGGGGCATTTCGAGCGCTTCTCCTTCGACCTGATCTACGCCCGGCCCGACCAGACGCCGCAGGCCTGGGCCGCCGAGCTGCGCCGGGCGATCGATTACGCGGCCGAGCACCTCTCGCTCTACCAGCTCACCATCGAGCCCGGCACGCCGTTCTTCGGCCTCGCCCAGGCCGGCCGCCTCGTGCCGCCGGACGACGACTCCGCCCGCGCCCTCTACGACGTGACGCAGGAGATCTGCGAGGCGGGGGGTCTCCCGGCCTACGAGATCTCGAACCACGCCCGGCCCGGCGCCCAGTCGCGCCACAACCTGCTCTACTGGCGCTACGGCGAGTATGCCGGCATCGGCCCCGGCGCCCATGGCCGCCTCGTCCTGCCCGGGGGCCGCGCCGGCACGCTGACCGGGAAGGCGCCGGAGGCGTGGCTCGCCCGCGTCGAGCGCGACGGCCACGGTATCGTGGAGACCGAGAGCCTCGGCGCGGAAGACCAGGGCGACGAGTTCCTGATGATGGGCCTGCGCCTGTCGGAAGGAATCGATCCGATCCGCTACGCCGCGCTGAAGGGCCGCCTGCTCGACGCCCGCCGTCTCGACGCGCTGATCGCGGACGGGCTCGTCGCCCGCCGCCCCGGGGGCCGCATCGCCGTGACCGCCCGCGGGGCGCCGGTGCTCAACGCGGTGGTGGCGGAACTGGCGGGGTGAAACCGCATCCGCTCGACGACTTCGGCATCCCCTCCGTCATTGCGAGGCTTCAGCCGAAGCAATCCAGGCCGCCGACCGATCCGGACAGGGCGCGCCACTGGATCGCTTCGCTGACGCTCGCGATGACGGTGGGCGGCGATACCCGAAGCGATCAGCCGGAAACCGGTCGATCCCTCAGATCCCCGGCCGCCCGAGCACCTTCGGCGCCGGGCTCACCACCGTCGCGGCGCCGTTGCGGATCTCGTAGACCGCGAGGGTGCGCTCGCTCAGGCCCTCGGGCTGGAAGCGGAAGGTGCCGTCGAGGCCCGAAAAGCCCGCCGGGTTGGTCAGCGTCGCGTCGGCGAAGCGCTGCGAGCCGTACTGGCGCACGAGTGCGACGGAGAGCGACACCGCGTCGTAGCCGAGCGAGGCGGTGCGCGGCGGCGCCTCGCCGAAGCGGGCCTGATAGCGCTGCGCGAAGCCGGCGAAGCCGGCCGCGTCGGGCGCCGCGAACCGGCCGCCCTGGAAGGCGGGCTGCGCGAGCACCCGCGGGTCGTTCCACAGGGCGAGCCCGAGCGGGCGTACCCGCGCCGGCGAGAAGCCGATCCTGGTCAGCGCGGAGGCGGCCGCGACGAGACCGTCGGGCGTATCGGGGACGAACAGCGCGTCGGCCTGCGCCGCCGGCCCCGCGATCAGACCGCGCAGCCGTTCGACCGCCGGTCCGGGCTGGCCGGCGGCGTAGCGCTCCATCGCGACGAGTCGGGCGCCGCGCCGGGCCACCGCCTCGCGGAACTGCGCCTCGACGGCATTGCCGTAGGGGGTCTCCGGGATCAACGCGGCGAAGGAGCGGCGCCCGCCCGCGGTCGCTTCGTCGACGATGCGATCGACCTCCGATTGCGGCAGGAAGCTGATGAGGTAGACGCCGCGGGCGGCCACCGCCGCATCGGTCGAGAAGGCGATCACCGGCTTGCCGGCCCCGCGGGCGACGCTCCCCGCCGCCTGGACGTTGGCCGCGAAGAGCGGGCCGAGCACCACCTCCGCCCCGTCGGCGAAGGCCGCCTGGGCCGCCTCGCGGGCGCCTTCCGGCGTGCCTCGGTCGTCCTTCACGAGGATGCGCAGGTCGGGCTTCTGGAAATCCTCGTAGGCGAGTTCGGCGGCGTTGCGCAGGGCCCCGCCGACCGCGGCGCCCTGCCCGCTCAGCGGCACGATCAGCGCCACCTTCACCGAACCGGCACCGATGGTCGGTCCCGAAGCCGCCCGGGGACCGCCCGCGTCCGGCGGCATCGCCTGCGGCCGCGGCGCGTCCGGTACGCCGACGCAGGCGGAGAGCGCGGCGCAGAGGAGCACGGTCCCCGCGAGACCCGTCAGCCGTCCGCCGCGTCGCGCCATCGCGAACCCTCTCATCCGAGCGCAATCCGCGATGACGATGCGGAGGGCCTTGCGAAAAGTAAATGTGAGGGCGGCCTTCTCCCCGGTCTCCAAAGGCGCGCCGGCGTGGCATTGTCGCGGCGATGACACAGCGAGTCGACAGGCGGCCCGAGGGCCGACCCCAGGGCCCATCCCGGCCCCCCGCCACCTTCACGGCCTTCGGCCTCGCCGCGGAGGCCGAGCCCCTGGCGCCGGGCCTCTACGTGGTGGCGACCCCCATCGGCAACCTGCGCGACGTCTCGTTCCGCGCGCTCGCCACCCTCGCCGCCGCCGACGCGGTGCTGGCCGAGGACACCCGCGTCACCCGCACGCTGCTGATGCATTACGGGATCACGACGCCGCTGCTCTCCTATCACGAGCACTCGAACGAGGCGGTGCGCGAGCGGATGGTGATGCGGCTGAAGGCCGGCGAGACCCTGGCGCTGGTCTCGGATGCGGGCACGCCGCTTGTCTCGGATCCCGGTTTCAAGCTCGTCCAGGCGGCGATCGCCGCCGGCATCCCGGTGACGCCGATCCCCGGCCCCTCGGCGGTGATGACCGCCATCGTCGCCGCCGGCCTGCCGACCGACCGCTTCTTCTTCGAAGGCTTCCTGCCGCAGAAATCCGGCGCCCGGCGGAACCGGATGGAGGCCCTGGCCTCCATCCCCGGCACGCTGGTGGTGTTCGAATCCCCCCACCGCCTGCCCGAGATGCTGGCGGATGCCGCCGAGGTGCTCGGGCCCGAGCGGCCGGCCGCGGTGGCGCGCGAACTGACCAAGCTCTACGAGACGATCCGACGCGACAGCCTCGGGGCGCTGGCCGAGATCTTCGCGCAGGAGGGACCGCCGAAGGGCGAGGTCGTGGTGGTGATCGGCGCGATGCCCGAGGATGCGGTGGCGCGGGAGGCCGATGCCGGGCTCGACGCCCGCATCGAGGCGGCACTCGCCCGCCACTCGATCAAGGACGCCGCGGCTCTGGTCGCCGCCGAGACCGGCCAGCCCAGGCGCGCCGTCTACGCCCGTGCCCTGGTTCTGGCCCGCCGTGGCGACGATGAGACCACCGCCTGATCCGGGCACGCGCCGCCGCGCCACCTATGCGCGGGGACTCTCGGCCGAAACCTCGGCGCTGCTGGCGCTGATGCTGAAGGGCTACCGGCCGCTCGCCCGGCGCTACGCGGCCTCGGGCGGCGAGATCGACCTGATCGTGCGGCGCGGGCGTACCGTCGCCTTCGTCGAGGTCAAGGCCCGCGCGAGCCTGGATTCGGCCGCGACGGCGATCGATGCCCGCAAGCGCGCGCGAATGTCCCGGGCGGTGCGGGCGTGGCTCGCACGCCATCCGCTGCCGGACGATGCGACCCTGCGGGCGGATGCGGTCTTCGTGGCGCCGCGCCGCTGGCCGCGCCACCTGCCGAACGCCTTCGAAATCGAAGGCGTCTGAAATACCAACCGGCGATGATCCCGACTCATCGCCGGTTGTCCGCGCGGAGGCGCGCGTCCGCCGGACGCAGGGAAGCCGACCATCGTTCGGCTTCCCTGCGGCTCGGTATGACGGGTCGTACGCCATCCGGTCGATGAGTTCGGCCTGTCCTGCGTCCTTGCGAGGCGAAGCCGTGGCAAACCAGGGCGCGCCCTTTCCGGACCTGTCGCGCCCTGGATCGCTTCGCGGCCGCTCGCGATGACGGAGGATGGCCAAACCCGAAGCGAACAAGCGGAAACGGTATCAGTTGCCACCGGCTGCGCGGACCCTGGCGAATGAAACCACGGCGGGCATATGCGTGACGCTGTGCTCGCTCAGATAGCGAATTTCTATTTAGTCCCGGGCGCTCTCGATGGCGGCGATCAGCGTGCGCTTGAGATCCGTTTGGCTGAAGGGCTTCTGCACCACTGGCCGGTCGCGAAACGGCTCGCGAATGCCCGCGCCGCCGTAGCCGGTCGAGAACACGATCGGCAGGTTCCGCTCGGTGATGACCTCGGCCACCGGGTAGATCGGCTCGCCCGCGACGTTCACGTCGAGGATGGCGACGGTGAAGTCCTCGCTGCGCGCCATCTCCAGGGCGGTGGCGAGACGTGCCGCGGGCCCGACGATCTCGCAGCCGAAATCGAGCAGCATGTCCTCAAGCAACATCGAGATCGCCGCCTCGTCCTCGACCACCAGCACGCGGGCGCCGGACAGACGATCCTCGTTCGAATCCACATTCACGCCCGGTCGTCTTCCCTATCGATCCGTTCCCGAACCGGAACGCTGTCTCTGGCGGACGGTCGCGTCCTGAATGTCCCGAACGGGGCCCCTCCGATACGCTTCGGAGACCGACACCCTACCCGGAAAATGTCGCCCGGCACCGGAGCCGTCGCCCGTAAAGCTGGGCGTGTCAAGCACCGGCAAGCCTCGCTCGTGCTATGCTGAGCCGGACCATGTTATTCCACGAAACATTTCGATCGCATTGTCGCGAACGGGCGACCCTCAAGGGGCGGTCCGGCCTTCGCTCCGGCCCGAGCCGACGCGCCTTCCTGGCTTCGACCGCCTTGGCGGCGCTGCCGTCCGTTGGTCGCGCCGAGCCCGCTCGCCCGATCGTGATCGGTTCGAAGAGCGACACGGAAGGTTCGCTTCTGGGAAACCTGATCGCCCTCGCTCTCGAAGGTCTCGGCTTGCCGGTGGAGCGCCGCCTCGGCCTCGGGCCGACGCTGATCGTCCGCTCGGCCCTGCTGGCAGGAGAGATCGATCTGTACCCCGAATATAGCGGCAACGTCGCCTTCTTCTCCGGCACCGAGACCGAACCGGACTGGAAGACCAGCGAGGGGGCCTACGATCAGGCCTCGCGGCGCGATGCCGCACGCGGGCTGGTCTGGCTGGCCCGGGCACCGGCCAACAACACGTGGCTCATCGCGGTTCGCGGCGCGCTCGCGCGGGCGCGAAATCTCTCCACCATGGCCGACTTCGCCGACGCCGTGCGAGAGGATCTGATCCGGCTCGCCGCCTCGACCGAGTTCGTGGAAAGCCCGGCCGCCCTGCCCTCGTTCGAGGCGGCCTACGGCTTCCGCCTGCCGCTCTCCCGCATCGTCAGCCTGCCGGGGGGCGACACCGCGGTGACGGCGCGGGCCGCGGCGGAGGGGATCGGCGGGATCAATGCCGGGATGGTCTACGGCACGGACGGGGCGCTGGCCGCGCTCGACCTCGCGGTGATGAGCGATCCCAAGGGGGCGCAGATCGTCTACGAACCGGCCCCGGTGATCCGCGCCGGCACGATCGAACGCCATCCGCAGATCCGCGGCGCCCTCGATCCCCTCTTCGCGCGCCTCGACGCCGACACCCTGCGGCATCTCAACGGAGCGATCGCGGTGGAGGGACGCACCGCCGCCGCCGTGGCGGCGGAATGGCTCGGGCGACAGGCGGACCGCCCGTGAGCGCGCGCTTCGTCTTCGGTCTCGCCGCGGCGGCCCTGCTTCCGGCGGTGTTCGCGCTGCTGCCGCTGCTGCATCTGGCCCCCAACCGCCTGGTCACCGGCGCACCGGTCATGGCACCCGCCGCGCTCGGCCCCTGGCTCTGGCCGACCGCCGGTCTCGCGGCCCTCGGGCTCGGCCTCTCGGCGGGCGGTCGCGGGCGGGCCGGCGCCGGGCTCGCGGGGCTCGCCTGTCTCGGGGCCCTCGCGCTGCTGCTGGTCGGGCTCGGATGGGGGGCCGCCGATCTGATCGCCGGCAAGCCGTCCGCGACCCGGGCACGGCTGGCTTCCGGCGCCTGGGTCGGCCTGAGCGTCCTCCTCGCCGCCCTCCCCTTCGCCACCCGGCGCGCCCGCCTGCCCGGCGGCGGCCTGATCGCGGGCGCGGCCGTCACGGTCCTGCTCGCCGGCCTCTGGCTCGCCGGCCGGATCGAGGCCCTCTCCCTCGCCGTGGAGTTCCGGGCCCGCCGCGGGGAGGTGGGCGTCGCGATCCGCGATCATCTCGCCCTCGCCCTCGGTGCCCTGACCCTCGCCGCCTGTCTCACCGCCGGCCTCGGCCTCTGGCGGCGCGGGCGCGGCGCCGTCGATCTCGCGGTGGGCGGGGTGCAGGTGGTGCCCGCCGTCGCCCTGTTCGGCGGGCTCGTCGCGGCGGTCTCGGGCCTTCTCGCGGCGGTGCCGCCGCTGCGCGGTTACGGTGTCTCCGCCCTCGGCACCGGCCCGGCGCTGGTCGGCATCGCCGCCTACCTGCTGCTGCCGCTGTGGCGCGGCCTCCATGCGGCGCTGCGCGCCCCGGACCCCGCCAGCCTCGACGCGGCCCGGGCCCTCGGGCTGACGCCCCGCCAGATCCTGACGGATCTGCGCCTGCCGCTGGGCGCGCCCGTCCTCGTCGGCGGCCTGCGCGTCGCCGCCGTGCAGGCGCTCGGGCTCGCGACCCTCGGCGCCCTCGTCGGCGCGGGCGGGCTCGGCACCCTGGTCTTCGACGGCATGGCGCAATTCGCGCCGGACCTGATCCTGCTCGGCGCGCTGCCGGTCATCGTCCTCTCACTCGCCGCCGAATGGACCCTGAGCGGCGTCGAGGCGGCGGCGCGCCGCCGGTGGCCGCGATGAGACGCCTCGTGCCGGCGCTCTCGCCGCTTCTCCTCGGCCTCGGCCTCGCGGCGGCGAGCCATCCGGCCGTCGCGGTCCTGATCCTCGGCGGGGGCGCGTACCGCCCGCTCGGCGTCGACCGCCTGACGGAACTGACGCTCAACCACCTCGCCCTCGCCGGCGGCGGGCTCTGCATCGTCGCCGTGCTCGGCATCGGGCTCGGCCTGATCGCGACGCGGCGGCGCTTCGCGGCGTCGCGGGGCGGCATCGACACGCTCGCGGCCTTCGCCCAGGCGGTGCCGCCGGTGGTGGTGGTGGCGCTCGCCCTGCCGGTCCTCGGCTTCGGCGGCCCGCCGACCCTGCTGGCGCTCGCGGCCTACGGGATCATGCCGACCCTGCGCGGCACCGTCGGCGCGTTCGAATCCGTCCCGGCGGAGGTGCGCGACGCGGCACAAGCCATCGGCCTGACCCCGGGCCAGATCCTCGCCCGGGTCGAGTTGCCGCTCGCCGCGGGCGGCCTGATCGAGGCCCTGCGCACCGCCCTGGTCCTCTCGGTCGCCGTCACCGCGGTCGGGGCGCTGGCAGGCGCCTCGACCCTGGGCACCCCGATCGTCGCGGGGCTGCAGAACCAGAACTTCGCGGCCATGCTTCAGGGGGCTCTGGCGACGGCGGCCCTGGCCTTCCTCGGCGACGCGGGGCTGCTCGCGATGCAGGGATTGGCAAAGGGAGACTGACGGGCCGCCTACTTGTCCAGGAACTCGACCGCCGCGCCCTTCTCCGTGCGGCTCGCGAGGTCGCGCGCGTCCCAGTTCGTCAGGCGGATGCAGCCGTGGGACTCCGTCTTGCCGACCTTCTCCGGCTCCGGCGTGCCGTGGATGCCGTAGGAGGGAATCGAGAGATCGATCCAGACGACGCCGACCGGGTTGTTCGGCCCCGGGTGGATCGAGAACTTCTTGCGCGCCTTGACGCCCGCGAAGCGGTACTTCGGATCGTAGGTGTACCACGGATCGAAGGCGACGGCCTTCACCTTCGCCGAACCGTCCGGCGCCGGCTTCTCCTCGCTGCCGATCGAGGCGGGATAGTCGGCCGTCAACCCACCGTCGTCGCCGTAGGCCCGGACCCTTTTCGTGCGCTTGTCGACCTCGATGCGGGCAACCTTGGGCGCCACCGGCGCCCCCTCGACCTTGCCGTCGCCGAGGGGAGGCACCGCCGCCACGACGAGGCTGCCGCCGGCCTTGTCGAGCGGCACGTCCGGGTTGAGGGCGGAGAGCAGGTCGCGCTGCATGTGGAAGCGCTCGGCCAGCATCTCCCGCGTGTTGATGTAGCGCATCGGCCCGACCTCGGCCTGCTCCTCCATCCTGCGCGGCATCTTGTCGACGAAGGGGCCTTTCACATCCTCCTCCGTGATCGTGTACCGGGTCACGACCGGATCGCGGCTCGTCGCCTGGAGCCGGTCGAACACCTCGCGGGTAAGCCGGTCGCCCGCGGGCAGCCCCTGCGCCGCGGCGAAGGCCGCGATCGCCCCGCGCAGGTTGTCGCCGTCGCGCCCGTCGATGGCGCCGGGAGAGAACCGGGCCCGGTCGAGCAGCACCTGCACCTTGACCAGCAACGGATCGGGCTTCTTCGCCGCGTCTTGCCCCGGTTTCTTCGCCGACGGCTCGGAAACCTTGTCGGTCTTCGCGTCCGGCTCGCGGAACGCCGCGTTCTCGATCGCCTCGCGGGTCAGCTTCGGAGCCTCGGATTCGGCGGCCTGCGCGGTTGCCGACAGAAGACCGAGCGCCGCCAGCGCTCCCCGCATCCACGCCCGTCCCATCGTCCGTCTACGCTCCCTGGCCCACGATCAGGGACAAGCGATGGCCAAGCCCTGCCGTTCCCGCGGCGAAAGGCGCCCGTCGGGCCCGGAGTCGGCCGCCTACTGGCAGAGGCGGTGTCCGGCGTTGCGCTCGCGCAGGTCGAGATGCAGGTGGTTGCCGTGCGCCGCGTCGCTGCCCGGCCCCAGCACCGTGCGGAAGAAGCCGCAGGCGCTCGCGCGCACCGAGGCGAGGAAGGCCGCCTCCGGCGTACCCTCGGACACGGCCGTCACCTTGAGGCCCGCCCGCTCGGCGAAGCCGTAGCCCATCACGTCGATGGCGTTGGCGAAGCTGTGCTCGCTGAGCTTGGCGTCGCTGTCGTGATTCTGGCCGCGGCAGACATAGGTGCCGCCGAGCGCCAAGCTCCTCAGGCTCTCACCCAGATCTTTTTGCGCGGCGACCTGAACCTCGGTGGCCCAGCGGGCCAGCGCTTCCGCAGCCCGGCAGGTCAGGGTCGCGGCCGGCTCCAGCGCCACGCCGTCGGCGAGCGCCGTGACATCAGGGGTCGAGGCGCGCTGCACTGGCCGTTGCCGAGCGGCGCCAGCGCCTCGAAGCGCGCGCCGAGCCGTTCCAGCCGGCGCAGGCAGGCGGTGTCGTCCGGCGCTGAGACCTTGAGCGCGAGGGCCGCCTCCCCCGACAGCTCCGGCGGACGCTCCGGCGGCAGGGGCGCCTCCGGCAGGGCGGCCGGCGAGTCCTTCGCATCCTTCGGTGCCTCCTCGGGTGCCTCCTTGGACTGGAGCGCCTCCGGCTTCTTCTCCGAACCGCTGTCCGAACCGGTCTTCGAACCCTTGGTGAGTTCCGGCGGGCGCCCCGGCGGCAGCGGCGTCACCTGCGGCGGGGGCGGGACGAGATCGTTCGGGCGCTCCGGCGGCTGGGGCGGCGGCAGCGGCACCGTCGCCGCGGGAGGTGAGCCGGACGATCTGGCCGGCTCGGCCCGGGGCGGTTCGACCCAGGCCGGGGCGGCCCACAGGCCGAGCCCGACGGCGAGGCTGGCGACGGTGGGAGACTTCATGCCGCGATCGTCCTCGCTCGCCTGGGCGCGCCCTTGCCCATCCCCTCATCCGCCGCCCGGCCCCGGCTGGCAAGGACGCGACGGCCACGCGCCGCGCGAAATCGTAAGACGATGTGGCGGGTGAGCCCTGTCACTTTGCGCAGCCCGAACCACAAACCTATGTTCAGCCCACGATCGCACGACGCTCCGCGAAGGCCCGTTCATGACAGCCGACACCGCACGCGACTTCCCCGAGGGCTCCGACGCCCGCCCGGCGACGGCGAACCCCTTCGACGCGGACGCATGGTCGACGCCCTTCGGCCTGCCGCCGTTCGAAGCGATCCGGCCGGAGCATTACGTGCCGGCCTTCGCCAGCGCCCTGAAGGCGCACGAGGCCGAGATTACGGCCGTCGCCGACGACGCCGAGGCGCCGAGCTTCGCCAACACCGTCGCGGCGATGGAGCGGGCGGGCGCGGCGCTCGACCGGGTGGCGAACGTGTTCTTCAACCTCACCGGCAGCGACACCGGCCCCGAACTGCAGGCGATCGAGCGGGCGGTCGCGCCCCAACTCGCCCGGCATTCGAGCGCGATCACTCTCGACCCGCGGCTCTGGAACCGGCTCTCGGCGATCGATGCGGAGGCGGAAGGGTTGGACGCCGAGGAACGGCGCGTGCTCGACCGCTACCGCAGCCGCTTCCGCCGCGCGGGCGCCGATCTCGCGCCGGGGGCCAAGGCGCGCATCGCCGAGATCGCGACCCGGCTCGCCGAACTCGGTACGCAATTCGCCCAGAACGTGCTCGCCGACGAGCGCGGCTTCGTTCTGCCGCTCGACGGCGAGGCCGATCTCGCCGGCCTGCCGCGTTTCCTGCGCGACACCGCCGCCGCGGCCGCCGCCGAGAGGGGCGGCGGGCACAGCCACGTCATCACCCTGTCGCGCTCGCTGATCGAGCCGTTCCTCGTCTTCTCCACCCGCCGCGACCTGCGCGAACGCGCCTACGCCGCCTGGATCCGCCGCGGCGAGAACGGCGGTGACAGCGACAACCGCAGCCTCATCTCCGAGATCGTGCGCTTGCGGGCCGAGCGGGCGCGGCTGCTCGGCTTCGACAGCTTCGCCCATCTCAAGCTCGACGACACCATGGCCGGCTCGCCCGACGCGGCGATGGACCTGCTGCGCAACGTCTGGAAGCCGGCGCTCCAGCGGGCGACCGCCGAGCGCGAGCAGCTTCAGGCCCTGGTGCGGGCGGAAGGGCACGACTTCGCCCTCGAAGCCCATGACTGGCGCCACTACTCCGAAAAGCTGAGGCGGGCCGAGCACGATCTCGACGAGGCCGCGATCAAGCCGTACCTGCCGCTGGAGGGCATGATCCGGGCGGCCTTCGACACCGCCTCGCGGCTGTTCGGCCTCGGCTTCGAGGAAATCCACGACGTGCCGCGCTACCATCCGGACGTGCGCACCTGGATCGTGCGCAACGCCGACGGCTCGGAAGTCGGCCTGTTCCTCGGCGACTACTTCGCCCGGGCCTCGAAGCGTTCGGGCGCCTGGATGAGCGCCTTCCGCTCGCAGGAGCGGCTGAACGGCGACATCAAGCCGATCATCGTCAACGTGATGAACTTCGCCCGCGCCCCTCGGACCGAGCCGACGCTCCTCTCCTTCGACGACGCGCGCACGCTGTTCCACGAGTTCGGTCACGCCCTGCACGGGCTCCTCTCCGACGTGACCTACCCGCTCCTGTCCGGCACCGCCGTCTCGCGGGACTTCGTGGAACTGCCCTCGCAGCTCTACGAGCACTGGCTGCAGCAGCCGGAGGTGCTCCGCGCCCATGCCCGCCACGTCGAGACCGGCGAGCCGATGCCGGACGCCCTGCTCGAACGGCTGCTCGCGGCGGCCACCTTCAACCAGGGCTTCGCCACGGTGGAGTATGCGGCCTCGGCCATCGTCGACATGACGCTGCACCTCTCCGCGGCCGGCGAGGACGGGCTCGACGTCACCGCCTTCGAGACGGATGCGCTGCGCCGCATCGCCATGCCGGCGGAGATCGCGGCGCGGCACCGGGCGCCGCACTTCGCGCACATCTTCTCCGGCGACGGCTATGCCGCCGGCTACTACAGCTATCTCTGGTCGGAGGTGCTGGACGCCGACGCCTTCGACGCGTTCCGCGAGGCCGGCGACATCTTCCACCCGGAGACGGCGCAGCGCCTGCGCCGCACGATCTACGGCGCGGGCAACCTGCGCGACGCGCGCGAGGCCTACACGGCGTTCCGCGGCCGGCTGCCGAACATCGAGCCGCTGCTGAAGAAGCGCGGGCTGGCGGCGTGATGCCGATGTAGCTGGCAGCGCCCGGCCTCACACCGTCATCGCGAGCGTCAGCGAAGCGATCCAGCGGCGCGACCGATCCGGAAAGGTCGGCGCGCTGGATCGCTTGCGCCGAGCCTCGCGATGACGGCGGAGCCGGGTCGTTCGATCCCTTCCCCACGATGGAGAGGGGCGCGTGGCGCTAGAACAGCCCGTCGATCTGCCCGTTGGCATCGAGCCGGATGGTGTCCGCCGCCGGCACCTTGGGCAGGCCGGGCATGGTCATGATCTCACCGCAGATCACCACGACGAAGCCGGCGCCCGCCGAGAGTCGCACGTCCCGCACCGAGACGAGGTGGCCCGAGGGCGCGCCCATCAGGGTCGGGTCGGTCGAGAACGAGTACTGCGTCTTGGCCATGCAGATCGGCAGGTGGCCGTAGCCGTCCTTCTCGAAACCCGCGAGCTTGGTCGCCGCCTTCGATTCGATCCGGATGTCGGCCGCGCCGTAGAGCTTGGTCGCGATCGCCTTGATCTTGTCGGTGAGCTTGGTCCCGGTCTCGTAGGCGAAGCTCAGCGGCTTCTGCTCGCCCTCGGCGAGCTTCACCACCGCCTGCGCCAGCGCCTCGGCGCCGGCGCCGCCCTCCGCCCAGTGCTTGCAGGTGATCGCCTCGACCTGGAGCCGGTCGCGGCACAATTCCTTCAGCCGGGCGTGCTCGGCATCGGTGTCCTGAAAGAAATGGTTCACACCGACGACGACGGGCAGGCCGAAGCTGCGGACGTTCTTCACGTGGCGCTCGAGATTCGCAAAACCCTTCTCCAGCGCGTCGAGGTTCTCGCCCGCGAGATCCTTCTTGTCGACGCCGCCGTGCATCTTGAGGGCGCGCACGGTGGCGACGATCACCACCGCCGAGGGCTTGAGGCCGGTCTGGCGGCACTTGATGTCGATGAACTTCTCCGCACCGAGGTCCGCGCCGAAGCCGGCCTCCGTCACCGTGTAGTCGGCCAGCCGCAGGCCGGTGCGGGTGGCGATCACCGAATTGCAGCCGTGGGCGATGTTGGCGAAGGGGCCGCCGTGGATCAGGGCCGGGTTGCCCTCCAGCGTCTGCACGAGGTTCGGCTGCAGCGCGTCCTTGAGCAGCACCGTCATGGCGCCGGTGGCCTTCACCTCGGCCAGCGTCACCGGCTTGCGGTCGCGGGTCTCGGCGATGACGATGCGGCCGAGCCGCTCCTCCAGATCCGCGAGGTCCTTCGCGAGGCAGAACACCGCCATCACCTCGGAGGCGACCGTGATGTCGAACCCGTCCTCGCGCGGAAAGCCGTTGGCGACGCCGCCGAGCGACTGGTTGATGACGCGCAGCGCCCGGTCGTTCATGTCGACCACGCGGCGCCAGTGGATGCGGCGCACGTCGATGTCGAGCTCGTTCGCCCAGTAGATGTGGTTGTCGATCAGCGCCGCGGCGAGGGCGTGGGCCGAGGTGATGGCGTGGAAGTCGCCGGTGAAGTGCAGGTTGATCTGCTCCATCGGCACGACCTGCGCCTTGCCGCCGCCGGCCGCGCCGCCCTTCATGCCGAAGCAGGGGCCGAGCGAGGGCTCGCGCAGGCACATCACCGCCCGCTTGCCGATGCGGTTGAGCGCGTCGCCGAGGCCGACCGTCGTCGTGGTCTTGCCCTCGCCCGCGGGCGTCGGCGAGATCGCGGTGACGAGCACCAGCTTGCCCTCGGGCCTGCCGTCCAGCGACGTGATGAAGCCGTGGTCGATCTTGGCGATGTGCCGGCCGTAGTTGTGGAGCGCCTCGTCGGGGATGCCGAGCTTTTCGGCGACCTGGGCGATGGGCTTCAGGGTCGCCGCGCGGGCGATCTCGATGTCTGAGGGCATTTCTCTCACCGTCGTTTCTTGTCGGCCGGGCTGGCGGCGCGCCTGAGCGGACGACCCGGCCACGATTACCCGATCGTCGCAGTTTGAGCGAAACGGCGAGGAAAAGCGTCTCGGATTTTTTTGATTCCGACCGTTAAGTTTCTTCAGGGGACGGAGCGCGATCCGCGGCGCCCGATCGTCGGCGATGCCGGGCGAACCCGGATCAGCCGGTCATCGCGGTCGCGGTGTAGCCGGCCCCGGTCAGCGCCTGCGCCACGTCGAGGCTCTGGGCGCGGGTGGTCGCGGCGACGCTGCCCGATCCGACATCGACGGCGACCCGCGCCTCCGGATCGAGGCGGCGGATCGCGCGGCGCACCGCCTCGGCGCAGCCCTCGCAGGTCATCCCCTCCACGCGCATCCTCAGCTCGATCGGGCCCCGATCCATGATGGCGGTCTCCTGCCTTCTTCGTCGCCCGCCCATGTGGCCCCGGGATCGCGCGCGGCAAGCCGGGCACGGCTTCGCACCGAATGCACGGGGAGAAGCCGGCACGCCGCCTTGCAGCGGAGGTCGGGCTCGGCGACATTGGGGTTACGACGAGCCGGGCGCGTACCCTCACGCCAGCCGGTGCGTTTCAGCCACACGCTTCGCGGGCGCCCGCCCCGCATCGTGCACGAGAAGCCCGGCCGCGGCCGCCAGACAGAAACGCGTCGATCGACGGTGAAGACACCGAAAGCCCGTACGATCCGCCCCCGCGGCACCCCGTGGATCCTCGGCCTCATCGGCGTCCTGATCCTCGTCCCGCTGGCCCTGATCGCGCCGCTCGCAGCGATCGCTACGGTGTCGGGACTCGCCGTCGTCGGCGGATCGCTGCTGTGGCGGCGCCTCGCCAACGTCGCTGCCGCGCAGGAGGTCGTGTCGAAGGAGATCGGCGTGCTGTCCCAGCGCCTGGTGAAGCTGGAATCGGTCGCCGCCGCCCTGGTCCAGACGCGCATGACGGCTGCTGCGGGGGCGCAGCCGTCCGCGTCCTCCTCCGACGAGGCGGTCCGCGCGCTCGACGCGCGGCTCGCCTCCGGCATCGAGGAGGTGACCGCCGAGATCGGCATCCTCAGCGGCATCGTGCGCGAACTCGCCTCGGTGGTGGCCACGCAGGACGGCGACATCGCCCAGTTGAAGACGCAGGCGCAGGCCGCGGCGGTGGCGCCGGTTCCGGCCCGCAAGGCGCCCGCGGCGCCTCCGCCCGCTCCCGTCCCGTCCGAGCCCGAGGCACCGCCGATGCGGCTCGTTCCGCGCACCACGCCGCCCGCCCTCCGCGTGCCCGATCCCTTCGCGACGGTCGCGGACGAGATCCCGCTGATCGAGGCCTTCGACGGCGAGGGGCTCGAAGTCTATCTCCAGCCGGTCGTCACCCTGCCGCAGCGCAAGGTCGTGGCCTACGAGGCGCTGGCGCGGCTCAAGGTCGGCGAGGCGGTGCTGGCGCCGGAGACCTTCCTGCCGGTGCTGGAGCGGCACGGCCGCACCACGGCGCTCGACCGGCGCATGCTCCAGCGCGTCGCCACGATCGCGCGGCATCTCCAGGGGCGCGGCAGTTCGGCCTCGGTCAGCTACAGCCTCTCGCCGCAATCCCTGTTCGAGCCGG
The DNA here is from genome assembly GCA_036946625.1 of Methylorubrum populi. Classification (NCBI taxonomy): domain Bacteria; kingdom Pseudomonadati; phylum Pseudomonadota; class Alphaproteobacteria; order Hyphomicrobiales; family Methylobacteriaceae; genus Methylorubrum; species Methylorubrum populi. Next base: position 1,043,460 of record JAQIIU010000002.1, read on the forward strand.
GCTTCCTGCGCTCGCTCGGGCGCCTCGTCAGCGAGGGGCCGGAACTGGCCGGGCGTGTCGTGATCGCGCTGCCGCAGGCGAGCTGGCGCAGCCTCGACGCCGAGCAGGCGGCGCTGCTGGCGGGCCTGCGGGGCCGGATCGGCTTCGTGATGGATCGCCCGATCGACCTGCGCTTCGACCCGACCGCGCTCGCCGAGCGCGGCATCACCCAGGTGAAGCTCGCCGCCGCCATGCTGCTGCGCCCGCTCGCCCGCGAGACGATGCCGGACATCGCGCTGGAGGATCTGGTCGCCTCGCTCGCCCGCGCCGGCATCCGCCTCGTGGCGACCGGGGTCGAGGCCGAGACCGAGGTGCCCGACCTGATCGATCTCGACGTGCCGCTGGCGCAGGGCGGCGTGTTCGCCGTGCCCCGCGCGGTGCGGGCCGAGGTGCTGTCCGCCGCGCCCGACGCGGCGCCGCCTCCGCCGTCCCCCGATCCGCCGCCGAGCCCGCCGCCGCAGCGCCGCCCCTTCCGGGATTTCTTGCGCAGGACCGGGTGACGATCGGACGTCAGCCCCGGGCGGCGTCGCGCTCCAGGCGCTTGCGCAGGCGGGAGGCGCCGTAGGCTTCCGCCAGACGCCGGCGCGCCGCGTGCACGGGCGGCGCCTCGCGCTCGGCGCGGGCCGCGGCGATCACCAGCAGCGTCGCCGCGATGGAATGGTGCAGTCGCCCCTGTGCCCGGGCGCGGTCGAGGGCCTCCCCGGATGCGCGATCCGGCCGATCGGTCTTCGCCATGGTCCAGCCCCTGCGGATTCCCTGATCGGATCCCCGCGTCCTTCTTCCGGGACGACCTGGACCGTTTTTCGCAAGGCCGATGACCGGATCAAGGCAGCTTGGCTGTGACGATGGGGAGATAGCCCCGGTTCAGGCGAACAGCGCGTCGATGGCGTCCTGGGCCGTGGCCGGCCCTCCCATCTGCGGGCCGTTGAGCAGCAGCGACTCGCTGCGGCTGCGGCGGTCGGCCTCCATCTCGTCGATGCCGGCGGCATCGCGGGCCTTCACCGCCGTGCTGAAGCGCGCGAGCCGGCCTTCGAGCTGGCTCATCGCCTCCGCCACCTTGGCGATGCGCTGGCCGGTGATGTCCTGAAAGGCGCAGGCCTCGAAGATGTCGTAGATCTTGGCCTCGACCGCCTCGCGGTAGTCCGGCCCCGCCGGCAGCCCGAGGATCGACTCGGCGGTGCCCATGATGGAGTTGGTGGCGCCCGCCGTGGCCGCCACCACCTCGCTCAGCTCCTCGTGCACCATCGGCAGGCGGTCGCGGGTCAGCTCGTTGGCCCGCAACAGGGCGATCGCGTCCCGCAGGTTGGCGATGTAGTCGGCGATGTCGAGGAGTTCCCTCACCATCGCCGAAGGGGTGGAGGTCTGCGGCCGGCCGTCGCGTGCCACTGCCATCGGTCTCATGGGCGATCTCTCGCGAGGCTTGGTCGTTCATCCGCTCGGCGGGCGGCCGGGTTCAGCGGCCGCCGCGCCGGTGGCGGTCCGTGGGGATCAGGCTCCGCAGACCGCCTCGATCTTCGACTTGAGGGTCGCGGCGTTGAAGGGCTTGACGATGTAGTTGTTCACGCCGGCCTTCTTGGCGGCGATGACGTTCTCGGTCTTCGACTCGGCGGTGACCATGATGAACGGCGTGGTGCGCAGGCCCTCGTCGGCGCGGACGTGCCGCAGCAGCTCGTAGCCGGTCATCGGCTCCATGTTCCAGTCGGAGATGACGAGGCCGTACTTGCGGCCCTTCAGGCGGGCGAGCGCCGCCGTGCCGTCGGAGGCGTCGTCCACGTCCTCGAAGCCGAGCTGCTTGAGGAGGTTGCGGATGATGCGCACCATGGTCTGGTAGTCGTCGACCACCAGGATGGGCATGCTGAGGTCGAGGGCCATGTGACGTGTGCTCCGATTGTCCCTGGTCGCTGCTGGCGGCGCGCGGCCCCTCCCCTTGCGATCGATGCCGCATCGACGGGCGAGGACGGAGCTGCCTTCCGTACCCGGGACAATAGGCGAGGCCCATTGCGAAGCCGTTAATCGGCATCCGCCGCACGATCCTGGCCGTATCGGCCGTTTCAGGGCCATCGCTTCAAGCGATGGCCCTGGTTTCTTGGCCAGCCTCAGTCGCCGGCGCCCGCCTCCGCGGGCTCAGGCTTTCGCTCCGCTCGATGCTTCTCAGGACCATGGTCCTGAGAAGCCCGCTCCGCGCGGCGCTCTTCGCGCCGCGAAGCCGCTCAAGCGGCTTCGAGCGATGGGCTTGTCGGCCGTTTCCGGTTCGCTTGACCGGACGGGCCGATTTCGCCAAGTCTCCGGCCCGCGCGGCGGGGTCGAGGCGAACGCGGACGGCCGTTCCCGCCGACGCTGCCAGCCAGACCCGCGGCCATCCGATCGCAGGAGCCGATGCCCTCAGGCGATGACAACGCCGTGCCGCCCGTCGCGACCGGCCTCCCCTCCCCGCGACCCTTCGCGGTCTGTCGCGAGGACGATCCGGTGCCCCGGGCGCTCGCCGGCGCCGTGGTCGCGCTCGGCAACTTCGACGGCGTGCATCGCGGGCACCGGGCGCTGATCGAGACCGTCCGCTCCGAGGCCGGGACGCGCCCCGCCGCCGTGCTGACCTTCGAGCCGCATCCGCGCGCCTTCTTCGCCCCCGACCAGCCGATGTTCCGCCTCACCGGCCCCCGCGCCAAGGAGATCGTGTTCGCCCGCCTCGGCCTCGACGGGTTGATCGTGCGCCGCTTCGACGCGCGGCTCGCCGGCACCCGTGCCGGGGACTTCGTCGTGGGATGGCTGCGCGACGGGCTCGGCCTGTCCGGCGTGGTGATCGGCCACGACTTCCATTTCGGCCGCGGGCGCGAGGGCTCGCCGGGGATGCTGGCGGAACTCTGCAGCCGGGCCGGCCTGTCCTGCCGCGTCGTCGCCGCGGTCTCGGCGCTGCCCGGCGACGCACCGATCTCGTCGAGCGCGATCCGGACCGCCCTCGCCGCAGGTGACGTGGCGCGGGCCAACGACCTCCTCGGCTATCGCTGGTTCGTGCTGGCGCAGGTGCGCCACGGCGACAAGCGCGGGCGCACGCTGGGCTACCCCACCGCCAACCTCGCGCTCGATGCCTGCGGCCTCGCCCACGGCATCTACGCCGTGCGGGTCCGGCTGGCCGATGGCAGCCTGCGCGACGGCGTGGCGAGCTACGGCCGCCGCCCGACCTTCGACGACGGGGCGCCGTTGCTCGAAGTCCACCTGTTCGACTTCGCGGGCGACCTCTACGGCCAGGAGGTCGCCGTCGAGATTCTTTCGTATCTGCGCGGCGAGGAGCGCTTCGCCAGCGCCGAGGCACTGGTCGCCCGGATGGACGTCGATTCGGCGCGGGCGCGGGCGGCGATCCGGACGGACCGCGTGCCGTCGATGCTGGGCTGAGCGGGCTCTCTCGGCGTTCGGGCCGGCTCTTGCGCGCGCGGATGCCGCGCGCGAATGCCGCGCAAGAGCCGGCAGCGCCGCGGTCTCGCACCGCGTCGCCTGACGGAATACCGCCGGCGAACGGAGTTTCGACGACGCGACAACCTCATCCGGCTCCCGTCGCGCCCTCGTTTGGGGTCTTGACGCCGTGCCACGGATCGGCGCCTGCATCTCGTAGATTTCCGAACCGCTTGGGTTTATGAGACCTGTATGCCGACTGTGCTCAGGATCGGAGCCTTCCGCGTGGTGATCTACCCGAACGACCATCGGCCCGCGCACGTCCATGCGATCGGCCCCAACGGAGAGGCCGTCTTTCTGTTGAACTGCCCCAACGGACCGACCGCGATACGTGAGGCCCGCGGGTTGGGCCTCCGGGAGGCGCAGACCATCGTGCGTGAGCTTGATGCGTGGGCGCAGGCCCTGTGCGCCTCGTGGGAGACGATCCATGGATGAAGCTGAATTCCACCTCGCAGAGGCCCGCGGACGCGAGACCGCGAGCGGTCCCATCGCCGTATCGGCCCACTATCTCCCAACCCGCCGGATGCTCGTGGTCACTCTCTCCACCGGTGTGGAGTTGCGGGTGCCGGTGGAGTTGGTTGAGGGGCTGGCGAAGGCACCGTCAGCAGCATTGAGCGTGATCGAGATCACGCCGGCCGGCACCGGCCTTCATTTCCCCCGGCTCGACGCCGACGTGTTCGTACCCGCGCTCGTGACCGGCATCACCGGTTCGCGCGCCTGGATGGCCCAGCAGCTTGGGCGCATTGGCGGGAAGGCGCGCACGGGATCGAAGATCGACGCCGCGCGTGCGAACGGTCGCCTTGGAGGGCGACCGCGCAAGGCCGGCTGACCAACTTCCATAGCGGGTCAGAACGCTCCCGCCCGCTCCAGAAGGCGCGGATCGACATCGGTCAGATCGTCGGCTTCCTCTTGCTCCCGGTAGGCCCTCACGTCGATGCCACGATGGAGGTTGGTCCCTTTGACCTTGATGCGCGGAAACTTACCGCCGGATCGCTTCGGCTCCGTCTCGCAATGACAGAGTAGAGAGTTCCAGATCGTCCTTGCGAGCCGTCAGGCGAAGCAGTCCGGCACCGCGACGGCACCGGAAGGAGCATCCGAGCGGGCCCGACGCCATCCCGCCTCACGACGACGGTGTTGAGGATCCGGAAGGCCCGCCGCTCAGAGCATGCTCGGCAGGATGCGATCCGGCGGGCGGTGGCCGTCCATGAAGGTCTTGATGTTGATGATGACCTTCTCGCCCATGTCGGTGCGGCTCTCCTGCGTCGCCGAGCCCATATGCGGCAGCAGCACCACCTTGCCCGTGCGGGCGAGCCGCACGAGGCGCGGGCTCACCGCAGGCTCCTGCTCGAACACGTCGAGGCCCGCGGCCGAGATCTCGCCGCCCTCGATCAGGCGCGCCAGGGCGTTCTCGTCGATCACCTCGCCGCGGGCGGTGTTGACGACGATCGCCTCGGGCTTGAGCAGCTTGAGGCGGCGGGCCGAGAGCAGGTGGTAGGTCGCGGGCGTGTGCGGGCAGTTGACCGAGACGATGTCCACCCGCGCCAGCATCTGATCGAGGGATTCCCAGTAGGTCGCATCGAGTGATTCCTCGATATGCGTCGGCACCCGGCGGCGGTTGTGATAGTGGATCGACAGGCCGAACGCCTTGGCCCGGCGGGCGAGCGCCTGGCCGATGCGGCCCATGCCGACGATGCCGAGGCGTTTCCCGGTGATGCGCCGGCCGAGCATCCAGGTCGGCGACCAGCCCGTGCTCCAGTCGTCGTCGGGGATGATGCGCGCGCCTTCCGCGATCCGGCGGGCCACCGCCAGGATCAGCGCCATGGTCATGTCGGCGGTGTCCTCGGTCAGCACGCCCGGCGTGTTGGTGACCGTGATGCCCCGCTCCAGCGCCGCGGCGACGTCGATATGGTCGACGCCGTTTCCGAAATTGGCGATCAGCCGCAGGTTCGGTCCGGCCTGGGCGAGGAGGCCGGAGCCGATCTCGTCGGTCACGGTCGGCACCAGCACGTCGGCCTCCCGGACCGCGGCGGCCAGAGCCTCCTGCGACAGCGGCGCGTCGTCGTGGTTGAGGCGGGTATCGAACAGTTCGCGCATGCGCGTCTCGACCGCGTCCGGCAGGCGCCGCGTCACGACCACCAGCGGCTTGCGCTTCAACGACGACATGTTCCCTCCCAGCGACGCCGTCCCGCGTTCCCGGCCTGCGCCGCCCGCCTCGCCGCGGTGCCGCGACGAGGCCGGCTTACGCTCCCTTAACCATGGCGCGGCCAGATGGAGCGCAGGCGGACCGGGCTTGCCGGAGCGCCGCAGGACGTTCGGCCTCTCTAGCAGAGAGGTCGGCGAACACAATGCGGCCCTGACCCGGATGGATCAGTGCCGGAGGGCCGACCGTTCGAGCGCCGGCCCGCGGACGGTTCCGGCACGCGCCGAAACGTCTCTCGCGGGAACGACCTGAGAACGATTCTGGAGCCACGGATCGGAGACGAGGCACGATGCGCCCGCCTGAGCTTCCCCCGACGAACCCCGCCCGCCTCGCCCTGCTCGCGGCCCTGCTCGCCCTGTCGGTGCCGCTCACCGCCGAGGCCGCGCCGCCGCCGGCGCCGGAGGTCGGCAAGGGACCGGTGACCAAGCTGCCCCTGCCGCGCTACGCCAGCCTGAAGACCAACCGCGTCAACCTGCGTGAGGGGCCCTCGAAGGACCACCGCACCCTCTGGGTGTTCCAGCGCGAAGGCCTGCCGGTCGAGATCGTCGCCGAGTTCGAAACGTGGCGTCGCATCCGCGATTCGGAGGGGACCGAGGGCTGGGTGCTGCACTCGCTGCTGTCGGGCCGCCGCACCGCGGTGGTGATCCCGCCCTCCGGCGAGCGGGCCGACGCGGCCAAGGCCACCGTGCCTCTGGTCGCTCGCGCCGACGACCAGTCGGCCGAGCAGGCGCGGCTGCAGCCCGGGGTGATCGGCAGCGTGAAGGGGTGCACCGGCACGTGGTGCCGTCTCGTGGTGCCGCTGCCGGACAAGCGCGGCGACGTCGACGGCTACATCCGCCAGAACCGCCTCTGGGGCGTCTACCCCGACGAGCGGGTGGAGTGACGAAAAAGGGCCCGGAGATCCGGGCCCTTTTCGGTTCTGGACGGCGCGACGCCGAATCAGGCGCGGCCGGACATCGTGCGGCGGCGCAGACGGACGATCACCTCGACGCCGGCGATCTCCATGCCCTCGGGCGCATCGGGGAGCGAATCGACCGAGATGCCGCATTCCGGCATGTCGATCACCTCGCCCTCCTCCTCCAGGAAGAAGTGGTGGTGCTCGCTCGGGTTGGTATCGAAATAGGCCTTCGACCCGTCGAGCGCGAGCTGGCGCAGCAGCCCCGCCTCGGTGAACTGGTGCAGCGTGTTGTACACGGTCGCCAGGGAGACCGGCACCTTGGCGCGCATCGCCTCGTCGTAGAGCATTTCCGCCGTCAGGTGGCGGTCGCCACGGCCGAACAGGAGCCAGCCGAGGGAGAGGCGCTGCCGCGTCGGACGCAGACCGGCACGGCGCAGGCGGTCGCGCAGGTCGGAGAGCGGGCAGCCCCGACGAGCCGCGGCACCATCGACCGGGGAGAGGGACCGCGCGTTCAGCACGGCCTGGAGAGGCGTCAGATCGGACATCGCTGGGAACGCTTCCCACTTTTTAGAACGAATATAGCAAGCAAATTATACGGATGACCGGTGCCTGCGGCAACCCGTCCGGGCGCGAAGTCTGGTTTGATGCGTGGACGATGCATGGCCTCTTCGGCGCCGTCCGCTGGCCGGCGAGCGACGACGATGCGTGATCCTCATCGCCGACTGGTATTGTACGAACCCGGAATGGCGGGCGACGGCAGCAGGAACGTGGGGGGCAACAGGAGCGCGGGTCGAAAACCGTGAACCCGATTTCGGGATTTCGGAGCCCTCGGCCCGCTTTGTGGGCGCGGGAAGCCTGTGCTAACGAAGCGCCCATCCCGTCACGCCCCGTCCGCTCCGGCAAGCGTCGGACCCGTCCGTCACCGAGAACCCGTACGTCATCCATGGCCTCTCTCGACCTGCAATCCGACGGTGCTTCTCCGCAGCGCGCCTCGAGCTTCTCCTACGAGGATCTCCTGGCCTGCGGGCGCGGTGAGCTGTTCGGAGCGGGCAACGCCCAGCTTCCGCTGCCGCCGATGCTGATGTTCGACCGGATCACCTCGATCGGCGCCGAGGGCGGCGCGCACGGAAAGGGCCACGTGCTCGCCGAGTTCGACATCCGGCCCGACCTCTGGTTCTTCCCCTGCCACTTCAAGGGCGATCCGGTGATGCCGGGCTGCCTCGGCCTCGACGCCCTGTGGCAGCTCGTCGGCTTCCATCTCGGCTGGCTCGGCGCGCCGGGCCGTGGCCGGGCGCTCGGCGTCGGCGAGGTCAAGTTCACCGATCAGGTGCTGCCGACCGTCCGCCAAGTCGTCTACGGCATCGACATCAAGCGCGTGCGCCAGGGCAAGCTCGTGCTCGGTATCGCCGACGGCTGGCTCGAAGCCGACGGCCGGCGCATCTACGAGGCGAGCGACCTGCGCGTGGCCCTGTTCCGGGCCTGAGATCGTCCGAAGTCCCTTTCGGCGGCCGCTCCCGTGCCGACACGGCTTTCGCATCGGCGCGGAACCGGCCGCGCGCGGTTGAGATTGGCCGCGCATCATCCTAACTGACCCCCGAGGAAACGCCGCGACTTGCAGCGGCGCAAGCAGCACGAGCCATCATGCGGCGAGTCGTCATCACCGGGATGGGCATCGTCTCGTCCATCGGCAGCAACACCCAGGAGGTTCTGGCCTCCCTGCGCGAGGCCCGCTCGGGCATCGCGCATTCCGAGGCGCAGGCCGCGCACGGCTTCCGCAGCCAGGTGGCGGGGGCCCCGTCGATCGACCCGGAGGGCGTCGTCGACCGCCGCGCCATGCGCTTCCACGGCGGCGGCACCGCCTGGAACCACATCGCCATGGATCAGGCGATCCGCGATGCCGGCCTGGAAGAGTGCGAGATCTCCAACGACCGCACCGGCATCATCATGGGCTCGGGCGGACCGTCCACCCGCACCATCGTCGAATCGGCCGCCATCGCCCGCGACAAGGGACCGAAGCGCGTCGGCCCGTTCGCGGTGCCGAAGGCGATGTCCTCGACCGCCTCGGCCACGCTCGCGACCTGGTTCAGGATCCGCGGCGTGAACTATTCGATCTCCTCGGCCTGCGCGACCTCGAACCACTGCATCGGCAACGCCGCCGAGATCATCCGCGGCGGCCGCCAGGACATCATCTTCGCGGGCGGCTGCGAGGAACTCGACTGGACGCTCTCCGTCCTGTTCGACGCCATGGGCGCCATGTCCTCGCGCTACAACGAGACCCCGGCCCGCGCCTCTCGCGCCTACGACGTGAACCGCGACGGCTTCGTCATCGCGGGCGGCGCCGGCGTGCTGGTGCTGGAGGAACGCGAGCACGCCAAGGCCCGCGGCGCGCGGATCTACGGCGAGGTCGCCGGTTACGGCGCCACCTCCGACGGTCACGACATGGTCGCCCCCTCCGGCGAGGGCGCCGTGCGCTGCATGCGCCAGGCGATGGAAGACCTGAAGGGTGCGCGGATCGACTACATCAACCCGCACGCCACCTCGACGCCGGTCGGCGACGACAAGGAGATCGAGGCGATCCGCGCGGTGTTCGGCGCGGGCGAGGCCTGCCCGCCGATCTCGGCGACCAAGTCGCTGACCGGCCACTCCCTCGGCGCGACCGGCGTGCAGGAGGCGATCTACGCGCTCCTGATGATGAACGACGGCTTCATCTGCGAGAGCGCGCATATCGACGCGCTCGATCCGGCCTTCGCCGACATGCCGATCCTGCGCCAGCGCCGGGACGGGGTGCGGCTCGGCCACGTCATGTCGAACTCGTTCGGCTTCGGCGGCACCAACGCGACCCTCGTGCTCAAGCACCCGGATGCGTAGAGGCGGCGAGGGTGCGCATCGCAGTGCAGCCTCGACATCTTCGCATCTGCGAGAACAACGGCGAAGCATAAGCGTCAGCCTAGTCTGGTGAATCTGCGGAACCTGACGTTTGCGTTCGCGTTCCTGCTTCGATAGGCAGGTTCGCATCATGATCTTGATTTTCGCTCTGCTCAGCCTTGTCGGCGTGGCCGTCGCCGCCAGCGTCGCGGTGCGTGCGAAGCAGACGCTGATCGACGATGCGCAATCCGGGACCCGCGGCTACTTCTGATCCGTCCCGATCGCGCACCCGGTCATCTGCCCGATCGCTCCGAGCCCCGCCGCGTCGCGCCGGGGCATTTTCATGCCCGGCGCCTGGCACCCCGTGCGCAACGAGACCTCACGCGTGGACAGGCCGTCGCCCGGCGGGCTAAGCCTCCCGAAGGGGCGCCGCGCTGTCGGAGCGGCGCCGGGCCGAACGCGTACGGATTTGAGAATGACGGGTTTGATGGCGGGCAAGCGCGGCCTCATCATGGGGGTCGCCAACGATCACTCGATCGCATGGGGCATCGCCAAGACCCTGCACCGGCACGGGGCCGAACTCGCCTTCACCTACCAGGGCGAGGCGCTCGGCCGCCGGGTCGCGCCGCTGGCCGCCTCCGTCGGCTCCGAGACCGTGCTGCCCTGCGACGTGGAGGATCTCGCCACGGTCGACGCCGCTTTCGCCGCTCTCGACGCGCGCTTTCCCGACGGGATCGACTTCATCGTCCACGCCATCGGCTTCTCCGACAAGGCGCAGCTCAAGGGCCGCTACGTCGACGTCACCACCCGCGCGAACTTTTCGCGCACCATGACGATCTCCTGCTTCTCCTTCACCGAGATCGCCCAGCGCGCCGCCGCCCGGATGCCGCGGGGCGGCTCGCTCCTGACGCTGACCTATGCCGGCTCCACCCGCGTGATGCCGAACTACAACGTGATGGGCGTGGCCAAGGCGGCGCTCGAGGCTTCGGTCCGTTATCTCGCCAGCGACCTCGGCCCCGACGGAATCCGCGTCAACGCGCTCTCGGCCGGCCCGATGCGCACGCTCGCCGGCTCCGGCATCGCCGATGCCCGCCTGATGTACAATCACCAGAAGGCGCACGCGCCGCTGCGGCGCACCGTGACCCTGGACGATGTCGGCAATTCCGCGCTCTACCTCCTCTCCGACCTGTCCGGCGGCGTGACCGGCGAGATCCACTTCGTGGATTCGGGCTACAACATCATCTCGATGCCCCGCCCGGCCGTGCTTCAGGCGCAGGACGAGGCCGGGGTCGTCGGCGACGACTGAACCCGAGCTCGATCGGCGGGGGCGTCTCGCAGGGCCATCGCTTCGAGCGATTGCCCTGAGGCGTGTCGTCGCGTCGCTTGTGCGCGATCACGGAGCGCCGCAGGGTGCGGCCCGCGATGATCCCCTCCCCGTCTCGACCCCTCACGCGATCCGCGCTTCGCGCCGCCCTCCCCGCCGCGCTGCTGCTCGTCGCCGGTTCCGGTGCGGCGCTGGCGCAGAGCGTCACCCTCGATCTCGGCGCGGGGGGCACCACCGAGCGGGCGCTCCAGCTCGTCGCGCTGATCACCGTCCTGGCGCTGGCGCCCTCGGTGCTGGTGATGGCGACCGCCTTCACCCGGATCGTCGTGGTGCTCTCGATCCTGCGCTCGGCCCTCGGCACGCAGACCGCGCCGCCGAACGCGGTGGTGGTCAGCCTCGCCCTGTTCCTGACCGCCTTCGTCATGGCGCCGACCGCCCGCGAGGCCTACCGCGCCGGGATCGAGCCGCTGACGGCCGGGCAGATCAGCCAGTCCCAGGCGTTCGAGCGGGCCTCGGCCCCGTTCAAGACCTTCATGCTGCGCAACGTGCGCGAGAAGGATCTCAAGCTCTTCCTCGACATGGCCCGCCAGTCCGCGCCCGCCGGCCCCGAGGCGATCGGCCTGGAGATCGTCACGCCGGCCTTCATGATCTCGGAGTTGCGACGCGCCTTCGAGATCGGCTTTCTCCTGTTCATCCCCTTCCTGATCATCGACCTCGTCGTCGCCTCGGTGCTGATGGCGATGGGCATGATGATGCTGCCGCCCGCGACCGTGGCGCTGCCGTTCAAGCTGATCTTCTTCGTGCTGGTGGACGGCTGGACGCTGGTGGCGGGCTCCCTCGTTCAGAGCTACGGAGGGTGAGCTTGGCCGCGATGCGATTCGACGTCGCGGCAGCACGAAGAGGAATTCGACGCATGGATCCGAGGACCGTCACCGCCCAGTGGACGCCGCGGATGCTGAGCATCCTGCGGATCGTCGCGTCGCTGATTTTCATGGCGCACGGCACGCAGAAGGTCCTGGGGTTCCCGGCGAGCGCGATGAACCCGCCGCTGATGTCCCTGCCGGGCGTGGCGGGCCTGATCGAACTGGTCGGCGGCTTCCTGCTGCTGATCGGCCTGTTCAGCCGTCCGGTCGCCTTCATCCTCTCGGGCGAGATGGCCTTCGCCTACTTCATCGGGCACGCACCCAAGAGCTTCTTCCCGGCGCTCAACGGCGGCGACGCGGCGATCCTCTACTGCTTCGTGTTCCTCTACATCGCCTTCGCCGGCCCCGGCCCGTGGAGCGTCGATGCGCAGCGCAATCGCGCGGCCTGATACCGTTTCCGATCGATCGCTTCGGGTTTCGCCCCCCTCCGTCATCGCGAGCGGCAGCGAAGCGATCCAGGGCGCGGGCATGTCCGGAAAGGCGCGCCCTGGTTTGCCACGGCTTCGCCTCGCAAGGACGTGAGGACAGCCCGAAGTCATCAACTGGATGTCGTATGATACCAGCCGGCGATGAGGATCACGCATCGTCGGCTGCCCCCGCGCCAAGGGATGCGGCTTGGGGGCGGCGGCCATCCGCCGGATGCGCCGATCCCGACCGATGGTCGGGATCGGCGCTGCTTGGTATAATGAGGCTCGCTCACCCCGGCGGCGGCGAGGGAACGTCGGCGCGGCTGCCGGGCGCCTCGCTGCCGCGCTCGGGCACGGCGCTGTCGGGATAGCGCTTGCGGTATTCCGTGAGGAAGGCGGCGAGCGTTTCCGCCTTGGTGGCGCGTAACGCCGCGTCGCGGAAGGCGGCGGTGCGGGGCGCGTCCGGGCGGGTCAGCATGGCGAAGGTGCGGGCATCCGCGCTCTCGGCCATCAGGCCGGCGAACTTCGCCTTCAGGCGCTCCAGCCCCAGGGTCTCGCCGGCGAGCCCGTAGGCGAGGCCCGCACGGATCACGTCGGCCCGCGCCACGTCGTCGAGGGGTTTTCCGGAGCGCCAGGCCGGGCCGAGAATCGTCTCGTGGGCCTCGCCCGCCTCGCGCCAGCGCCGGGCCGCCCACAGGATGTCGGCCCGCAGCCGCTCGGCATCCGCTCCGGTCTCGCCCTCGACGGTTTCCAGGGCGAGGTCCGTGCGGGAAAGGTCGGAGAGGGCGCGGGCGCGCAGCAGCGCGCGGGCGCGGCGCACGTCCTCTGACAGCTCGGGCAGATGGGTGGCGTCGAGCGTCTGCAGCGCCTGGAGCGGCTTGCCCTCCATCAGCCGGATCGTGGCGAGCCGGGCCGAGACGGAGGAGCGGGCGGCACCCTCCAGGCGGTGGTCGATCTGGTATTGCAGCAGCTCGTCGGCGGAATCGAGCAGGTCGAGGGCCACGAGGCGGTCGGCCAAGCGCCGGACGATCTCGTCGGCGCGCCGGCCGGCCGGGGCGAAGTCCTTGAAATCGAAGTAGAGCGCCAGCGCCTCGACGCCGCCGAGCTTCTCTCCGCGCGAGCCGAGGAACAGATCCTCGAACACCGCCTGCGCCCGCTCGTGCAGCGCCCGCGTCGTCGGCGCCTCGGGGCTGAGCGCGTTGGCGCGGCGCGCGGTGGTGAAGATCTTGCGCCAGCGTCCGGCCTCCTCGTAGAGGCCGCCGAGCGCACCGAGCGTGCCGATCTCGGTCGCGCCCCCGTGCCAGGTCATCGCCAGGATCTCGAGCCGGTCGATCGCGTCGGGCAGGGGCGTCCTGCCGAGCGCGCGGCCGAGCGCGGCGGCACGCAGGGTCGCCTCCGCCGCCAGCGGCCACGCCGCCTGATCCCGCAACGTCTCGTAGGCGGCGAGCGCCGCGGTGCCGCGCCCGGTCGCCTCGTCCATCCTGGCGCGCAGGAGCGCCAGCCGGTCCCGGGTGTCTTCGGTGGCGGCGCGGCTGGCGGCGACCGATTCGCGCACCACCGCCTCCCAATCGCCGGTCTCGACCGCCGCTTCGGCGGCGGCGGCATGGAACAGCGAGGCGAGCGGCTCCGGATAGCGATCGAGAACGGATTCGCCCACGCGCAGGGCGGAGGCCGCCTCGCTCCAGCGGCCGGCGGCGGCATCGGCGAAGCCGCGCCAGAGCCGGGCCTCGGGATTGGTGGCGAGACGCTCGTCGCCGAGCACCTTGCGCGCTTCCTCGGCACGGCCGATCCGGGCGAGCAGGATGCCCCGCATCAGCGCGGTCTGCCGGTCGCCGTCGATCACCACGTCCTCGGCCGCGGCCGCCGTGAGCGCGCCGAGCGCCTCCACGTCGAGATCGTTGGCCATCAGCGCCTTGGCGAGGCCGAGGCGGGCGGCGCCGCGGTCGCGGCGATGCGCCTCGACGGCGGCGACGAATCCCTCGCGCAGCACCGTGCGCACGTCCCCGCGCTGCGCCCGTTCCCAGGCGTCGCGATCGATCAGGAGTTCGCCGACCGCGCCGACCGGCAAGTCGGCGGGGCGGGAGACGCCCGATACGGCCAAGCCCCCCTCTCGGCCGTCCCGGCCGCCCTCCCGGCCGATCGCGACGCCGTCGAGGTCCGGCCGCACGATCAGGTCGTCGGCCTGGGCGAGCACGGCGAGTCCGAGCCGGCTCGGGATCAGCTCGAACTCGACGAAGCGCTGCGCCTTGACCACGCCGGCCGGACGGGTGCCGTCGCTGGTGACCACGGCGATGCGCTCGCCGTCGAGATCGAGCCAGCCGGCGGGACCGGCCTCGGGCAGCCGCAGGGTGATGCCGAGCCGGCCCTGCGCCGCCGGGGCGCGCTGGGCGATCAGGCTCTCGCTCGGCGCCAGCCCGTCGCCCGCCACCAGTTCCCAACCCGCCGGCTCGGTGACCGGCAGGAGATCCACGAGCCGCCCCGCGGGCGCGCTGAAGCGCAGGACCGTCAAGCCGCCGCTGCGCAGGGGCGGCCCGACCGGGACGAGCCCCGTCGCGCCGGGCGGCGGAACGGTCACGGGTTCGGCCGTGACGAAAACGAGATTGACGATCCCGCCGCGCTCGAACAGCGCCGCCGGCACGCGCTTGTCGAAGGGGAAGACGAGGCCGGAGCCGGCCTTGCGCGGCGTCGGCGCGGCCCGGCGCGGCAGGTCCGCCTTCGGTGTCGGTGCGGGTGCCGATGCCGGGGCCTCCTTCGGTTCCTCCTTCGCTGCGGCGGTCGGCGCGGGCGCCTCGGCGGGCTTCGATGCCTTGGCGAGGAAGTCGATGGTGACGACATCCTCGTCGCGCTCGGTCGCCAGCGTCAGGCCTTCGGCGGGCGTCGCGACGATCCGAGCCTCGCCGGCCTCGGTCTCGACCGCGATCCGTCCCACGGACGGATCGAGGCGACCGCGCAGGGATTGGTCGTCGATCCGCCACGCGCCGGGCAGCGTCAGGCGCGTTCCGGTGCCGTTCGGGGCGAAGGCGGCTTCCGTGCCCGCCGGCAGGCGCAGGCTGAGCCGGGTGCGGGCGGCGTCGCGCGCGAGTTCCAGCGCCAGCGGACGCGGCGGCGGAGCCGGGTTGCGCGCCTTCAGGCTCGCCTCGGCGGCGGTCGCCCGGCGGGCGAGTTCGGCCACCACCTCGGTGGGCAGCGGCGGCGGAAAGCCGCTCCACGTCTCCGGCAGGAGATCGACGAAGACCTGCTCGCCGGCATCCTGAACGTTGATGCGGTAGGGCCGCTGCAGGGCGAGCCGCAGGGCCGAGCCGTCGGGATCGCGGCGCACCACGGTGACGTAGTCCGGCATGCCGGCGGCGATCCGCTCGGGGCCGGCACTCACCGCCTCGCCGAAGCCGAGGACGAGGATCGCCCCCGACAGCCGCGCCTTGACCGCCACCGGCCCGTCGAAGGTGAGGACGATGCGGCCGAAGCCGTCCGATTGCGCGCCCTTGGCCGAGACGAGCCGGGCGGCGTCCGCGGCGGAGGCCGCGGCGCAGAAGCCGAGCGCGAGGCCGGCGCGCAGGAAAACCCTGCCCGGACGCAGCCGCTTGCCCTGACCGGCCCGTCCCCCCATCGCGCGAAACGCCCGCCTCCGCGGCACCCGGCCTCGGAATCGGAGGCCGGGCGCCGAACGCCACTCGTGCGGGCACTCTGGCCCAACGCGGTGAACGGGCGCTTAAAGGGAGACTACGACGCCTTGCGCAGGACGAGGCCGGGAATCGCGGTGCCCTTCTCGCCGAACAGCTCGACCGCCTTGCGGCAGCTCCCCTCGACATCCTTCCGGTAGGCTTCCGTGTAGCTCATGCTGCGCATCAGCAACTCGCCCTTGGAGATCGCGTCGAGATCGACGCCCATGGCGGCGACGACCGCCTTGAACCGCTCGTAGTCCGGCCGCGCCTCCTTGCAGGATTCGCCGACGAAGCGGACGAGCCCGGCCAGCTTGGCCGCCTGCTGATCCTGAGGCGTCCGCGGTACCGCCTCCGCGCTCCCCGGCGCCGGCGCCGGCGGCGCGGCCTCGGTCGCCGGCTTCGCGGCGCCGGCCGGTGTCTCTTCGGCCTGCACGGCGAGCGGCGACAAGGCGAGGAGCGCGGCTGCGATGGCAAGGTTCTTCACGGTGCTTCTCCCTGACCTCTTCATTTGATTATTATTTCGTATTTATTTTTCGATGGTGCAGATTAGCAAGATCGTGCCCGCGTTGCTGCCCCCATCCGGAATTTTCTCGGGGCGCCGATCGCTCCGCTGCGACCGGCGCCTCCGATCCTCAGATCGGGATCCCGGCCCTCTGCGCCGCCATCAGCGCGAAGGCATAGATCAGTCCGACCTCCTCCAGGCGGTCGAAGCGGCCGGCGGCGCCGCCATGGCCGGCCTCCATGTTGATCTTGAGCAGGACCGGGCCGCCGCCGGTCATGGTGGCGCGCAGCCGCGCGATCCACTTGGCGGGCTCCCAGTAAGTCACCCGCGGATCGGTGAGGCCGCCAAGCGCGAGGATCGCCGGATAGGCCTTGGCCGCGACGTTGTCGTAGGGCGAGTAGGCGAGGATGGTCCGGAACGCCGCCTCGCTCTCGGCCGGGTTGCCCCATTCGGGCCATTCCGGCGGGGTGAGCGGAAGGTCCGCGTCGAGCATGGTGTTGAGCACGTCGACGAAGGGCACGTCGGCGACGATGCCGGCGAACAGCTCCGGGGCGAGGTTGGCGGCGGCGCCCATCAGCATGCCGCCCGCGCTGCCGCCATGGGCGACGATGCGGCCTTCCGCCGTGTAGCCGGCCTCGATCAGCGCCCGTCCGCAGGCGACGAAGTCGGTGAAGGTGTTGGGCTTCTTCTCGCGTTTTCCGTCGAGATACCAGTTCCAGCCCTTCTCGGTGCCGCCGCGGACATGGGCGATGGCGTAGACGAAGCCGCGGTCGACGAGGCTGAGCAGGTTGGTGCGAAACGCCGCCGGCATCAGCGTGCCGTAGGAGCCGTAGCCGTAGAGCAGCAGCGGCGCCGAGCCGTCGAGGGCGAGGCCACGGCGGTGCAGCAGCGAGATCGGCACGCTCTCGCCATCGGGCGCGGTCGCGAACAGGCGGCGGGTGACGTAGTCGGCGGGCTCGTGGCCGCTCGGCACGGTCTGGCGCTTGCGCAGGATGCGGGCGCGGGTGACGCAATCGTAGTCGTAGGTCTCGGCCGGTGTCGTCATCGACGCGTAGGTGAAGCGGATGCGTGCCGTCTCGAACTCGTAGCCCGACAGGAGACCGAGCGCGTAGGCCTCCTCGGCGAACGAGACCGTGTGCTCCTCGCCCTTCATGTCGCGCACGACGATGCGCGGCAGGGCGTTCTCCAGTTCGAGCCGCACCAAGTGATGGCCGAGCACGTGCAGGCGGCGGATCATCACGCCGGGGCGGTAGGGCACGGCGTCGCGCCAGTTCCGGCGTGCGGTGGCGTCGAGGGGGCAGGTGACGACCTTGAAGTCCACCGCGCCGTCGGCATTCGTCAGGATGACGAGATACGAGCCCCAGTGCTCGACCGAGTAGATCAGTCGCGCTTCGCGGGGCGCGACGCAGGCGAGCCGGCCCTCGTCGTCGGCGCGGTCGAGGAGATGGACCTCCGCCGTCTCGTGGTCGCTCGCGGTGACGGTGAGGTAGGTGCCCGACTGGGTGCGGCCGATATTCACGAAGAAGCCCGGATCGGCCTCCTCGTAGACGAGGGTGTCGTCCGCCTGCTCCGTGCCGAGGCGGTGGCGCATGACGCGGGCCGGGCGGTGGTTCTCGTCGAGCGCGACGTAGAAGAAGGCGGTGCCGGCGGCGTTCCACACCGCCTCGCCCGCGGTCGATTCGACCCGCTCCGGGCGGTCCTCGCCGCTGTCGAGGTCGCGCACCCGGATGGTGTGGAGTTCCGCTCCGCTGGTGTCGACGCCCCAGGCGAGCAGGCGGTGGTCGTCGGAATGGGCGGCTCCGGCGATCTCGAAGAAGGCGAGCCCCTCCCCTTCCCGGTCGCCGTCGAGCAGGATCCGCTCGCCGGTCTCGCCATCCTCCGGCTCCTCCGCGATGCGGTGGACGGTCCGGGGGCGGCGGCAGATCAACGGGTGCTGCCCGCCTTCGCGGTGGCGGGAATAGTAGGCGAAGGGGCCGTCGGGCTCGGGCACCGAGGCGTCGTCCTCGCGGATGCGCCCGCGCATCTCGGCGACCAGGGTCTTGCGCAGCTCCGCGGCTTTACCGAGCGCGGCATCGGCATAGGCGTTCTCCGCATCGAGATGGGCGCGGATGTCCGGCGCCAGGGCCGCGGGGCTCTTCAGGACCTCGCGCCAATTCCCGGCCTTGAGCCAGGCGAAGGGATCCTCGATGCGCCGGCCGTGGCGTTCGAAGGCGTGCGGGCGCGCCTCGGCCGCGGGGGCCTCGGGCGGCGGGGCGAAGGGGGGTGGCTCGAAGGTCATCGCCGGGCTCCGGTGCGAACGCATGGACGGGCAGGCGGTGTGCCGCGCCGCGGCGCGGGCCGCAAGACGGCCGCGTGACCGGACAGGGCGATCGCTTGAAGCGTTCGCCCTGATTTTTTGCCGGCCTCAATCGCCGGCGCCCGCCTCCGCGGGCTCAGGCTCTCGCTCCGCGCGGCGCTCTTCGCGCCGCGAAGCCACTGACGCGGCTTCGAGCGATGGCCCTGGTGACCGGACCGCCCGGCTGCCCGGGAAAGCCTGCACGGGCGACTCGCGCAGACCCGTCGAGGACGGATGTCGAGCATTCACGAGAAAATGAGCACATCCCCAACGGGCTCGATCCGTTCAGTTGTGCATACCCGCCCCGTCTTGCGGGTCTAATCTCGATGTTCTAGGCGGTTCCCGTGACTGTGGGGGCGTCACGCCAAACCGAAAACAAGTGGGTCGATTGCACAAGCCGGTCCGTTCCCGGCCGCTTCCGTCGTCGCGTCGGGAGATCGCCTGGGCAGATCGTGCGCAACGCACCGCGAAGGGACATCATTCCATCATGAACGAAACCGAGACGCCGGTCGATTACGTCGCTCTCACGGCCGACATCGTCGCCGCCTACGTGAGCAACAACCCGGTGCCGGCTGCCGAGCTCGCGGGTCTGATCGGCAGCATCCACGGTGCCCTGATCCGGGTCGGCACCGGCCAAGCGGCACCTCAGGCCGCCGCGCCGGAGCCGATCCAGCCGGCCGTGCCGATCAAGAAGTCGATCCAGCCCGACTACCTCGTCTGCCTGGAGGACGGCCGGACCTTCAAGTCGCTCAAGCGGCACCTGCGGGCCAAGTACAACCTCTCCCCCGAGCAGTACCGCGCCAAGTGGGGCCTCGCGGCCGACTACCCGATGGTGGCCCCGAACTACGCCAAGGCCCGGTCCGACCTGGCCAAGGCGATCGGCCTCGGCCAGCCGCGTCCGGGCTACGACGCCGCCGCGTAAGCGGCCCCCGGCCCCGCTCCGCGCCCTCATTCAGCGAAAGCGGGGCCGAATCGGCTTATCAACAGCAAAGATGCGGAACGACGCGCGGTTTCCTGCATTCACCCGTCATGAGCGAAGACAGCCCTTCCGAACGACTGTCCGAGACCAATGAACGGCTTGCGGAATGGGCGGCCCGCTCCGCCTGCGACAGCGACCGCCTGATCGCGCGCTTCGAGGAGATGGGCTACGAGGTGCGCGGCAAGTCCGAGGACGAGATCGCCGCGATCCTCAAGAAGCCGCCGACGAGGCCGGCCCGGGTCTGAATCGACCGGGAGCGCCAGCGTCACGGTGCAACCTGCGGCGGCACCTCGCTCTGTCAAGACTTGTATTAGGACGATTTTCCCTTAGCCTCCGATCGCTGTTCCGGTTCGGGTGGTGTCATGGGAAAAGAACAAAACACGAACATATTCGACGATCTCGGGCGTGAGGCCGAACGCCTGCTCGCCGCTCTGGCGCCTGACGGCGCCTATGCCTTCCCGGACCCGTGCGCGCCGGAAACCCTGATCGTGCGCGGCGGCGGGCGCGGCGTGTCGTTGGGTGCCGGGCGGTTTCCGGCACGGGCCGGCGAGGCGTTGGTGGCGGCCGATCTCGCGGCGCGGGACGACGGGCGGCGCAACCGGCTGGTGATCGGTGCGGCCGGGCGCGCGCGGCTTCGGCGGGCGGAGGCCTGCGGACCCGACAGCTTCCGGATGCAGCACCTCGCCGTGGTGCGGGAGGGGATGGGCGAGGCGGAGCGGCTGCGGGACGCGGCCGAGAGTCCGCTCGCCTGGATGGCGCGGCGGCGCGGACGCGACGGCGAGCCGATGATCGACGCCGCCGCCTTCGCGGCGGGCGAGCGCCTGCGCCACGACCTCGCCGCGGCGCAGATGCTGCCGCAGCTCTCGACCGACTGGACCGCCCCGAGGGTCGATGGCGGCGGACCGCGCGATCCGGCTTCCGCCTCCGACCGGACGATCGCCGCGCGCCAGGGCGTGGAACGCGCCCTCGCGGCGGTCGGCTCCGATCTCTCCGGGCTGCTGATCGACCTGTGCGGCTTCCTCAAGGGGCTGGAGCGGATCGAAGCGGAGCGGCGCTGGCCGGCCCGCTCGGCGAAAGTGGTCGCCCGCATCGCCCTCGGGCGGCTCGCCGAGCATTACGGGATCGAGCGGGCGGCGACTGGGCCGGAGCGGGCGCGCACCCGGTCGTGGCGCTCTCCGCGGATCGGCTGACGGGACCGCCTTGGCCCGTCGGAAGGCGTGCCCTGCCGGAGCGCACCTTCCGACGGGCGATCAGGACACCCTGCCGGCGTCGCGCTGGATCTTCTCGACCATGGCACGGACGCCGTTCGAGCGCTTCGAGGTGACGTGCGCACCGAAATCGAGCTGCTTCAGGAGATCGAGCCCGTCGAGTTTCGCGGCCTGCTCCGGGCTCTTGCCGGAATACAGGGCGACCATCAGGGCGACGAAGCCCTTCACCAGATGCGAGTCGCTGTCGCCCACGATCGTCAGTCGCCCGCCGTCTTCCTCGGCCGAGACGACGAGCCAGACCTGGCTCTCGCAGCCGCGGACGAGGTTCCGATCGGATTTCCACGCCTCCGGCATGGGCGGCAGCAGGCGGCCGAGCTCCATGACGTACACGAGCTGCTCGTGCGGATCGTCGATGAGCTCGAAGTTCTCGATGATGGTGTCGAGGTCGGGCAGCATGGCACTCGAATTCGAAAGGATCGGGAAACCGGCCCCGGATATAGCGAGCGCGGGCCCCGGCCGCGAGGCGCTCTCAGCGCAGGGCGGGCGGAAGCGAGGGCGGGACGTAGGCCCGCGCTTCGGGCAGTTGCAGCAGGAGCGGGTCGGCCGCCGTCGCCATGCCGCTCACCGCGATCTCGGCCTGGGCGGCGTAGGCGGCGATCAGGCGCGGGCCCAGCTTCGGCACGCCCTCCCGCCCCTCGGCGGCGGCTTCACCGGCCTCCGAGACGATCGAGAGCCGCACCGGCGCACCGATGCCGGCATCGATGCGGATGGCGATGCAGCAGATCTCGGTCGTGGTATCGAGGCATTCGGCGACGATCTCGGCCACGATCATGCCCAGCGCGTTGGCGGTGCGGGGCTCGACGAGGCTCGTGCCGTCGCCCTCGACGGAGACCCCGATCCGCCCTGCCCGGCGCAGTTGCCCGAGGCCCGAGGCGAGCCGGCGGAGATAGTCGCGCAGATCGATCGAGGCGATGTGGGGCGCCTCGTGCAGGTGCTGCTGCACCAGGGCGATCGCCCGCACCCGCTGCCCCAGGGCATCGAAGCTGCCGCGGCATGGTTCCGGCGCGGCGCGGCCGTAGAGGCCGATCAGGCTGACCATCACCTGGAGGTTGTTGCGCACCCGGTGATAGATTTCCGCCAGTAGCGTCTCCTTCTCGATCAGGGCGCGCTCGGCATGCTCCTCGGCGTTCTTGCGGTCGGTGATGTCGAAGCAGGAACCGAGATAGCCCTGGAAGACGCCCTTCTCCTCCAGCGGCCGGCCGGTATCGAGCAGCCAGCGATAGGCCCCGTCGTGGCGGCGCAGGCGGTATTCCACGGTGAAGGGCAGGCGCGATTCGAGGGCCCGGGCCACGATCTCGGCGTGGCGCTCGAAATCGTCCGGGTGCAGGCCCCTGCGCCAGCCGTCGCCGATCTCGTCGGCGAGGGGACGGCCGGTGAACTGGAGCCAGCACTCGTTGTGGTAGGTGGAGCAACCGGAATCGTCCGTGCGCCACATCATCAGCGGCACATGGTCGGCGAAGCGGCGAAAACCGTCGCCCAAGTCGAACGGAGCCTCCCCGCCCGTCCTCGAAAAGCCGCCCGCTGGCGTGTCAGCACCCATTCCGCTCGTCTGTTCGCTCGCTGTGCCGCCTGAAAACGATCGTGTCTCGCGGCCGGTCAACGTCCGCGGTGTTGGGCCGTTCCGGGCTGTCCACAAGTCGACAAATCCGTCAGGACGGACAAGCCTCCGCCGCGGCCTGCGGTCAAGCTCCGATTCACGAATGCTCGACCACCTCCCGGATGCGCGTCGCCAGAAGCGCGACCGGGAAGGGTTTCGTGATCATCCCCGGGCCGGGGTCGAGTGGGCCGCCGAACGTTTGACTCGAATTCCTCGTGCCGGCTTTCTCGGGCCGGCGGCTCGAATCACCGCGGGTCTCGACCGGCATTCGCCCGCTCCGGCCTCGGTTGCACACGAAGCGGCGGCCAGCCCACTCAGCCGAAAGGCACAAAACCCGAAAAAGCGGTATTCGCCGCTCCGCCGACCCGGGAAATCGCGTCATGTCGCACGAGATCTGGTCTTGTTTTGCACTGCAATAGGTTCAATCGGCCTCTCGTCACCGGTGCCGCCGGCAAAATGCCATCGAGCTCTTGCCTCGCCGGGCAAGACATGCATTGTACTTGTCGTCCGCCGCAGATCCAGCGGGAGAGCCCAGTTCGGCCATTGCCGCCGTTCATGGCGTCGAGGAGCGACCGCCCCCGGAAGCTTCGAGGCACAATCCCGCAAGGATTGGACGATCTGGAGGGTGGCGCCCCGGCGCCGCGCCGAAGGACCCAGCCCGGCCGAAGCGCCGGAGGGTCCCCAGGAACCCATGACAGAGGGGGGCACGAAATGCTGGGCGCGGGCATTTCGAAGGCCCGCATGTCGTGGGGAGCACGATGGACACGGATGATTTCGCCTACGATTTCGACGCACCGGACTCGGACTGGAATCACGAGCCGTCGCGGGCCGATCTGTTCCGGCAGATCGACGCGCCGCTCTATACCACCGATTCCGACGGCTGGCTGACCTACTACAACGAGGCTGCCGCGGAGCTGTGGGGCTTCCGTCCCGTCCTCGGAAAAGCCCGCTGGTGCGGATCCTGGCGGCTATTCGAGACGGATGGGACGCCTCTGCCGCACGACCGCTCGCCCATGGCGCTGGCGCTCGCGGGCGAGCGCGCCGTGCGTGGCGTCCAGATCGGCCTCGAACGACCCGACGGGACGCGGATGGGCTTCATGCCCTACCCGACCCTGCTGCGCGATCGCACCGGCGCCGTCACCGGCGGCTCCAACATCCTGCTCAAGGTCGAGCGCCCGAGCCTGCGCGTCCCCTTTCGCGGCACGCTCCGCGGCCGGCCGACCCTCCGCGCTGCCCGAGTCGCGGGCATGCACAGATGTTCGGCGTGACGTTGCCGGAGGCGTCCGCGGAACCCACCTCGTTCGGGCGGGGCGGTCCCGAAAGCTTCTTCCCGGGTCGTCCCACGGCTTGAGAGAAGGAGGACATCATGGCGACCGACACCAACTGGAGCCTCGACGCCGTGCAGAGCCTGCGCAGCATGGCCCGTGAGGGCGTGCCGGTCTCCGTCATCAGCCTGCGGCTGAAGCGGCCGGTCGATGCGGTGAGCGCCAAGCTCGCCGAACTCGGCATCACCCCCAAGCTCGAACGTTGACCGGATACGGCCGGGCCCCGCCGTCACGGCGCGGGGTGCCCGGCTGGCCGCCTCACCAGCTTCCGGTATTCTCCATGGAAGCCCAGGGCTCCTGCGGCGGCTTCGAGCCGCCCTTCTGCAGGATCTCGATGGAGATGCCGTCGGGCGAGCGCACGAAGGCCATGTGCCCGTCGCGCGGCGGGCGGTTGATGGTGACGCCCGCATCCCTCAGCCGCTGGCAGAAGGCGTAGATGTCGTCGACCTGATAGGCGAGATGCCCGAAATTGCGCCCGCCGGAATACGCCTCCGGATCCCAGTTGTAGGTCAACTCGATCAGGGGCGACTTGCTCGATTCGGCGCGCGCCGCGTCCCCGGGCGCCGCGAGGAAGACGAGGGTGAAGCGGCCCTTCTCGTTCTCGACCCGCCGGACCTCCTTGAGACCGAAGGTGTCGACGTAGAAGGCGAGCGCGCGGTCGAGATCCGCCACGCGGACCATCGTGTGCAGGTATTCCATGATTAGCGGTTTCCTTCCGACCGCCGCCTATCTGGGCGAGGCGCGGGGCGCGTCAATCGCAGCGTCCTCCCGCCTCAGGGCAATGGCACGTTGCCTCCCGTGTTCACGCGCCGCACAAGGACGCGGGACCGCCGGTCCGAAACACCGCCCGGCCGCACGGGGAACGCTGGCATGCGCACCGAGACGCCTCCGACCGTCCACCTCGAGGATTACCGCCCGAGCGACCACCTGATCGATCGGGTCGAACTCGACGTGCGCCTCGATCCGCACGACACCCGCGTGACCGCGACGCTGGCGCTCCGCCCGAACCCGGCGGGGCGCGCGGGCGCGCCCCTCGTCCTCGACGGCGACGACCTGACGCTGCTGGCGCTCGACCTCGACGGGCAGGCGCCCGCGCCGGACGCCTACCGGGCCGATCCGTCGGGCTTGACGCTGCACGCGCCGCCGCGGCGGCCGTTCACGCTGCGGATCGAGACGCGGCTCGACCCCACGGCCAACACGAAGCTGATGGGCCTCTACCGCTCCGGCGGCGTCTACTGCACCCAGTGCGAGGCCGACGGCTTCCGGCGCATCACCTATTTCCTCGACCGGCCGGACGTGCTCTCGGTCTACACCACCCGGATCGAGGCGGAGCGAGAGGCCGCCCCCGTCCTGCTCGGCAACGGGAATCCGGTCGAGGCGGGCGCGATCGCCGGCACGGGCCGGCACTACGCGGTCTGGCACGATCCGCACGCGAAGCCCGCCTACCTGTTCGCCCTGGTCGGCGGATGCCTCGACCGGGTGGCCAGGCGCTTCACCACGATGGAGGGGCGCGCGGTCGAGATCGCGGTCTATGTCGAGCCGGGCAAGGGCGACCGGGCCGCCTACGCGCTCGACGCGGTCGAGCGCTCCATGGCCTGGGACGAGACCGCCTTCGGCCGCGCCTACGACCTCGACGTGTTCAACGTCGTCGCCGTCTCCGACTTCAACATGGGGGCGATGGAGAACAAGGGCCTCAACATCTTCAACGACAAGTACGTGCTCGCGTCGCCTGAGACCGCGACCGACGCGGACTACGCGGCGATCGAGGCGATCATCGCCCACGAGTACTTCCACAACTGGTCGGGCAACCGCGTCACCTGCCGCGACTGGTTCCAGCTCTGCCTGAAGGAGGGTCTCACCGTCTTCCGCGACCAGGAATTCTCCTCGGACATGCGCTCGCGCGCCGTCCACCGGATCGCCGAGGTACGGACCCTGCGCGCCCGCCAGTTCCCGGAGGATGCGGGCCCGCTCGCCCACCCGGTGCGGCCGAAGCGATATGCCGAGATCAACAACTTCTACACGGCCACCGTCTACGAGAAGGGCGCCGAGATCGTGCGGATGCTGCGCACCCTGATCGGCGAGGCGGCGTTCCGCCAAGGCATGGACCGCTACTTCGCCGACAACGACGGCACCGCCGCCACCGTCGAGGACTTCTTGCGGGCGTTCGAGGCGGTCACCGGCCGCGATCTGGCGCGCTTCGCCGAATGGTACGAGCGGCCGGGCACCCCGCGGGTGGCCGTCGCCGGCCACTACGACGCCCGCGCGCGGACCTATCGCCTGGAATTCCGCCAGACCCGGCCGGGCGCCGGAGCGGACGCACCGCCGCTCGTCATCCCCGTCGGCCTCGGCCTCGTCGGCGCCGACGGCCCGCTCGCGGCGGCGAGCGAGCGGGTCGTGGACGGCGTGTTCGTCCTCGACACGGCCGAGGACACGCTGACCTTCGAGAACGTGGCGGCCGTGCCGGTGCCCTCGCTGTTCCGCGACTTCTCGGCGCCGGTGCGCGTGGAGCGCGCGCTCGACGACGCCGCGCGCCTGACCCTGCTTCGCCACGACCCGGATCCGTTCAACCGCTGGGAGGCGGCCCAGCGGGTCGCCCTGGGCCTGATGACCACGCAGGTGCGCGGCGGCGACGCGAGCGCGGCGACGGACCTCTTCGCCGCCGCGCTCGACGCCTTCCTCGACGCGGAGGCCCTGCGCGACCCGGCTTTCGCCGCCCAGATCCTGGCCCTGCCGAGCGAGGGCGACGTCGCCGACGAGATCGGCACGGAGATCGATCCCGACGCCATCTTCCGCGCCCGCCGCGACCTGCGCCGCCGCCTCGGCGCCGGTCTGCGCCGGCGTCTGACGAGCCTGCGCGAGACCCTGGCGGAGCCGGCCGGAGCGCCGTTCTCGCCGGATGCGGCCTCCGCCGGCCGGCGGGCGCTGCGCAACGCCGCCCTCGACGGGATCGCCGCGGCCGACGCCGAGGTCGGCACCGCCCTGGCGCAGGCGCAGATCGCGCGCGCCACCAACATGACCGACCGTCTCGCGGGGCTCGCCACCCTCGCGCTGCTGCCGGGCGAGGCCCGCGAGGCGGCGTTGGCCGCCTTCGCCGAGCGTGACGCGGGCGAGCCCCTGGTGCTCGACAAGTGGTTCGCGATCCAGGCCACCATCCCCGAAGAAGGAACCGTCGCGCGCATCCGCCGCCTGCAGGGCCACCCGGCCTTCGCCATGACGAATCCGAACCGCGTGCGCTCCCTCGTCGGCAGCTTCAGCCTCGCCAACCCGACACAGTTCAACCGCCCCGACGGGGCCGGCTACGACCTCGTGGCCGAGACCGTGCTGGCCCTCGACGGCACCAATCCGCAGGTCGCCGCGCGCCTGATGACCGCCTTCGGCTCCTGGCGCCGCCTCGAACCGGTGCGTCGGGCGGCAGCCGAGTCGGCCCTGCGTCGCATCGTTGCCACGCCCGGGCTTTCTCGTGACGCGGCCGATATCGGGACACGAAGCTTGGCCGGCTAGCTAACGTTCTGTCGAGGAACGCGTTTCCACGACTCGCGGGCCGCGCCGCGGCCATGAAGAGCCGCGGCGAGTCAATCCAGCGCTCCAAAAACGGCGTGGACAAACGCCCGCCCCCGATGTCCAATGTGAATACGATTCGGAACAGCCGGTGCGGCCCCGGCCGAAGCGCCGTTCTCAGCCAGTGCAGAGGTGTCGATATGCCGGGGGCGGTCTCCGCGTCCCTGTCCGCACGTGCGCGCGCGGACACGATCCTCGGGATCCAGCGTACGACCGGCACCGCTCAGGCCCGTCTCATCCGGGCCGAGACGTGGCTGCGCTACGCGCTCCCCGCCCTGCTGACCGTGTTCATGCTCACGCTGCTCGGCGTGGCGGTGATCCAGTTGCGCGGGCGCCACGAGGAGGCGATGCGCGTCGCCAGCCGCGAGGCCGAAGCCTTCGCCCGCCTCGCCGCCCTGGCACTCTCGACGGCCCCGGCCGCCGGCGAGACCCGTCTCGACCGGGTTCTGCCGGTCCACCTGCTGCCGGCCGGCTGCGAGGTTCTGGCGATCGGGCCGAACGGTCGGATCCGCGCCGCCTTTCCCCATCCCGTCGTCGCCGCCACCTTCACCGACTATCTCGCCGAGGGCGAGCCGATCGCGATCCTGGGCGAGAGCGCCGGTGCCATGATCGTGGGTCTCCAGGGCGGCGGACAGGCCGTCGTCGCGGCCCGCCGCCTGTCCGACGGATCGGGACAGGTCGCCGTCGTCCAGAGGTTCGAGCCGATCACCGCCGAGTGGTGGCGGAGGCTCTGGCACCACGCCGTCACGCTCTCGGCGATCGGCCTCGTGCTGGCGGGGATGGCCGTCGCCTACATTCTCCAGACCCGGCGGGCGCAGGCGGCGGACGAGGTCTGCGAACTCGTCAAGCAGCGCCTCGACACGGCGCTCGGCCGCGGGCGCTGCGGCCTGTGGGACTGGGACATCGCCCGAGGCACCATCTTCTGGTCCGATTCGATGTATGCCCTGCTGGGCTACACCCCGGAGAAGGTTCTCCTGTCCTTCGGCGACGTGAACGCCCTGCTGCACGCGGAGGACGGCGACCTCTACGGCCTCGCCCGCCACCTCGCGGCGAGCCACGCCACGGTCGACCACGAGTTCCGCATCCGCGACGCCGCCGGCGCGTGGATCTGGCTGCGCACCCGCGCCGAGATCGTCGAGGACGCGGTCGACGGCAGCCGCCACCTCGTCGGCATCGCCATGGACGTCACCGAGCAGCGCCGCCTCGCCGAGTTCACCGCCACCGCCGACATGCGCCTGCGCGACGCGGTCGAGGCGATCTCCGAGGCCTTCGTGCTGTGGGACGCCGGCAACCGGCTGGTGCTGTGCAACTCGAAGTTCCGCGCCCTGCACGCGCTCTCGAACGAGGACGCGGTGCCGGGCCGGCGCTACGACGAGATCATGGGCCGCGGCGCCCTCCCCCCCGTGCGCCGGGGCATACCGGGGGCCGAGCGCGGCCATGCCCGCACCTTCGAGGTGGAATTGGCGGACGGCCGCTGGCTCCAGGTCAGCGAGCGGCGCACCAAGGACGGCGGCTACGTCTCGGTCGGCACCGACATCACCAGCCTGAAGCGACATCAGGAGCAGCTCGTCGCCTCGGAGCGCGAGCTGATCGAGACGGTCAAGGATCTCAAGCGCTCCCGCCGCACCCTGGAGCACCAGACGCAGCAGCTCGCCGACCTGGCCGAGCGCCATCTCGACCAGAAGGCCCGGGCCGAGATCGCCAACCAGGCCAAGTCCGAATTCCTGGCCAACATGAGCCACGAATTGCGCACGCCGCTCAACGCCATCATGGGCTTCGCCGAGCTGATGGAGAGCGAGGTCTACGGCGCGCTGGGCTCCCCCCGCTACGCCGACTATTGCCGCGACATCCAGCAGAGCGGCACCTACCTGCTCTCGGTCATCGACGACATCCTGCACATGTCGCGCATCGAGGCGAAGCGGGTGAAGCTGGTTCGCCGCGACCTCGCCCTCGACAACGCGATCTCCGCCGCGGTGCTGCTGGTCGCCAAGGAGGCCGCCACCAAGTCCGTCGCCATCGACATCGAGCTCGCCGGCCAGCTCCAGGTGCTGGCGGACGAGCGGGCGCTGCAGCAGATCCTGCTCAACATCGTCCAGAACGCGGTGAAGTTCACGCCGGAGGGCGGGCGGATCGCCCTGCGCGGGCGGCCCTGCAACGGCTTCGTCCACCTGTTCATCGGCGATACCGGCATCGGCATCCCCAAATCGGCGATCTCCAAGCTCGGGCGGCCGTTCGAGCAGGTCGAGACCAACCTCACCCGCAGCTACAAGGGATCGGGCCTCGGCCTCGCCATCGCCCGCTCCACCGCCGAACTGCACGGCGGCTCCCTGCGCATCCGCTCGGAGGAGGGCGTCGGCACCATGGTGCTGGTGCGCCTGCCGATGCCGACCCCCGCCCGCCTCGCCGAGATCGCCCGCGAGGCCGAGCGGGACACGCTCACCGCCATCGGCGAACTGGCGGGCGCGAGCCGGGCCAGGAGGGCAGCGCTCCCGGCACTGTGAAGGTCGGGCCTCGCGCATCGCCCCGGAAACCGGCTCCAGCCGGACCCGCGTCTGGCCGGCCGATTGCATCTTCGGCGGCGATGCGCCTTCCGGTCTGAAGCCCGGCCGGGCGTGCCATCGGCCGCTTCCGGCTCGCTGCCCTTCGTTCTTGCTGGAAAATTACCTCATGCACCCGTCGCAAGCCATCGAGGTGATCGGCGCACCGATCGAGATCGGGACGAGCGAGCCCGGCGCCGTGATGGGCCCCGCCTCCCTGCGCACCGCCGGACTTGTGCGGGTGCTGCAGGATCTCGGCGTCTCGGTCGCCGACCGGGGCGACCTCGACCCGGATTGCGTGCCGGGTCAGCGCGATCTTCCGGCGATCCGCGCCTGGATGACCGGGATCTCGCGAGCGGTCGAAGCCTCTCTCGGCCGCGGGAGCCTGCCGCTGGTCGCCGGTGGCGATCACAGCCTTTCCCTCGGCTCGATCGACGGCGCCCTTCGTCATTGCAGCCGCAGCGGCCGGCCGCTCTTCGTTCTCTGGCTCGATGCGCACGCGGACTTCAACACCCTCGAAACATCGCTGTCGGGCAACGTGCACGGCATGCCGCTCGCCGCGCTCTGCGGCGAGCCCGGCTTCGAGGCCCTGTTCGAGGAAGGCGAGCGCCCGTCGCTCGATCCGCGCCACGTCCACCTGTTCGGCCTGCGCTCCATCGATGCGGGCGAGCGGGCGCTCGTGGCACAGCGGCAGGTGCACGTCGTCGACATGCGCAGCATCGACGAGTTCGGCGTGGTGGCGCCCCTGCGGCGCATCCTCGACCGGGTGGCGGCGGTCGACGGCCACCTGCACGCGAGCTTCGACGTCGACTTCCTCGATCCCACCGTCGCGCCCGGCGTCGGCACGACGGTGCCGGGCGGGGCGACCTTCCGCGAGGCGCATCTCATCATGGAGATGCTGTGCGACTCGGGACTCGTCGGCTCCCTCGACGTGGTTGAGCTGAACCCTTTCCTGGACGAGCGCGGGCGCAGTGCCCGGGTGCTCGTCGAGCTGGTGGCGAGCCTGTTCGGCCGCCGTATCATCGACCGGCCGACCGAGGGGGCGCCGCCGGAGGCATGACCGGCGTCATCTGATTTCCTCATGCCAAGGAGGCGTCATACCGTTTCCGATCGATCGCTTCGGGTTTGGCCCCCCTCTGTCATCGCGAGAGGCCGAGATCATCAACCGGATGTCGTATCAGCCGATCTCCTCGTGCCACGTGCGGCCGTCGCGCTCGATCAGGGCGATCGAGGCGGTCGGGCCCCAGCTTCCGGCGGCGTAGGGGCGCGGCGGCTCGGGGCGGTCGGCCCAGGCCTTGAGCAGCGTGTCGGCCCAGGCCCACGCCACCTCGACCTCGTCGCGGCGCATGAACAGGGTGGCGTTGCCGCGCACCACGTCCATCAGGAGCCGCTCGTAGGCGTCGGGGTAGCGCTGCTTGAAGGTCTCCTCGAAGGAGATGTCGAGGTTGGTCGGGCGCAGGCGCATGCCGCCGGGGCCCGGATCCTTGGTCATCACCTCGAGCTTCATGCCTTCCTCCGGCTGGAGGCGGATGACGAGGCGGTTCGGCTCCCGCCCGAACGCGTCCGCCGGGAAGATCGAGAACGGCGAGGCGCGGAACTGCACCACGATCTCGGACAGCTTCTTCGGCAGGCGCTTGCCGGTGCGGATGTAGAACGGCACGCCCGCCCAGCGCCCGCTCTGCACTTCGAGCTTGAGGGCGACGAAGGTCTCGGTCCGGCTCGGGCTGTCGTCGCCGAGATCGGCTTGGTAGCCCTCGACCGGCCGGCCGTTCACTGCGCCCGCCGCATACTGGCCGCGCACCGTCACGCTCTGCACGTCGGCGGCGCCGATGGGCTTGAGCGCGCGCAGCACCTTCAGCTTCTCGTCGCGCACGGAATTGGCGTCGAGGGAGATCGGGCTCTCCATCGCCGTGAGGCAGAGGAGCTGGAGGATGTGGTTCTGCACCATGTCGCGCAGGGCGCCGGAGGTGTCGTAGTAGCCGCCGCGGCCCTCGACGCCGACGGTCTCGCCCACCGTGATCTGCACGTGGTCGATGACGTCGGAATTCCACAGCCGCTCGAAGATCGTGTTGGCGAAGCGCAGCGCGAGCAGGTTCTGCACCGTCTCCTTGCCGAGATAGTGGTCGATCCGGAAGATCTGGTTCTCCGGAAACACCGCGCCGACCGCGTCGTTGATGGCGCGGGCCGATTTCAGATCCTTGCCGATCGGCTTCTCCAGCACGACCCGGCTCTTCTCGCCGATCAGCCCGTAGCGGTCGAGGTTCCGGCAGATCGCGCCGTAGAGGTCCGGCGAGGTGGCGAGATAGTAGGGCCGGATTCTATCGGGCCGCTCGTCGAGCAGGCTCTTCAGGGCGTCCCAGCCGTCGTCCCCGAGCGCATCGACGGCGACGTAGAACAGGTGGTCGAGGAAGCCGTCGAGCTTGGCCTCGTCGATCTCGCCCGCCGGCACGAAGCTTTTCAGGGCGTCGCGGGCGCGCTCGCGGAACTCTTCCGCGGACATGTGACTGCGCGAGGCGCCGATGATGCGGCTCGTCTCCGGGATCTGCGCGTCGCGGTAGCGCTGGTAGAGCGCCGGCAGGAGCTTGCGCTGGGTCAGGTCGCCGGTGGCGCCGAACACGACGTAGTCGAAGGGCGAGACGGGGATGATGGTGGCCAAGGACGGCTCCCATGATTCGCGCGGGGGTCGAGGCGCCGGTTCGCGGTCGAGGGCGCGTCCCGCGGGCAGTCCGCCGAACGCACGCCGCAGCACGGTGGGTTACCGGTTCACGACGAGGCCTTGCAAGGGTGTTGCCGAACAAACGATCGGGAACGAGGGACACGCCGCCCATCGCCTCACCGGGGAAGCGGGCGGCTCCCTTGCCGCATCGTGGACATCCGGCCCCACCCGATGCCGCGCGGCCGGGTCATACGGTTTCCGGTTGATCGGCTCGGTTCTTCACCCGTCATCGCGAGCGAATGCGAAGCGATCCAGGCCGCCGCCCTATCCGGAGGTGTCGCGCCCTGGATTGCCACGGCTTCGCCTCGCAATGACACACGAGAGGCCGAGGTCATCAACCGGATGTCGTATCAGTCCGAGGATCGGCTGCGGCGCGTCCCGATGGAATGGTAATCCGGCACCTGTTCGACGGGTGCCGCCTTCTTCTCCTCCGCGACCGGCAATTTGGCGATGCGCTCGATTCGCACGCCCGCGTAATTGCCGCGCCGCCACGCGAGGTTCACCCGCAGCACGAAGTCCCGGCCGAGGATTCGCAGCATGAAGGTCGCGGGCAGTTCATAGGCGGCCGGAACGCCGAGCTTCGCCCCGGACTTCGAGATATCCTTGACGTTGCACGGGATTTCGGTGCCGTCGAACAGCCGGATCAGCGCGATCCAGTTGGTGGACGCCCGCTCCTCGCGCCGGGCGACGAGAGCCGCCTCGACATGCGTCGCGACGTCGCCCGGTCCCGTTTCGGTCGAGTGATCGGCGGGCGGAAGGGGGAAATCCGGCATCGGGGACTACCGCAATAGGCGACGTCGGCGTCACGATAATGGAAAAGTGTTGATGCAAGATTTGCACTGCCGATGTCCGATCGACCGCGGGCGCGTACCGCCTTGGCTTAAGACTCGGGAAGAACGCTCGATCCTTTGCCGCGACCGTCGATGCCGCACCGCAAAATGCACGTTCGCTTCTTGCACTGCACAGGAAAATCGTTCGTGCGTCCGGTCACGAAACGGCTTGCAAGATGTGAACGGCAGATTAACGTACTCTTCCGTGGTAACGCGTTCGATGTTTGACCCCTGGCAGGGAGTGGTCCCATGTCCGAGCTCATTCGCGTGAAACCGACCCAGGACGGCACCTACACCGTCTATCGCGGGTCATTGGCCCTGGTCTCGGGCCTGACGCGGCTTCAGGCCGAGCGGTACGAGGCCAGCATCGCCCGTCAGCAGCGCGTGATGTCACCCCTCGTGGGTATCTGAGTCTCTCGACCGACGGTTCCAGGGCGCGGGTCCGGCAACGGGTCCGCGCCCTTTTCCATGCCGACCGCACCGGTCCGCCGGGCGGGAGACGGCGCTCAGCCGAGGCCGGTCTCCGTCCGGATCCAGGCGGCGGTGTCCGGATCGGCGCCCGAGACCGGCAGGTGCAGGATGATCGGGGTCTCGTAGGGATGCCGCTCCCTGAGGGCGGCCCCGAGGGCGTCGGCCAGCCCCTCCCGGCTCTTGAGGATCGCCACGACCTCCTCGCCGTGCTCCACCGCGCCTTTCCAGGCGTAGACCGACAGCATCCCCGGAATCACGTTCACGCAGGCCGCGAGGCGTTCGCGCACCAGGGCCTCCCCGACGGCGAGGGCCGTCGGTGCGTCGGGAAAGGTCGTGTAGACGAGGAGCGGGCGCTCCATGCTATGGCTCTCCTCGGCAGGCCGGTGTCACTGCGGGCCTCGACGCTGCCCCGAGTGAGACCGGCTCGGCCTCTTCCCGTCAACAGGGCTGACAGCACGGATGCCGCGGCGCTTTTCTCGGATCGCCTTCGTGGCGAGCCCCACGGCGGATGCGCGGGAGGCGGCGGACGCCCTGATGCGCCGCTACGACCACGTCCCGCCGGAGGAAGCCGACGTGGTGGTGGCGCTCGGCGGCGACGGCCTGATGCTGCAGGTGCTGCACCGTTTCATGAATGCGCCCAAGCCGATCTACGGCATGAACCGCGGCACGGTCGGCTTCCTGATGAACGAGTTCCGGGAGGACGGCCTGCTCGACCGCCTCGAGGCGACCAAGCGCTCGACCGTCCACCCGATGACCATGATCGCCACCGATACCGAGGGGCGCAGCCACACCGCGCGGGCGATCAACGAGGTCTACATGCTGCGCCAGACCCACCAGACCGCCAAGCTGCGGGTCTCGGTGGACGACCACGTGCGCCTGCCCGAACTGATCGCCGACGGCATCCTCGCCGCGACGCCGGCCGGCTCGACCGCCTACAACCTCTCGGTCGGCGGGCCGATCCTGCCGCTCAACGCGCATCTCCTGGCGCTCACGCCGATCTCGGCCTTCCGGCCCCGGCGCTGGCGCGGCGCGCTGCTGCCGAACTACGGGCGCATCCGCATCGACGTGATCGACGCCGAGCACCGGCCCGTCGCGGCGGTGGCCGACCACACCGAATTCCGGCGGGTCTGCACCGTGGAGACGTGGCTGGACCACGCCACCAACCTCGTCCTGCTGCACGATCCCGGCCACAGCCTGGAAGAACGCATCCTGCGCGAACAGTTCGGCTGATTCTTTCGTGGTTTTGCCGAGGGACGAACGATCGCGCGCGTCCGGCCAACGGCACGGTTCCGGATGGCTTCGGCTTCACCTCGCCACGACGGAGAAAGAGCGCTCCCCGTCAGACGAAGCCATACAGGAACGCGGTTCGCCCAAGAATCTCGCTGAACGCCCCTACGGGTTGCGCAGCACCGGCACCGTCTTCGGCGAGCCGAGATCGTAGGTTCTGTTGCGCAGGGGATCGAGCTTCGTGCCCTCGGAGGCATCGAAGGCCTTCGGGCGCTGGCCGCCGGGCGTGCCGTCGGTGGCGGCGCCATCGAGGGCGAAGGCCGCGTTCGAGCCCGGTGCGTAGGCGGAAGCGCGGCCGGGGGCCTGCGGGGCGTTGGGCTCGGCGGCGTTGGGGTCGACCTTGTCGACGGCGCCCGAATCGGGCTGCTGCGACTGCTGGCGGGCGCGCTCGACCTGTCGCCAGCGGGTGACGTTGCGCTGATGGCCCTCCAGCGAATCGGCGAAGGCATGTCCGCCGGTGCCGTCGGCCACGAAGTAGAGATCCTTCGTGCGGGACGGGTTGGCGACCGCTTCCAGGGCGGCGCGGCCCGGATTGGCGATCGGGCCCGGCGGCAGGCCCTCGATCACGTAGGTGTTGTAGGGGGTCGCGCGCTCGATCTCCGAGCGCAGGATGCCGCGCCCGAGGGTGCCCCGGCCGCCGACGAGACCGTAGACGATGGTCGGATCGGATTGCAGCTTCATCCGCTTCTGGAGCCGGTTGACGAACACGCCCGCCACCCGCGGCCGCTCGTCGGCCCGGCCGGTCTCCTTCTCGACGATGGAGGCCAGCGTCACCATCTCGGCCGGCGTCTTCACCGGCACCTCGGCGCTGCGCCGCTGCCAGATCTGGTTCAGAACCTCGCGCTGCTTGGCCCGCATCAGGTTGAGGATCTGCTGGCGGGTGGCGCCGCGCTCGAACTTGTAGGTGTCGGGCAGGAGCGAGCCCTCGGGCGGGGTCTCGGCGATCTCGCCGGACAGGATGTCGTTGTCGCCGAGCCTCGCCACGATCTGCTCGGAGGTCAGGCCCTCGGGGAAGGTGATGGCGTGCTGGACCTGCCGGCCGTTGCTCAGGGTCTCGATCGAGTCCTTCACGCTGGCATGGGCCTTGAACATGTACTCGCCGTGCTTCAGCGGCCCCTTGCCGCCGAAGCGGGCGGTCATCTCGAACAGGGTCGGATGATCGATCACGCCCTCGCGGGCGAGGATCGCGGCGATCTCGGAGGTTCCGCTGCGGTTCGGGATCACCACGACCTTGTCGGCGGGGAGCGGGCCCGGCTCGGAGGCTTGGCGATTGACGAGGGTGAGCCCGACGAGGGCGCCCAGTGCCAGTACCACGGCGAGGGTGAGGAAGCCGCTGATGGTGGCGAGCAGGCCGCCGCGGCGGCGCTCCGGCTGTTCGGGCGGCGGCGGGGCGACGGTCGGCTTGATGGCCTCGCCCGGGCTGCGCGGCGACGGCCGGTTCGGCAGCGACGGTTCCTCGGAAGCGGGCGGCGGAGACGGCAGCTCTTGGCGTCTGCGGAACATCGGGATCCTGCTGTGGCCTCGCGGGGCCTTCGAAAGGCCCGCCCGGGGGGCGTGCTCGCCGCACGGCTTCACGCCGAGCGCTCGACGCCGCGGCGCATCGATCCTTGAGCAGTTTTGTGGCGAAATGGCGTTGGGTCGCGGCGAAGCCGCCGCGCCCGGCGTCAGGCCGGCGCGCGGATCATGCCACGCGGCGCATCAGCAGCGAGGCGTTGGTGCCGCCGAAGCCGAAGGAGTTCGACAGCACGGTGTCGATCCGCTTGCGCTTGGCCTCGTGCGGGATCAGGTCGATCGGCGTCTCGACGGACGGGTTGTCGAGGTTGAGCGTCGGCGGCATCACGCCGTCGCGAATCGCGAGCACGGAGAAGATCGCTTCCACCGCGCCGGCCGCGCCGAGCAGGTGACCGATGGCCGACTTGGTCGACGACATCGAGGCCTTGGCCGCCGACGCCCCGAGCAGCCGCTCCACCGCCTTCAGCTCCAGTTCGTCGCCGAGCGGCGTCGAGGTGCCGTGGGCGTTGATGTAGTCGATCTCGGACGGGTCGATCCCGGCCCGCTTCACCGCGGCTTTCATGCAGCGGAAGCCGCCGTCGCCGTCGGGCGCCGGCGAGGTGATGTGGTAGGCATCGCCCGACAGGCCGTAGCCGATCACCTCGGCGTAGATCCGGGCGCCGCGCGACTTGGCGTGCTCGTACGCCTCCAGCACGACGATGCCGGCGCCCTCGCCCATGACGAAGCCGTCGCGGTCGCGGTCGTAGGGGCGCGAAGCCTTGGTCGGCCGGTCGTTGAAGCCGGTGGAGAGCGCGCGGCAGGCGGCGAAGCCCGCGAGCGAAAGACGGTTGACCGGGGCCTCCGTGCCGCCGGCCACCATCACGTCGGCGTCACCCAGCGCGATCAGCCGGGAGGCGTCGCCGATGGCGTGCGCGCCGGTCGAGCAGGCGGTGACGACCGCGTGGTTCGGACCTTTCAGCCCGTGCTGGATCGAGACCTGCCCCGAGGCGAGGTTGATGATGCGGCCGGGGATGAAGAACGGCGAGATGCGCCGCGGTCCCTTCTCGTGAAGCGTCACCGAGGCATCGTAGATGGTGCCGATGCCGCCGATGCCGGAGCCGATCAGGACGCCGGTCGCCTCCTGGTCCGCGTCGGTCTTCGGGTGCCAGTCGGCGTCGTCGAGCGCCTGGCCGGCGGCGGCCATGGCATAGACGATGAAGGGATCGACCTTGCGCTGCTCCTTCACCTCCATCCACGCATCGGGATTGAAGGTGCCCTCGGAACCGTCGCCGAAGGGGAGCGTGCAGGCGATCCGGCAAGCGAGGTCGTCGGTCTGGAAGGCGGTGACGGCGGAGGCCCCGCTGTCGCCGGCGACGAGACGGCTCCAGGTGTGCTCGACGCTGCCACCCAGCGGCGTGACCATCCCCAGACCCGTGATCACCACCCGACGCATTGTTCGATCCCAACCGATCCGTTCGGCCCCGCAGGGCCCTGTCCGAGACATGTAAGCGGCGCGCGGGGCCTGTCGACCCCGCCCGCACGGGACACCGCCTCAGGCGGAGTTCTTCTCCAGGAACTTGATCGCGTCGCCGACCGTCTGGATGGTCTCGGCCGCGTCGTCCGGGATCTCGACGTTGAACTCCTCCTCGAACGCCATCACCAGCTCGACGGTGTCGAGGCTGTCGGCGCCGAGATCGTCGATGAAGTTGGAGGCCTCGGTGACCTTCTCAGGCTCGACGCCCAGGTGCTCGACGACGATCTTCTTCACGCGCTCGGCGATATCGCTCATCGTTGTTGGTCCTCGTCTTCTCGATCGTGGTGGTGTGTGCTTCTGACGAAAGCGCCGTGGCCGCCTGCCCGCTTCGGGGGTTTCTTGGACGGCCGGTGTTCGATCGCGCGTGGTTTGGAAAAGCCGCAACCCGCTGAACCGTCAACTCCCCTGCACGGCTGAGCCGGGTGTTAACACAGGGTTTCCGCTCTGGCGAGGGGCGGTTCAGAAAGCGTTCATCGGCGTGGTTTTCCGGTCGGAACGTCCCTTTGTGGACATTCTCAGTACATCGCCATGCCGCCATTGACGTGCAGCGTCTGCCCCGTCACGTAACCCGCTTCCTCCGAGGCCAGATAGACCGCCGCCGCGCCGATCTCGGCGCCGGTGCCGAGCCGCCCCGCGGGCACGCGGGTCAGGATCGTCTCGCGCTGCTTCTCGTTCAGGGCGTCGGTCATGGCCGAGGCGATGAAGCCCGGCGCGATGCAGTTGACGGTGATCCCGCGGGTGGCGACTTCCGCCGCCAGCGCCTTGGTCATGCCGACGAGCCCCGCCTTGGCGGCGGCGTAGTTGCCCTGACCCGGGTTGCCGGTGGCGCCGACCACCGAACCGATGCCGATGATGCGGCCGTAGCGGCGCTTCATCATGCCCCGGAGCGCGGCGCGCGAGAGCCGGAAGGCGGCGGTGAGGTTGACGTCGAGCACCGCCTCCCACTCGTCGTCCTTCATCCGCATGAAGAGGTTGTCGCGGGTGATGCCGGCGTTGTTCACGAGGATGTCGAGGCCGCCCAGCGCCGATTCGGCCGCCGGCAGCAGCGCCTCGACCGCGCCCTTGTCGGCGAGGTTGGCCTCGACCACGGCGACGCGGCCGCCGCCGAGTTCCGCCGCCCGTTCGTCCAGCACGGCGCGGCGGGTGCCGGAAAGGGCGACGTGCGCCCCTCGCGCGTGCAGCGCCCGGGCGATCGCCCCGCCGAGGCCGCCGGTCGCGCCGGTGACGAGGGCCTTGCGGCCGGTGAGGTCGAACATGGTCTCGGCTCTTCCGATCGAAACGGGAATCAGTCGTAGGCGGCGACGTCGTCGGGCGTGCCGACCGCGCCCGCGGAAGCATTCGGCGCGATCCGCTTGACGAGGCCGGTCAGCACCTTGCCGGCGCCGAGTTCGTGGAAGCGGTCGACGCCGGCCCCGGCCATCGCGGCGACGCTCTCGGCCCAGCGCACGGTGCCGGTGACCTGGGCCACCAGCGCCGCGCGGATCGCATCGGGGTCGGCGAGCGGGCCGGCGGTGACGTTGGCGTAGACCGGCACCACCGGCGCCGTCATCGTCACCTCGGCCAGCGCCCGGCGCATCGCCTCGGCGGCGGGCGCCATCAGGGCGCAGTGGAAGGGCGCGGAGACGTTGAGCAGCACCGCCCGGCGCACGCCGCGGCTCTGCGCCAGCGCCATCGCCCGCTCGACCGCCTCCTTATGCCCGGACAGGACGACCTGCCCCGCGCCGTTGTCGTTGGCGACGCCGCAGACCATGCCCTGCGCCGCCTCCCCGGCGATGTCCCGGGCGGTGGCGAGGTCGGGCCCGAGCAGGGCGGCCATGGCGCCGATGCCCGGTGCGACCGCCCGCTGCATCGCCTCGCCGCGGATGCGCAGAAGGCGGGCGGCGTCGGAGATCGAGACGGTGCCGGCGGCGGCGAGCGCCGAGTATTCGCCCAGCGAATGGCCGGCGACGAAGGCGGCGTCGCGCTTCAGATCGAGGCCGCGCTCGGCCTCCAGCGTGCGCAGCACGGCCAGGCTCGCCGCCATCAGCGCCGGCTGGGCGTTGGCGGTCAGGGTCAATTCCTCGGACGGACCCTCGAACATCAGGCGCGAGAGGTTCTGGCCGAGCGCCGCGTCGACCTCCTCGAAGACCTGCCGGGCGGCCGGGGACGCCTCGCTCAGCGCCTTGCCCATGCCAACCGCTTGGCTGCCCTGCCCCGGAAAGATGAAGGCTCGCGTCATGACGTCCCGTCGCCGTCGCCCCGCTCGTCAGCCCCGCCGCACGCCGCACGGACGGCGGGCCGACGATCGGGTCTGTCGCGCGGCGTTGTCTCAAGGAGCGGCGCACTCGCATCACGTGCCGCGGGTGTCAACAATGCGCTGCACAAGTTCAGGCGGCGCGAAAAGCCACGCTCGACACGGCCGAGCTCGCTTCGAACCCGTCGGGACCTGCTGCTCGTCGAACGCGAAACCGGGCGCGCGCCGGCGCATTGTCCCAGAAGACGCCAGCGAGATTCCTGCCATGTTCCGAACGAGGTTCCCCCAGGAAGCCGTCGGGCGCGCGCATGCCCTGATCGGCGCTTACGAGACCGCCCATGCCGGGCTCGCGCGGATCTCGCACGAGTTCCGCCGCGATCTGCGCGTCACCCTCGACCGGCTCGGGCCCGGTGCGGCCCCCTATCTTCGCGCCGTGCGCAGCGATCTCGAAGATCGCACCGTGGAGGCGCGTGCGACGTGGCCGCTCTGGATCGACCGGCTCACCGATCCGATGATCGACCGGCGCCTGATCGCCTCGCGCGCGCTGCTCGAAACCGTGGATCGCGAGGCCGACGCGCGCGGCATGGTCCTGTAGCGCGGACTAGCGAGTGCCTCACGAAACTCCCGGTCACCGACCGCCCTCGCTCTGGCGGCGACGGCGCGGCGGGAGTTTTTGTGAGAGACGCTACGCCGCGGCCCGCAACTTCGGTCCGCGCGGCGCGGCGGCGATGTCGCTGCGCGCCCGTTCCAGCGCTTCGGCGATGCAGGCGGCGGCGCGGGCGATTTCCGCATCGGAATGTCCGGCGGTCACGTGCAGCCGCAGGCGGCCGGCCTCCGAAGTCGCGGCGAGATCGGCGAGCAGGCCGCATTCGGCCAGGCGGCGGCCGACGAGGCGGGCGAGATCGGCCGAGCCGGTCTGTACCGAGACGGTCGCGCAGGGCTCTCCGCTGACCTCAACCCCCTGCTCGCGCAGGGCCGCGCGCAGGTTCAGGACGCTGCGCATCAGCCGGGCGCGGCGCTCCTGCCCCTCGGCGTCGTCGATGACCGCGAAGGCGCTGAGGATCACCGCCGTCTGGATCGGCGAGAGCGCGCTCGCGGCGGCACCGTCGTTCGCGCGCAGGCAGGCGGTGATCGAACGGGTGCGGGCGGCGACGAAGCCGCCGTTCGAGGCGAAGCTCTTCGAGAAGCTGCCCGTCACC
Source organism: Methylorubrum populi (assembly GCA_036946625.1). Taxonomy (NCBI): domain Bacteria; kingdom Pseudomonadati; phylum Pseudomonadota; class Alphaproteobacteria; order Hyphomicrobiales; family Methylobacteriaceae; genus Methylorubrum; species Methylorubrum populi. The sequence goes on from JAQIIU010000002.1 coordinate 1,085,084, forward strand.
AGATCGACCTTGCCGAGCATGTCCTGTAGGCCGAGATGGCCGCGCCCGTCCTCGCCGAGGCAACCCAGATCCTCGGCGACGTCCACGAGCAGCGTCGCGCCGTACTCGTCGCAGAGCGCCCGCAGGGCGGCGAGGTCGGGCGTGCCGGAATCGGCCGGGGACAGGCTCTCGGTCACGACGAGGATGCCGTTCTCCACGTCGCGGGCGCGAATCGCCCGGAGACGGGCGCGGCAATGCCCGGCATCGAGATGGCGGAACGGGAAGAGGTTGCGTGTCGCGGCCTCGGCCGCCTCGCGCAGGCCGCCCCGGACCGAGGCGTCGATCACCACGTGGTCGGCCGGGCGCACGAGTCCGCGGATCACGGTGAGCGCGGCGGCGCGGCCGGTCGGGCAGAGCATCGCCTCCTCCATCTGGAGGAAGTCGGCGATCCGGCGCTCCAGCGCCAGCGACAGGCCGGGATCGCCGGCCTCGGCCGCGGCGCAGACGCTGCGGACGCCGAACCGGCGCAGGGTCTCGGCGGCCGCCTCCACGATCTCGGGGTGGGTCGAGAGACCGAGGCAATCCTGCGAGGCGAAGTCGAGGCCGCGGATGAAGGGCGCCTCGCCAGGCGCCTGCGACAGGAGGCGGACGCCGTCCGCCCGGACCCGGGCCGTCGCGTCGGTCCGTTCACGATGTCTCATGCCATCCCGTCCGATGCCGCGTTGTTCTCGGCTCGACTGTCGGCGGCGGCGGCTTGCCATCGTGTTAAGCGGGCTCGAGCGAGCGAAAATGCATCGGCGCGTATTTAACGAAACGCTATTGCCGAACCGTCGGACCCATTCGCTCATTCTTTACCAGACGATACCATGGTCCGAATGCGTTCCTGTTGAATGAACCGGAAAGGATATCCTCTTCTGAGGACATCTTTCGCAGATGCCCCTCTCGACGATCGAAAACGCCCTCGACGAAGCGCGTCGGGGGCGCTCCCCCGCCGGAGGCGCCCCCGAAACCTGCCCCCCTCGGACCGACCGGATCAGATCGCCGGAACCCCGCCGATCGCCGCGCCGACCCCGTACAGCCTCCCGTAGAGCACGCCGTGGGCGAGATAGTAGACGCCCAGGAACATCATCAGGGCACTGGCATAGTAGACCGGAGCGAGCACCACGTCCCGACGGGTGGCGGCGACGCGGGCGTCGTCGGCGGCGACGGCGATCAGCACCGCGACGATGCTCGAGTGACCGACGGCGTCGATCTTGCCGAACTCGAAGATGGCGGAGATGAAGATCGCGGCCAGGATGATCGCCGAGGCACGGCGCACCAGGGGGGTCCAGATCAGGGCGAAGGCGAGGGTGAACTCGATCACGCCGGCGGCCTGCATGAACAGCTCGGGCGTGGCGCCCATGGTCATGCCGGGCTTGGCGGCGATCAGCGGATCGGTCCATTGCGGGTAGGCCCACTTCTCGACCGAGGCCCACATCAGGGTGATCGCGGCGGCGATGCGCACGATGTCGATGGGACGCCGGCCGAACAGGGTCCGGTCGAAGGCGATCAGGGCGAGGAAGGCGGCCACGCCCAGGAACACCGGATAGTCGGCGAGATGGAAGGCGCCGTAGTTCCACACGGCGAAGGCGAACAGGAACGCGATGCCGGCGGCGGTCAGCGGCAGGGTGCGCTTCCACAGGAGCCCGGCGGCCATGGCGAGCTGAAGCCAGGAAATCCAGGCCGCGTCGGTCTTCAGTTCCGGCGTCAGGATGATCCCGCCGAGATTCCACAGAGAGACGAGGAAGAAGCCGACCACGGCCCGCACGATCAGGGCGCTGTTGTCGCGGATCCGCACCGTCACGCGGTCGAGGGCGTTGAGGAGCGCGGTGCCGAGCGGCGTCCCCTCGGCGAGGCAACCGAACATCAGGCAGACGAGAGCGAGCCCGGTCAGCCATTCGAAATCGGCGCACAGCACCTGTTCGAGCCCGCGCGGCCGACCGGCCACGTCGAAGGCGCAGAACCATTTGACGTGGGCGCTGGCCGCCCCGGTCCCGACCAGGAGAAGGCTTGTTGCGCCTGCAAGCACGACGGGAGAGCGCACCCAGAAGCTGGACACGTGAGGCATGGGGCTGCCGAAACGGGAGGGACGTTCGTGGTTCGATAAAAACTTAACCGAAGTCGACCGGACCCGCTAAGGGTTTGTTTACGCAATTTAGCGATTGGTTAACGGGCTTTTTGCAGGAAATGACAAGCAGATGCCCGGAGATGCGGCAGCTCGGTGACGGAGAGACTTCGCACCGAGCTTCGTGGCGGGCCTGTGGGCAGCGGTGGCCATGGGGATGCCCGTCTGCGCGACGCGCGCGTTAACGCCTTCGAAGCCCTTGTGGGGAAGGTTTGGACGGCGCTCGGACGCGGCGCCTTGATCGGGAGGATGGATGATCGCCCTCGTCAGTCTCGTCACACTGTCCGGCGGCGTCGTTCTCGCGGGACAAGCCCCGCGCTATCCGGCCTGGACCGCGCGAATGGAGACGGCCGGCGGCCTCGCCCTGGTCACGGGCCTCGCCATGGTCGGTGCCGGCCTGAAGGCCTATTGCTGCTGAGGGCGTGGCCCGCGACGCGGGAAACCGGGATCACAGGATCACGCGCCGACACGGGCGCGTTCAGTCACGCCGCCGCAGGACACTCGCGAAGAAGCCGTCGAGACCGCCTGCCCGGCCGATGCCGCCGCCGAGATGGCTCGGCAGGGTACGCAGATCGCCCGAGGCATCGATCAGCTCCGCGTGGCCGGCGAGCGGGTCCGGCGTGATCGCAATCCGTTCGAAGCCGGGATGGCGGGACAGGAAGGCCGCGATCTGCGTAGGCCCCTCCTCCGGCTCCAGGGAGCAGGTGCAGTAGACCAGCCGTCCGCCGGGACGGGTCAGCCGGGCCGCCTTGTCGAGCAGGCGGCTCTGGAGCCCGGCCAAGCGGATCAGGTCCGCCTCGCTCTTGGTCCATGCGGCGTCGGGATGGCGGCGGATCGTGCCGGTCGCCGAGCAGGGTGCGTCGAGCAGCACCGCGTCGAAGGGCGCGTCCTCCGGCAGGTCGAGGGCGTCGGCGGTCACCACCTCGGCGGACAGGCCGAGGCGCGCGAGATTGCGCCCGAGGCGCTCCAGCCTCGCCGCGGACCGGTCGACCGCCGTCACCGATGCGCCCGCGGCGGCGATCTGTGCGGTCTTGCCGCCCGGCGCCGCGCAGAGATCGGCGACGCGCTCGCCAGCCACCGGCGCGAGCAGCCGCACCGGCAGGGCGGCGGCGGCGTCCTGCACCCACCACGCGCCTTCGGCGTAGCCGGGCAGGTCGGCCACCGCCTCGCGCACGTCGGCGAGCCGGACCGAGCCGAGATCGAGCCGGGTGCCGCCGAGGCGCTCGGCCCAGGATTCGACATCGCGGGGGATCGTGAGATCGACCGCCGCGCCTTCGAGATGGGCGGCGGCGATCGTCCGGGCCGCCGCCTCCCCGTAAGCGGCACGCCAGCGGCGGGCGAGCCAATCCGGCGTGTTGCGATCGAGCGGATCGCCCGCTTCCGCCCGGATCGCCTCGCGTTCGCGGGCGATCCGGCGCAGCACGGCGTTGACCAGGGGCGCGAGGTGCTGCGTCTGCGGGTCCGCCTTGGCGAGGCGCACGGAGAGATCGACGGCGGCGTGATCGGCCACCGCGAGGTCGAGAATCTGCGCCGCTCCGGTCACCAGCAGGGCGAGAAGATGCGGCCGGTCCTCGGGAAGGCCGTCCCGCAGGCGGGCGGCGAGCGCCGCCCGGATGAAGCCCAGGCGGCGGAAACTCGCCGTGGCGATGGCCCGGGCGAGCGCCGCGTCGCCTGCCTCGAATCCCGCGCCGCGGCCGGCCTCAGCCAGCGCGTCTTCGAGCACGAGCCCGCGGACGGGACCGAGCAGGGTCGCGACCGCCTCCCGCGCGACGTGGCGCGCGGCAAGCCCCGGCACGGACGGGTCGAAGAGGGGCGGCGTGCGGCGGTTGGGTTTCGATGCCACGCTTGACGTGCCGTTCTCAGCGAAAAGGAATGAAAGGGGGCTCGCCCCGGAGCCGAGGCAGTCACATCTGTCGGCCAGGGATGCAAGGGCAAGGGCTTTAAGCGGATGGAGACCGGCATGACGGAGGCGGATGCCAAGACACCGGTCGAGACGCCCCGCGCGCTCGCCCCGGCGGCGCAGCGGGCGCTGGCGGAAGCGGCCGAGCGGCGCGCGGCGATCGATGCCCGCGCCGCCAGGATCGCCGAGCGGCCCGAGCGGCTGGGCCGGGGCGGCCTCGAACCCGTGCGCTACGAGGATTGGGAGGTGAAGGGCCTCGCCAGCGATTTCTGAGCGGGCCTCGCTCCCATGTCTCCCGCGGTGGTCGGCGGCATCGCATCGTCAGGCGGCCCGCCAAAGGAACGCATGGGCCGCCCGGATCAGGACCGGCGGAGGCGCGATGCGGGTCAGGGCCGCGCCTGGCCTTGCTGGCGAACAGGTATCGGATGACGCGCGTGCCTCATCCGGCCTGCGTCGCGGTGCTGGATTGCTACGGAGGGGGAAACTCACACCACCATTGCGAACCGTCAGGCGAAGCAATCCAGTACCGCGGCGGCGCTGGACGAGGCATCCCGGCGGTCCGGCACCACTCGCCGGCAGGATCGCGAAGGCGGCACCCCACGATGGCCGCATCGCGAAAGCGCGTATCCCGATGGACACAAACCACAAAATTTTCCATAAAATTTCTTTTATATTAGTATGTTAGCGGGCGCATAGCGCGCTCTCGGCCGGCTCCTGCTCCTCGATCCGGCTGGGAACGACTCGGCCGAGTGGCGCCATCCTCCTCGCGCCTGCCTGCGGCTGTGGGCGTCTCGATGCGCTTCACCATAACTCTCGTCGTAGGCCGGGATCGACGCTCGGAACTCGGCCTTCGTCTGCCGGGGTTGCCCACCCGTCTGCAGGAACTTCGAAGCCGGCGGCCCACCGCTCCAGCACCGCCCGATGTGCTCTGTCTGCGCCTCTACACCTCGCACCCTCCCGCGCCGTCACGGATGGCGCGCACCATGCGGGGCGACCACGACCAGAGCAAGACGACCTGATGGCTACAGGCGCTCGGTCAGGTCGGCTATTCCCTCGGCGATCTTGTCCAAGGCGTCGATCTTCGTCCCGTCGTCGCCGGCCGCCTCAGCCTGAGCGCGCAGGGTCGCGAGCGCGCGTTCGATCTTGGCGCTCGGGATGCCTTCCGCGAAGATCTTGAGGAAGCTCTGCCAGTAGCGCGCCGGGATGCCCGACAGCGCCTCCTGCATCAGCGCCACGATGAACTCGTCCATGATGCGCGACCGTGCGACCCGGCCGAAGTTGCCACCGCTATCGCTGACCGCCACGTCGTTGAAGCTGTCGCTCTTCACCGGGTAGGGGGCCTGATGCGTAGCTGGCGTCACCTTGGCGTCCGGGCCCGTGGTCGGGCGCAGGTTCTCCCAGTAGTAGTTCCGCTGCTCGGCAGCATGGCGGGCTTCCTCCACGAACGGGCGAAGGAGCTTTGGCGCCCCGGACAGGATCTCGTCCAAGGTCCAGGGATAAACCACCAGGAGGTCCTGCGGGGCGCACGCCATTGGCGACGCTGTGTACCGGAAGGACGGCTCGCCTTCTTTGGCAAGGATGAACCAGCCCTTGAGCTCGATGCCCATCAGCACCCGGTCGGCTTCCGGAACGCCGGGGGCGCCGGTTTGTAGCCGAACGTCGGGGAATACCTGAGCCTGCCTGACGAACGAGTATTGCTGGTACTGCCGTTGGGGGTCCCAAAGCTCACGCATGTCGTTGAGGGATTCGACAACGCTTTGCTCGATGGCGGCGCCCAGCGGGGTGTTCAGGGTGAACAAGTCGGTCGCAGATATGCCCGCGATGCGTAGGCTGGTTCGGAACCGAGACGGCAGGGCATAGAGGGTATTGCGTACCCGGTCGTACAGGTCGCGATGCGGCCACGTTTTCGGATCGGGACCACCCATGCGAACTGGGCCGGCCGGCAAGGCAGGCGCTGCCGACGGGACCCCCGGAGGTTTGCGCGCTGGGGGGCTCATGCCGATCTCGTGAGGGGCAGGGTCTCGATCTCGCGGCGGACGCGCAGCGTGGCCGCCTCGAAGAACTCGGGGTTGAGCTCGGCCGCGTGCGCCCGGCGACCGTGCCTGACGGCTGCTACGGTCGCAGAGCAAAGGCCCCCGAAGGGCTCCCAAACCACGTCGCCCGGGTCGGTTGCAGCGAGGACCTGCCGCTCCATCAAGGCGAGCGGCTTCTGGTTGGCGTGCAGGTAGCCGGTCCCGTGGAGGGCCTTCACGCGCTCGCTCCCGTGTACGGGAGACTCACGCCAAACGTTCGTCAGGGCGTGGACATGGGTCCACTTGGCTCGCATCCGGTCCCACGCCGCGGCGGTCGGAGCCGTCTTGCCGTCCAGCGAGAAGTAGGGACGCGTTGTCGGACGGCCGCGTTTCGTGCACCACTGCGCCATCGCGACGAGGGCGGAGCCGGGCGGGAAATACCAGACGTGATCTTGGGTCAGGTACTTCCGCGTGGCCGCGTTCGCGACGTCGCAGGCTTGGTTCGACTGGTTCATGGGCAGGCCGGACCGGAGCCATTCGGCACGGACCCATTCCTTGAGTGAAAGCTCCTGGCCGCCCTCGGTTTGGAGCGTCGCCTTGCGCGTGTAGCGGACGGCAAGCTCGGTCACGACCGGCAGGCCGCGAATCGTCCGGGAGTTCACATTGCCGGCGATGTGGGCAATGCCTTTGTCCCAGATGACGGTTTCCTCGTACTGCCAGCCATGAAGCTCTAGCGCCGAGTGGCTCTTGGCCCAACCGATCTCGCTGTTCCAGAACCACAGCGTGGTGAACGGCTCGGCGTGCCGGGCCCAAGCCGCGGCGTGCGGTGCGTAGAACTCGGCGAGACCATCCGGCGTGTACGGCTCACCGGGATACTTCCCTAAGCCGTACGGGCCATCGCTGATGATGCAGGCGGGAGGCAGCCACTCGTTGCAGGCCTTCAGGCTGTCACCATGCGTGATGGAAGCCGATCCCAGCCTCATGGTGGCATCGCCACCCTTAACCAAATCCAGACGTCCCTTGCCGCGCATCACGCCACTCTGCCCCGGTCCAGAACGACGCTGCCACCCAAAACTTGACAATTAGGTCAATGCCTCACCGGACCCAAAGCCTCCGTCGTCCACGGGACGTTGGCCATCGTCATACCCCGCTGGCGGTCGCGCGTAACCAAAAAGCCGGGGCGCACGCTACTACGCCCGAATCGAGGCTTCAGGTGGCTCCGGAGGGGTTCGGTGGTATCAACGTCTCGGCGCCCCCGGGCCGTGGTATCAAGGGGGCACCCAAGTGGCTGTCTGCGAAGGGGAAATGAGTGGAGCGGGTGAAGGGAATCGAACCCTCGTATTCAGCTTGGAAGGCTGCTGCTCTACCATTGAGCTACACCCGCCGACGGCTTCCCACGCCGGCCTCCGGTCTTCCGGAAACCCCTCCATAAGGAGCAGGGCGTGTCGAACGGCACGTGTTGGGGGATAGCACGCCTTGGCGGCTTTGAGAAGGTCAGGCGGTGCTTTCTGCCGACGCGGATGGCGTGCTGGCAGCGACCGCTGCGGCTCATCTCCGAACTGGCCGCCTCGGCACCGTCTGCCTCTGCGGGGTCTCGCCCGGAGGCTGCCCTCGCCCGACGGCGAAACGGCCTGCGGCACCGGTTGGGACGGTGCCGCGGGCCGCGCTTTCGATCATGAAGACTGGCCCGAGGCCCGTCACGCTCTCGAAGTCGCTCGAACGGAGGGCGGTTCCACGATCAGCCTGCGCGGACGGGAAAGCCGCCCTTACATACCGCCCAGCAGCACGTTCATCGAGCCGACGACGGTCATCACGAGACCGCAGGCGAAGACGGCGATCATGGCGTAGGAAATGGGTTTAAGCTGCATGGTCAGTCGGCTCCTTGATCGATGGCTCCTGTCCGCCGCGCCGGCCCCGCATCGTCGCGAGGCGATCGAGCGTCCGGCCCGTCGAAAGACAGGCAGAAACCGGGCCAGTCGGGCCCGGTCGTTTCGTTGAAGAGATAGGAGAAGTGCGTCGAGACAATGAAGTTCGTCTCGGATCGCGAGAGTTTGAGACCGCGAAACTCAGTTTTACCGTTAAATTTCAGATCAGAATCGAAATCTGCACGATATTACCGAGACGATCCGTCCGACCCTTCTCGACGCCGGGTCAGCAGCGCGGACCACCCGAGGTCTGGCCGTACTGCTTCACCGGAAAGTTCTGCTGGTTGGCGTTGCCCTCGCTCGCGGAGCTGGCCGGGCAGGTCGTGTAGAGGGGGCCGTCGTGAACACCGAGCGAACCCGTGACCGCCACGTCGGACGGTGCGGCGCGACGGGTTTCGAGGTCGAACGCCATCGCGGACGAGACCGGAGCGGCAACGCCCAGGATCAAGGCGGCAACGGCAGCGGCGACGCACGTCTTCATCTGGTGTTCACCCTCCAATTTAATCCCTCGCTCCGAGAGATAATTTTCAATTCGCTTGGCGCTTATTGGTATAGGCGATCGAGCTCAGGCGTGGCGTGCCGGTACGCACCTGCCACCAGGGATTAATTTAGAGCGTTCGATTGAGCGGTCCCGGCTTCGAAGCCGGCGCGGCGGTCCAAGACCGGCGTGAAAGCGTTCGATCCGCATCGGACGTCGCCGGAGCCGAATCCTGGTCACGGCTACGGCGCAGGTCAGGCCGAGGGCGTTCGACGCCGCAGGGTCAGCGACGCGCATCCGTCCCAAAAGCGACGGTGCGATCGCGCCGTCGCCGCCCTTCCCGGCGTGCCGGGCGAGCGTAGAGGCGAAGTATTCGGGCCCCGGCTCGGGCCGCGAGCGGCCGAGCGATGGCGTTCCGCCGAAGAGCGCGGAAATGCCCCCGTCAGGGCCGGTGCGGCAGCCGGGCCTGCGGTCCGGCCGGGCCGGCGAGCGCCTTCCGTTCGAGGCCCTTGTGCAGATGGACCATCAGCGCCACGCCGAACAGCGGGGTGATGAGATTGACGACCGGCACGATCGTCAGCCCGGCGAGCACGCAGCCGGCGGCGATCACCGTGAACCCATAATGCTCGCGCATCGCCCGTGCCTCCGGCAACGGCCGGAACCGGCCGGCAGCCAGCTCGAAATATTCGCGCCCGAGCAGGTAGGCGTTGGCCCCGAAGAAGGCGAAGAGGTTCACCCCCGGCACGAAGACGAGGATCAGCGCCACGAGGTTGACCAGCAGCGCCAGTCCCGCGAAGCGGACCGCCGAGCCGAGCGCCTGCCCCCACGGCAGGGCGCGCCCCGGCGGGTCGGCCGGAAAGTCGCTGCGCTCGACCACCTCGGCCACGTCGTCGAGGAAGAAGCCCGCCACGAGGATCGACACCGCGGGCATGATGTAGGCGAGCGCCACGAACAGCCCGGCACCGGCCAGGAAGAAGGCGAGCGTGTCGAGGAAGGGGTAGTCGGCCGAGATGTGATGGCTCGCCTGGAACGCCTGGATCAGCCGCGTCAGCGCGAACCACAAGACCACCAGCAGCCCGACCGTGAGCGCCAGCGACTTGAACAGGATGCCGCGCAGGGCGGGCGAGAAAACCTGCCGCAGGGCTGCGGCGGCGGCCTTGATGAGCATCGCGCTCCCGATTCTCCGATGATCCGCGCCCGCCCGGGGCCGGGTTGTCGCCGCTCCGCCGGGACGGCGCAAGCCCCACGTCCGGGCAACGCCTGACGAAACCGGGCTCGTGCGGGCGATTGACGCGTTGCCTCGGCAAGCCGTCGCCGGAGACCCGCGCATGACCCGCTTCGCCCCCGCTTCCCTCGTCCTGCTCGGCCCGCTTCTGGCCGCCGCGCCCGCATTCGCTCACGAGGTCGGCGCAGGCGCCGGTACAGGTGCCGGTACTTGGGCGGGTGCCGGTTCCGCTCCGGCCGAGCGCTCCGAGGTGGCGGTCGCAGCCCTCGACGGCAAGGCCTACGTCGTCGGCGACTACAACGGCGCGACCGAGCTGCTGATCTACGATCTCGCCGCCGATACCTGGAGCGAGGGCGCGCCGTTCCCCTATCCGGTCCACCACACCATGGCCGCCGAGCGAGGCGGGCGGATCTACGTGTTCGGCGGCTACGTCGACGGCTGGGAGGCCACCGACAAGGTCTGGGCCTACGATCCGGGCAGGGACGCCTGGGAGCCGCGCGCCGCCATGCCGACGCCCCGCGCGGCGGGCGGAGCCGCCGTGCTCGGCGAGAAGATCCACCTCGTCGGCGGCAGCGGCTCGGGGCGCGGCAACCTGTGCTCGCACGAGGTCTACGATCCCGCCCGCGACGCCTGGACCGGGGCCGCCGACCTGCCCACCTCCCGCGACCACCTCGCCGTGCAGACGGTCGAGGGCCGCATCGTCGCCAGCGGCGGCCGGATCGACGGCGATTCGGGCAGGAACCTGTCGGCCAATCAGGTCTACGATCCGGCGCGCGACGCCTGGAGCGAGGCGGCCCCGCTGCCGACCGCGCGCAGCGGCGCCGCCTCCGCCGTGCTCGGGCGCGAGGTCTTCGTCATCGGCGGCGAGTCGAGCCGCAAGACCTACGACGCGGTCGAGGCCTTCGACCTGCCGGCCAATCTCTGGCGCGCGCTGGCCCGGCTGCCCACCGCCCGCCACGGGTTCGGCGCGGTCACCCACAAGGGCCGCATCTACACGCTCACCGGCAGCCCGCGGCCGGGCGGTGACAAATCGGGCACCGTCGAGGTGCTCGACCCGGACGGGGCCGCGCCGGCGCGCTGATCGACACGGGTGCTCGATCGGGCGCTTGCCGCGGCGGGCCTCGCGGCCGACATGAGGCGTCCCGGATCCAGAGACGCCCCGCCTCCATGCGCCCCACCCCCGAGCACGCCCGCTTCCGCCCGACCGTCGCACCGCGCGTCTCGCCCCTGCCCACCGCCCCCGACGTGGTGGTGATCGGCGCCGGCGCGGCCGGCATCGCGGCGGCGCGACGGCTGATCGAGTGCGGCCTCTCGGTCGCGGTGGTGGAGGCGCGGGAACGCGTCGGCGGCCGCGCCGTGACGACGAGCCTGCGCGGCCACGCCATCGATCTCGGCGCGCACTGGCTGCATGCCGGGCCGATCAATCCGCTCGTCGCCCTGGGGCAGACCCGCGGCGAGCCGCTGCGGCGGGCGGCGCAGGATCAGCATCTCCGGATCGGGCGCCGCCCGGGACGAGCGGCCGAGGAGGCCGCCTTCTCCCGTGCCTTCGACATCGCCGACCGGGCGATCACCCGCGCCGCCTCCCGCACCCAGGACGGGCCGGCCTCCCGCGCCCTGCCCCGCCATCTCGGGCCCTGGGGCGAGCGCATCGCCATCGTCCATGCCCTGGTCTCGGGCCGGCCCCTCGACGAGGTGTCGCTGCACGACTGGCCCAGCATGGAATACGGCGACAACTTCTTCATCCGTGGCGGCTACGGCGCCTATCTCGCGCGGCTGGCGCTCGGGCTGCCGATCCGGCTCTCCTGCCCCGTGATCGCCCTCGACTGGTCGGGCCCGGGCGTGCGGGTGCATCTCGCCGACGGCGGACGGATCGCGGCGCGCGCGGCGATCGTCACCGTGCCGGTGCCCGTGCTCCGGACGGCCTTTCGCTTCGATCCGCCCCTGCCCGAGCGCAGCCGCGCGGCGATCGACGGCTTCCTCGCGGGCATCTACGAGCACGTCGTGCTGCACTGGCCCTCGGCACCGTTCCATGGTCGCGACCGGCTCGCCAGCGTGGTCGGCGGACGCCACAAGCCGCCGGGCATGCTGACCCGGATCGACGGCACGCCGTTCCACTACTTCGAACTCGACGCCGCCTCCACCCGCGCGCTCGACGCGGCGCAGGCCGGCCCGGACGGGGCACGCCGCCTCGCCCGCGCGGTGCTGGCCGAGCATTTCGGCCGCGGCGCTCTCTCCGACCTCGCGATTCCCGCGGTCACCGCGTGGCGGCACGATCCCTGGTCGCGCGGCTCCTGGGCGGTCGTGCCGCCCGGGCACGCGCCCGCGCGGGAGGCGCTTCGGGAGCCGGTGGGCGAGCGGATCTGGTTCGCGGGCGAGGCCAATTCCCGCGCGCAGTGGGGCACGGCGGGCGGTGCCTTCGAGGAGGGCGTTCGGGCGGCGGATGCGGCCGCCGACCGTCTCGCACCGTCGGATCTGCGCGCGAGCGCCTGAGCGCTGCCGCACCCGCATCCCCCTTGCATCCCCCGCCCGGATGGGCGAACCGCCGCCCCGGCAAGGGCGCACGGGCGCCCGACGGAGCGAAGGCCGGCGAGAAGCGGGGGGTTGGCGATGAACTGGGTCGAGGCGATCGGCTATCTCGGGACGGCGCTCACCGTCGCCTCCTCGGCGATGGGCACGATGATCCCGCTGCGCGTCGTCGCCCTGTGCGCGAGTTGCGCCGTCATCACCTACGGCTTCCTGATCGGCAGCGTGCCGGTGATGCTGACCGAGGCGATCCAGATCCCGTTCAATGCGTGGCGGCTCTACGAGATGGTGCGCCTCGTGCGCGAGACCGAACGGGCGGCCTCCGGCGATCTTTCCCTCGACGGGCTGAAGGCCTTCGGCACGTCCCGGCGCTTCCGGGCCGGCGAAGTGCTGTTCCTGAAGGACGATCCCGCCCGGGAGATGTACCTGATCGAGAGCGGGCGCTTCCGCATCGCCGAGCACGGCCTCGACGTGCGACCGGGCCAGATCGTCGGCGAACTCGGCATGCTCTCGCCGGAAAACCGCCGCACCGGCTCGCTCGCCTGCGTCGAGGCGGGCAGCGCACGCTGCCTGTCCTATTCCGAGGTCAGGCAGCTCTACTACCAGAACCCGGAATTCGGCTTCTACTTCCTGAAGCTGACGAGCGAGCGCCTGTTCCAGGGCGCCGCCGACACGGTGCGGATGCAGGCCGCCGCGCCGGCCCGAAGCGAGGTGCCGTGAGCCTCAATCCGTCTGCCGCATGAAGGTCTCGGGCGTGCCCGTGCCGGCCTCCACGAACTGGATGTCGCGCGGTCCGCGCCGCGGCGTGTCGATGGAGAGAAACACCATCGGCTCTTCCAGGATCTCCGGCACGGAATGCACCACGCCGCGCTTGAAAACCACGAGCCGGCCCGGCCCGACCTCGACCGGCGGCTCGTCGCCGAACCGCATCAGGCAGCGGCCCGACAGCGCGTAGAGGTACTCGTCGCAGGTGGTGTGAGAGTGGGGCGGCGTCGGCTTGTAGACCCGGAAGACGCGGGCGCTCGCCGTCTCGTCCTCGGTGAAGCGGTGGTCCGCCACCAGGGTCGCCGACGTCTCGGGCAGGGCACGTACGCTCTCGGCCACGTCGAACACCGCGTGGCCGGCCGAAAGCTGCTCGCTCATGCTCCGATGCTCCCGCGACGCTCGGGCAAGACTGTGCCCGCCCGGCGAGGCGATGCACAGGGGCCGATCGCGTCGCGTTTCATCAACGGGCCGGGAATGTTAGTAGGATAAGGGGGTGCCGCACGGTCCGCGGCCCGGACAGCGATGACCCGGACATGATGCGGGGATATGAGGGAAACGCGCAGGTCATGGCGGATGTCGCCGCCGTGATCGAGCAGGCACGGCGCGAGGGCCGCGATCTCGCCACGGCCCTGCGCATCGCCCGGGTGACGCTCGCCTATGTCAGCGGTCCCGAGCCCGAGCCGGCTCAGACCCGCGCCCTGGAGGCGATCGACCGGCAGCTTCGCGAACTGTCGGAATGAACGGCAGTCGCCTCGGCCCGGTTCAACCGCCCTGCGTGATCAGCGTCACCGCCCCGAACGCCAGCACGGCGAGCACCGCCACGGCCATCAGGATCAGGGCCGCCCGCGACTCGCGTAGGTCATGGTCGTCCATGGCCCGACCTTAAGGGACGGTGCGGCGGAACGGGAGGTGCGAGTCACGCTTTCCCGGACGATGCGGGGCGGATGTCTCAGAGCCTGTCTGACTGCAGTGATCCCATCTCGCCCCTCATCCTGAGGTGCCGGAGCGCAGCGGAGGCCTCGAAGGATACTCCAGGGATCGCGCGGGATCTGGAACACCCTTCGAGGCCGCTTCGCGGCGCCTCAGGATGAGGGTGGGGATGGGAGTAGGACCTTCCTCTCGCCTTGCCGTTGCCTGACGAAGACATGGCGGCCGGTCGAACAGGCTCTCAGCATCCCCGCGACGGACGTTGCCGCACAACGACGACGATGTCGTCCGGGCAGACGCCGCCGCTCTCGCCTGGGCGTTGCGCCAGGACGCCGTGCAGGGGCTGCACCGCCCAGCGCCCGTACCAGTCGCCGGCCGGAGAGAAACGGGGCCGACCCGGCAGGCCGCGGGACGGTGGCGCCTCCGCCCCGCCGACGAGGGCGAAGCGCGCATCGCCGGAGCCGTCGGCAAACAGTCCGAACAGGATCGGCCGGGCATCGCCGCTCGATGCGGCGTCGGCGAGGTCGGGCAGCGACATTTCGAAATGCTTTCCTGAGTGCGAAACCGAACCGTCCGATTTCGGGACGGACGGCCCCATCTCTGCAAATCCGAAGCCCTCCCTTCCCGTCCCTCGGCGAAACGAACCGCTGGAGCGACGACCCGGCTGCAACCCTGGTTCGGGGATTGCTCCGGTCAGGCCGACGCCACCCGACGGCCGGCCGAACGTTCCGCGACGGGACGCAATTCGAACCGACGCGGCACCGGGAGGCGTCCTTTTCGAGACCGATCCACCCGCGAGAAGAGAAGACGTCCCTCGATGAAGATCGCGCTCGACACGCTTCAGACCCAAGTCCGGCGCCGCTTTGCCGCCCTCGGCCTCGTCGGCGCCCTCGCCGTCACGGTGACGTGGTGGTTCGTCGTCGCCCGCGGCGTCTGGCTCGCCATCGAATGGGCCTCGATCTGAAGCCTTGATCCCCCGCCTCTGCAAAAACGTTCTTTCTATAGAACGCAAGACATAGAGATTAGCCTTCCAAATCCTGGTTATCCGAGAGAACATCGTTCTTCCGGCCTTTGCATGGCCTCTTCCGATCGCTTCCACCCCTTGCCGCACCCCTCTCTCGCGGCTTGCCACGCTTGCGGCTTGGCTTGACATCGTTCGTTAAAACGAACACTCCCTGCGTCATGGGCCGGCATCGGCCCCCGTTGTGGAGGCGAGACGACGTGTTCGACGGCAATCCGATCAAGCTTGGTGCGGCAACGAACCGGCGTGCGGCTTTCCTGGGCCTCGCCATGGCGGCTTGCCTTGCGGCTGCCGGGAGTGCGCGGGCCCAGACCGAAATCCTCAACGTCTCCTACGACCCGACCCGCGAACTCTACCGGGACGTCAACGCCGCGTTTGCCGAGGAGTGGAAGGCCAAGACAGGCGAGACCGTCACCGTGCGCGCCGCCCACGGCGGATCGGGTGCGCAGGCCCGCACGGTCATCGACGGCATTCCCGCCGACGTGGTGACGCTCGGCATCCCGTCCGACATCGACGCCATCGTCAAGCTGTCGAGGAAAATCGCGCCGGACTGGCGCACCAAGCTCCCCAACGAGGGCCTGCCCTACACCTCGACCGTCGTGTTCCTCGTCCGCAAGGGCAATCCGAAGGGTGTGAAGGACTGGTCGGACCTCGCCAATCCGGACGTGAAGGTCATCACCCCGAACCCCAAGACTTCGGCGGGCGGGCGCTGGAACTTCCTCGCCGCCTGGGGCTACGCCTACGAGAAGGAGGGCAAGGACAAGGAGAAGGCCAACGCCTTCGTCGGCTCGCTCTACAAGAACGTGCCGGTGCTCGATACCGGCGCCCGCGGCTCGACCGTGACCTTCGCCCAGCGGGGGCTCGGCGACGTCCTCCCGACCTGGGAGAACGAGGCGTTCCTGGTCCTGGAGGAGTTCGGCAAGGACAGGTTCGACATCGTGGTGCCGCCGACCTCGATCTACGCCGAGCCGCCGGTGGCGATCGTCGACGCCAACGTCGACAGACGAGGCACGCGCAGGCAGGCCGAGGCCTACCTGCAGTTCCTCTACGGCGACAAGGCGCAGGCGATCTTCGCCAAGCACCACTATCGTCCGATCAGGCGCGAGGCGGCCAAGCCCGAGGATCTGGCGCTGCTGCCGGAGATCAGGCTGTTCAAGATCGAGGACCTTCAGGGCTCCTGGGACGACATCCAGAAGACCAATTTCGACAATGGCGGCGTGTTCGACCAGTTGAGCAGGGCCGGACGCTGATCGTATGGGCGAGCCTGCGAAACCCCGGCGGCGCTTCCGCCAGAAGAGCGTGATCCCCGGTTTCGGGATCACGCTCGGCTACACGCTGACCTGCCTCGGGCTGATCGTGCTGCTGCCGCTCGCCACCCTCGTGGTGCAGGCCTCGGGGCTCGGCCTGTCCGGCATCTGGGCGGTGGCCTCCGACCCGCGGGTCTTCAGTGCGCTGCGGGTCAGCTTCGGCGTGTCGCTGCTCGCGGCGCTCACGGCCTCGGTGTTCGGCGGCATCGTCGCCTGGGTGCTGACCCGCTACGACTTCCCCGGACGCAAGCTCGCCGACGCGGTGGTCGACCTCCCCTTCGCCCTGCCGACGGCGGTGGCGGGCATTGCGCTCGCCTCGCTCTACGCGCCGAACGGCCTGGTCGGCGCGCAACTCGCCAAGGTCGGCATCGAGGCGGCCTACACGCCGCTCGGCATCTTCATCGCCATGGTCTTCATCGGCCTGCCCTTCGCGGTCCGCACGGTGCAGCCGCTGATCGCCGAGATCGACAAGGAAGTCGAGGAAGCCTCCGCCATCCTCGGCGCGTCGCGGATCGCGACCCTGACCAAGGTGGTGCTGCCGCCGCTGATCCCGGCGGTGCTGACCGGCTTCGCCCTCGCCTTCGCCCGGGGCGTCGGCGAGTACGGCTCGATCATCTTCATCGCCGGAAACCTGCCCTACGTCTCCGAGATCGCGCCGCTGCTCATCGTCATCAAGCTCTCGGAATTCGACTACGCGGGCGCGAGCGCCATCGCCGTGATCATGCTGGCGATTTCCTTTCTGACCCTGCTCGCGATCAACCTGATCCAGGCGTGGAGCCGGAGGAGGTTCGGCTATGTCTGAGGCGCTGGCTCCAAGCCCCCTCGCCCCGCCGCAGGACGAGGCCCTGCGACCGCCCGGCAGCGTCGTCACCGAGCGACCGCTCGTGCGCCGGCTGCTGATCGCGATCGCGCTGATCTTCCTCGGCCTGTTCCTCGTCCTGCCGCTTCTGACGGTGTTCGCCCAGGCACTCGCCAAGGGCTGGGGCGCCTACCTCGCCGCCTTCTCCGAGCCCGATGCCCAAGCGGCGATCCGGCTCACCCTCACGGTCGCGGCGATCGCCGTGCCGTTCAACCTCGTCTTCGGCGTCGCCGCGGCCTGGGCCATCGCCAAGTTCGAGTTCCGGGCCAAGAACCTGCTGGTCACGCTGATCGATCTGCCGTTCTCGGTCTCGCCGGTGGTCTCGGGCCTGATCTACGTGCTCGTGTTCGGTTCGCGCGGCCTGTTCGGGCCGTTCCTCATGGAGCACGACATCCAGATCATCTTCGCGATTCCCGGCATCGTGCTCGCCACGGTCTTCGTGACCTTCCCCTTCGTCGCCCGTCAGTTGATCCCGCTGATGCAGGAACAGGGGACGGCCGAGGAAGAGGCGGCGCTGACGCTCGGCGCCTCCGGCTGGCACGCCTTCCGGACGGTGACGTTGCCCAACATCCGCTGGGGCCTGCTCTACAGCGTCCTGCTCTGCAATGCCCGCGCGATGGGCGAGTTCGGTGCGGTCTCCGTGGTCTCCGGCCACATCCGGGGCCTCACCAACACGCTGCCGCTGCACGTGGAGATCCTCTACAATGAGTACAACTTCGTTGCCTCGTTCGCCGTCGCCTCCCTCCTTGCCGGCCTCGCTCTTGTCACCCTCGCCATCAAATCCCTCCTCGAATGGCGCTACGCCGACGACATCGCGGCGGGCGCACGGCGTCACTGATCCGCTCGGCAGGGCGGCCGCGATCCGCATCGAGGATCTGTCGAAGACCTTCGACACGGCCGCCGTGCTGCACGACTTCACCCTCGACGTGCGGGCCGGCGAATTGCTGGCGCTGCTCGGCCCCTCGGGCTCGGGCAAGACGACGCTCTTGCGCATCGTCGCCGGGCTCGACTTTCCCGACCGCGGCCGGATCATCTTCGGCGGCGACGACGCCACGCGGGTGCCGGTGCAGCGGCGCGCCGTCGGCTTCGTGTTCCAGCATTACGCCCTGTTCAAGCACATGACGGTGGCGGACAACATCGCCTACGGCCTGAACGCGCGGAAGCGCTCGGAGCGGCCGGAAAAGGCGGAGATCAGGCGCCGCGTCGGCAACCTGCTCGACCTCATCAAGCTGTCGGGCTTCGCCGACCGCTATCCGAGCCAGCTCTCCGGCGGCCAGCGCCAGCGCATCGCGCTCGCCCGGGCCCTCGCCGTCGAGCCGCGCGTGCTGTTGCTCGACGAGCCCTTCGGCGCTCTCGACGCCCAGGTCCGGAAGGATCTGCGCCGCTGGCTGCGCGAGATCCACGACCGCACCGGCCAGACCACGATCTTCGTCACCCACGATCAGGACGAGGCGCTCGAACTCTCCGACCGGGTCGCGGTGCTCGATCGCGGCCGCCTGGAACAGGTCGGCACGCCGGACGAGGTGCAGGAACGCCCGGTCTCGCCGACGGTCCTGAAGTTTTTGGGCGACACGATCGAGGTCGAGGCGATCGCGCGGAACGGGCAGGTGCTGGTCAACGGCCGGCCGACGCCGCTGAGCGCGCCGGAGGGCGTGGTCGGCCCGGTCAAGCTCTACGCCCGGCCCTGGCAGATTCAGTTCGCCGAAGCCGACGCGGCCCATCTCACGGGGACGGTGCGCTCCTCGTACCGGACCCAAGGGCGCCAGCGCATCGAAGTCGATCGCCCGGACGCGAAGGTCGTGGTGGTGGAAGCGTCCGACACCACCCGTCTTGCCGCCGGCCGCGAGGTAGGGCTTCGGATCGTGGGCGGTTACGTGTTCGCGTGAACCCGCCTCCGGGACGTTCCTCGTCCCGGGTGATTCGAACTCCGGCTTCTGCACCACGCCGCGGGACACGCCCAGGGCCATCGCTTGAAGCGATGGCCCTGGGTTTTTTGCAAGCCTCAGACGCCGGCGCCCGCGTCCGCGGGCTCAGGCTTTCGCTCCGCGCCGCGAAGCCGCTCATGCGGCTTCGAGCGATGGCCCTGGGGACACGCCCCCCCCGCTCGATTGCGATCGTTACCGGAACGGCGGCTCGTCGAAGCTCCTGAGCTTGCGCGAGTGCAGGCCCGCCCGGTCGGTGCGCAGCGCGTCGAGGGTGGCGAGCCCGATCCGGAGATGCTCGGCCACCGCCCGCTCGTAAAAGGCGTTGGCCGCGCCCGGCAGCTTGATCTCGCCGTGCAGCGGCTTGTCGGAGACGCAGAGCAGCGTGCCGTAGGGCACCCGCAGGCGAAACCCCTGCGCGGCGATGGTGCCGCTCTCCATGTCGACGGCGATCGCCCGCGAGAGGTTGATGCGCCGCCGCTCCTGGCTGAAGCGAAGCTCCCAGTTGCGATCGTCGTAGGTCACCACGGTGCCGGTGCGCAGGCGGCGCTTGAGCGCGTCCGCCCGCTCGCCGGTGACTGCGGCGGCGGCCGATTGCAGGGCGATCTGCACCTCGGCGAGCGCCGGCACCGGGATCTCCGGCGGCACGAGGTCGTCGAGGATGCGGTCGCGGCGGAGATATCCGTGGGCGAGCACGTAATCGCCGATGGTCTGCGACTGGCGCAGGCCGCCGCAATGGCCGACCATCAGCCAGCAATGCGGACGCAGCACCGCGAGATGGTCGGTGACCGTCTTGGCGTTCGAGGGGCCGACGCCGATGTTGACCAGCGTCGTACCCTGGGGCGCCCCGTCGGGCCCGTGGCCGACGAGGTGGTAGGCCGGCATCTGGTACTTGTGCCAGGGCGAGGCGGCGATCAGCGCCGCCGGGTCGGCCGAGGCCGCATCGGCCCGCGCGACGACGAGGCCGCCGGGCAGGACCAGCCGCTCCCCCTCCCCCGCCGCGAGCCGCTCCAACCCGTGGCGGACGAAGCCGTCGACGTAGCGGTGGTAGTTGGTGAGCAGGATCCAGGGCTGGATCTCGCGCCAGTCCGAGCCGGTGTAATGCACCAGCCGCCGCAGGGAGTAGTCGGTGCGCACGCCGTCGAACAGGGCGAGCGGGCGCGGCTCGCCCGGCGCCTCCAGCCACAGCCCGTCGGCCACCTCGTCGCCGACCACCGAGAGGAGCGGGGTGGGAAACAGCGTGGCGAGGTCGCTGGTGCTGACCCCGCTGCCGCCGAGATCGGTGCCGGGCTCGACGACGTAGGGGTAGGGGATTTCCTGCCCCGAGAGCCCGACCTCGATGCTCGCGCCGTAATCGCCGACGAGCGGCCGCAACTGCTCCAGCAGGTAGGCGCGGAAATAGCCGGGCTGGGTCACCGTGGTGGCGTAGAGCCCCGGCGCCTGGAACTTGGCGGTCGCCCGGTTGAGACGCGGCAGCGGCCCCGTCGGCCGGTAGGTCAGGCGCAGTTCGGGATAGCGGAACTGGAGCCGCTCGGCCGCGTCCGGCGGGATACGGCGTTCGAGGTAGCGGTTCAACGCCGTCCGGAGTGCCCGGATCGCACCCGCGTGCAGGGCCTCCAGCCGGTCGACCGCGCTCTCCGCGTCGGCGACGGCCTCCATCGGCCGCAACTCGTCGATGACCATGCGCTCTCCCCGATCCCTCGCGCCGGTCTATACCGACCTGGACCACAAGACGAGCAAGTCGCCCGCCGGACCGCCTTGCGGCGGGCGTGGCCCGCGGCGACAAGACGGTGGGCTTTGCGATGCGACGGAGTGCGGCGGATGAATGAGGATGTCGAGCGGCGCCCCGGCGAGGAGACGGTTTCCCTGCCCGCCGCATACGACGCCGGCCTCTACTTCATCGGCCGGGTACGCACGCCCTGGAAGAACCGGTCGGAATGCCCGAAGAACGGCACGCAGACCGACGCGGTCTGCACCCTGGAGGTCGAGGCCCGCTACCGCCCCGCGCTCCGGAACGTGGAGGGCGCCACCCACCTGATCGTGCTCTACTGGATGGACCGGGCCGCCCGCGACCTCGTGCGCCAGCGCCCGCGCCACGCCGAGGGCAGCCGCGGCACCTTTTCGCTGCGCTCGCCGGCCCGGCCGAACCCGGTGGCGCTGGCGGTGGTGGAGCGGCTCGCGATCGAGGACGGCACGGTGAGCGTGCGCGGGCTCGACTGCATCGACGGCACGCCGCTGATCGACATCAAGCCCTACCACGCCTCGACCGACAGCCGCCCGGAGGCCCGGGTCGACCGGGCCGGAACCGCGTCGCGAGCCTGAGGCGGCCCTGTCGGCGATCGGTCCAAATACAAATTCGCTATCTGAGCGAGCATAGCGTCATGTGTGTGCCTGCCCTGGTTTCATTCGCCAGGGTTCCGCGCAGCCGGCGGCAACTCATACCGTTTCCGATCGATCGCTTCGGGTTTCGCCCCACGCCGTCCTCGCGAGCGGCCGCGAAGCGATCCAGGGCGCGACCTGTCCGGAAAGGGCGCGCCCTGGATGGCCACGGCTTCGCCTCGCAAGGACGCAGGACAGGCCGAAGTCATCATCCGGCCCACGGCGCCCGGAATGTTGCGCCCGAGCCCAGCCTCGCCGGCCTCGCTCCCTTCGACCACGACAGCGGGCAGCATGAAGGCGAACGCCACATCGGCGGCGGACGCGCCTGATCGACCGCGGCAAGACCCACAAGAAGGCGCTGATCGCCTTCGCCCGCAAGCTCCTCACCTACGCCAACGCCGCCCTCGCCAGAGGCACCCCATGGCAAGCCCACACGCCGGCCGCATAACGGTTGCTCAGGATGAGGATCGGGGTGGGATTTTCCCGGTCAACGGGCTCTCAGTTCCGGATCACCCGCGCTCCAGCGCCTCCAGGGTCATCGGATCGGGCCGGCCCTCGAAGAACGTGTTCAGCGCCCGCACGAAATCCGGCTCGTCGGGATCGGCCCGCCCGAACAGCGTCATGCAAGAGCGGAACTTCATGTCGTCGGGCGTGCCGAACAGGGCGCGGGCCGAGCGGTCCTTCCAGGCATTCGCGGCCCCTGTGCAGGCGCGCAGGCGCTCGCCGAGCAACGGGTGGGCGAGATAGGCCCGCGCCTCCGCGAGCGAGCGGATTGCGTAGCGGCGGGCCATGGCGCTGGAGCCGAGCCCGGCGATCTGCGGAAGCACGAACCACATCCAATGGCTCGCCTTGCGCCCGGCCCGAAGCTCGGCAAGCGCCTGCCCGTAGACATCGGCCTGAGCCTCCACGAAGCGGTTGAGGTCGAAGGGATCGTCCACGATAGACTCCTTGACGGCGGATTGCAGGCTCTCGGCGACCGGCCGGTATCGTCTCTCCCCATGAGGTCTCGCGCGAGAGGCAGGGCAAACCGGCACGGCGCGCAACCGTTCCTCAGAACCCGTTTGAGCGGCTGTTCTGGCGTCCCGGACGGTCCACATGCTGAAGTGCTGCGCCAGTCGACCCGAAATACGCCGCGACGCCTTCCCCGGAAGACCGCTGCCCTGGGATCGATCGTCCGGGATGCTTCGAGGCCGAGCTTTCGCTCGGCACCTCGGCATGAGGAACGATGGGCTTGCCAGAACAACTGATACGAACAGGTTCTCAGAGCCTGTTTGACCGGCTGCCGTGTCTTCGTCAGGCAACGGCAAGGCGAGAGGAAGATCCTACTCCCATCCCCACCCTCATCCTGAGGTGCCGGAGCGGAGGCCTCGAAGGGTGCTCCAGGAATCACGCGGGATCTGGAGCACCCTTCGAGGCCGCTCACGCGGCACCTCAGGATGAGGGTCGAGATGGGATCACTACAGTCAAACAGGTTCTCAGGCGAGTGCCGCCATCGCCGCGAATACGAGGGCGTGACGCGCGGCGAGCGCCTCGACGTCGCCGCCGTAGCCGCCGCCGATCACCGCGCAGAGCGGGATGTTGTCCGCCCGCGCGAGGCCGACGACGTAGCGGTCGCGGGCGGACAGGCCGTCGTCGGTGAGGCAGAGGCGGCCGAGCCGGTCGTCGCGATGGGGATCGACGCCGGCATTGTAGAAGATCAGGTCGGGCGAAAAATCCCGCACGAGCGCGGGCAGGCGCGCCTCCAGCACCGCACGATACGCCGCGTCGCCGAGCCCGTCGGGCAGGCCGATATCGAGATCGCCCGGCACCTTGTCGTAGGGGTAGTTGCGCTCGCAATGGATCGAGAGCGTGAACAGGTCGGGCTCGCGGGCGAGGCAGTCGGCGGTGCCATCGCCCTGATGCACGTCGAGGTCGATGATCAGCGCCCGGGTGATCGCGCCCTCCCGCCGCAGTGCCAGGGCGGCGACCGCCACGTCGTTGAACACGCAGAAGCCCGCGCCGCCCGCCCGCCGCGCATGGTGGCTGCCGCCCGCCGTGCTGCCGGCAAGCCCGTGGGCCAGTGCGAGCCGCGCCGCGCAGAGGGTGCCGCCGGCGGATGCCCGGGCGCGGGCGGCGACCCCCTCCGTCACCGGCAGGCCGATCGCCCGCTCGACGGCGCGCGGCACCCGCGCGGCGAGCACCACCTCGACATAGGCCGGATCGTGCGCGCCCGCGAGCAGGGCCGCGTCGGCGGGCTCCGGGGTGACGAAACCGTGGGGCGCGAGGCCGCTGGCGCGCAGGATCTCGGCCAGCCGGCCGTACTTGCGCATCGGGAAGCGGTGGCCCTCCGGCAGGGCGGCCTCGTAGGCCGGATGGAACACGATCGGCGGCAAAGGGGCGGCCTCGCGGGGCATCGAGTGTCACACGCCTGATACGGCGGCGCTGCTAGGCCCGTGATGGGGCGCGCCGTCGCGCCCGGTGACAAGCACCGACGGGAGACGCCGCGCATGATCGCCACGCCGGAGAGCGGCGCGTCCGCCGCCCTCGCGCTCTGCGCGGTGCTCGTCCTCGTCAACCTCGCGAGCCTCGCGGTGGCGGCCCTGCGCATCGGCCGCCGGGGCAAGCCCTCGGCCTTCCTCGCCGGCCCGCCGGTCTCGGTGGTGCGCCCCTTGCGCGGCCTGGAAGCGTTCAGCGAGGAGACGCTGCTGGCGAGCTTCCGGCTCGACTATCCTGCCTACGAGCTGATCTTCTGCGTGGCGGATGCGGGCGATCCGATCCTGCCGCTGCTGGAACGGATGCGGGCGGCCCACCCGCACATCCCCTCGCGGCTGATCCTCGGCGACGAGCGCATCGGCGGCAACCCGAAGCTCAACAACTGCGTGCGCGGCTGGGACGGCGCCCGGCACGACTGGGTGATCCTGGCCGATTCGAACGTGCTGATGCCCGCCGACTACATCCAGCAGATGCAGGCGGCGTGGCGCGCCGATACCGGCCTCGTCTGCTCGACGCCGATCGGCGCACGACCCGAAAACTTCTTCGCCGAGGTGGAGTGCGCCTTCCTCAACACCCTGCAGGCGCGCTGGCAATATGCCGGCGAGGCGCTCGGCCTCGGTTTCGCGCAGGGCAAGAGCATGCTCTGGCACAAGCCCTTCCTGGACGCGCAGGGCGGCATCCGCGCGCTCAACGCCGAGATCGCCGAGGACGCCGCCGCGACCAAGCTCGTGCGCGCGGCGGGCCGACGGGTGCATCTCGTCGCCGCGCCCTTCCGCCAGCCGCTCGGGCGGCGCGACTTCTCCGAGGTGTGGTCGCGGCAGGTGCGCTGGGCGCGGCTGCGGCGGGTCACCTTCCCGCTGTTCTTCGCCCCCGAGATCGGCATCGGCGCGTTCCTGCCGCTGGCGCTGGCCGGCCTCGTCGCCGGCACGACGGAGGCGGCCCTCTGGCTCGTCGCGACCGGCGCTCTCTGGTACGGGGCGGAGTTCGCGCTGGCCTTCCGTGCCGGCTGGCACCGCGCGCCGCGCCTGCTGCTGGCCTTCCTCGTGCGCGACGCCCTGCTGCCGGCGATCTGGGCGAGCGCCTGGGCGCGCACCGCCATCGTCTGGCGCGGCAACCCGATGGACATCCGCACCCGCGACGCCGCCCCGCTGGAGACGGGGCCGAGCGCGGCTTGACCGAAGACACGGCAACGCTCTTGCTTGGCCGGTCACGCTGTGGCCCCCTGACGGGCCGGGATGCGGGGACGCCACGATGCCGACGCCTTCGACCGCGCTCGACAGGAGCCTGAACGCCTTCCATCTCTGGGGCATCGCCGTCGGGCTCGTGATCTCGGGCGAGTATTTCGGGTGGAGCTACGGCTGGGCGCAAGCCGGCACCCTCGGCTTCCTCGTCACCACGCTGTGCGTGGCGGCGATGTACGTGGCCTTCATCTTCAGCTTCACCGAACTCACCACCGCGATCCCGCAGGCGGGCGGCCCCTTCGCCTACTCGCTGCGGGCCTTCGGGCCGACGGGGGCGGCGGTCGCCGGTTACGCGACGCTGATCGAGTTCGTGTTCGCACCGCCCGCGATCTCGCTCGCCATCGGCGCCTATCTCAACGTCCAGTTCCCCGGCCTCGATCCGAAGCACGCGGCGCTCGGCGCCTACCTGCTGTTCATGGGGCTCAACATCGTCGGCGTGCGCATCGCCGCCACCTTCGAGCTGTTCGTCACCGTGCTGGCGGTCGCCGAGCTTCTGGTCTTCATGGGGGTCGTCGCCCCGGCCTTCAGCCTCGCGAACTTCACCGCCGGCGGCTGGGCCGGGCAGGACGGCTTCGGCCCGGCGGCGGTCGGCGGCATCTTCGCGGCGATCCCCTTCGCGATCTGGTTCTTCCTCGCCATCGAGGGCGTCGCCATGGCGGCCGAAGAGGCCAAGGACCCGAAACGCACCATTCCCATCGCCTACATCACCGGGGTGCTGACGCTGACCGCGCTGGCCTTCGGGGTGATGCTGTTCGCGGGTGCGGCCGGTGACTGGCAATCGCTCTCCGACCTCAACGATCCGCTGCCCCAGGCGATGAAGCGGGTCGTCGGCGAGTCGAGCGGCTGGCTGCACATGCTGGTCTGGCTCGGCCTGTTCGGGCTCGTCGCCTCCTTCCACGGCATCATCATGGGCTATGCCCGCCAGATCTTCGCGCTGGCCCGCGCCGGCTTCCTGCCCGCCGTGTTCGCGCGGGTGCATCCGCGCTTCCAGACGCCGCACGTGGCGACCCTGGCCGGCGGCCTCGTCGGCATCGCCGCGATCTACAGCGACAACCTCGTCAGCGTGGCGGGCCAATCGCTCACCGCCAGCATCGTGACCATGGCGGTGTTCGGCGCGCTCACCATGTACGTGATGAGCATGGCCGCGCTGTTCCGCCTGCGTCGCAGCGAGCCGGATCTCGCCCGGCCCTACCGGGCGCCGCTGTATCCCCTCGCGCCGGCCTTCGCGCTGGCATTTGCCGTGATCTGCCTGATCGCGCTCATCGTCTACAATCCGCTGATCTTCGCGATCTTCTTCGCCGTGATGGCGGCTGCGGTGCTGCTCGTGCGGCTCGTGGCGAAGCCGACGGCACCGGCGACGGCTTCCGCTTTCGACCCGGCGATCTAGATCGAGCCCCATGAGAATCGCCATCCTCGAGACCGGCCATCCGCCCGAGCGGCTCGGCGGGCGCTTTGCCTCCTACGGCGCGATGGTCGCGGCGCTGATCGGCCAAGACGCTCTTTCGGGCCACACCTTCGAGCGCTTCGACGTGACCGCGGGCCACTGGCCCGGAGCGCCGGAGACCTTCGACGCCTTCGTCGTCACCGGCTCGCCGGCCTCGGTCTACGATCCGATCCCGTGGGTCGCGGATCTTCTCGCCTTCCTGCGCGACCTCGATCCCTCGAAGAAGCTCGTCGGTCTCTGCTTCGGGCATCAGGCCCTGGCGCAGGCCTTCGGCGGGCGGGTGGAGCGCTCCGAACGCGGCTGGGGCCTGGGGCTGCACGTCTACGGCGTGGTCGAGCGTGCGCCGTTCATGGACGAGGCGGACAAAATCGCCATCCCCGTGAGCCATCAGGATCAGGTCGTCGCCCTGCCGCCCGGCGCACGGGTGCTGGCGGGCAGCGCCTTCACGCCCTACGGCGTGCTGGCCTGGACCGACCGCCCCGCCCTCTCCTTCCAGTGCCATCCGGAATTCGCGCCCGATTACGCCCGGGCGCTCACCGACGGCCACCGCGCCGGCGCGACGCAGCCCGACCTCGTCGCCGCGGCGCTGGCCTCGCTGGATGCGCCGCACGACAGCGCCCGGGTGGCGGGCTGGATCCGCCGCTTCCTGAACGCGTAGGTCATCCGGTTCATCGCTTCGGGTTCTGCCACACGCCGTCATTGCGAGGCTCGGCGCAAGCAATCCAGGGCGCTCCCATGTCCGGAAAGGTCGCGCCGCCGGATCGCTTCGCTGACGCTCGCGATGACGGCGCGCGGCAGAGATCCGAAGCCATCAAGCGGATGTCCCCCGGTAGGCGCCCTGCCGCTCCAGCATCCAGCCGGGATATTCCGGCGGCAGCCGCGTGGCCGCATCGAGCGCGGCGAGGTCGTCGGCGTCGAGCCGCACCCGCGTGGCGGCGATGTTGTGCTGAAGCTGCTCGATGCGCTTGGCGCCGACGATCACGCTGGTGACCGCCTCCCGTTGCAGGAGCCACGCCAGCGCCACCTGCGCCACGCTGCAGCCCTGCGCCCCGGCGACCGCGCGCATCGCGTCGAGCGTCGCGGCCCCGCGGGTGCGGTCGACCGGCGGGAAATCGAAGGTGGTGCGCCGCCCGTCCGCGGCCTTCCCTTCACCGTCGTACTTGCCGGAGAGGTAGCCGCCGGCGAGCGGGCTCCAGACCATCAGGCCGATCCGCTCGGCCGTCAGCATCGGCGCGATCTCGCGCTCCAAGTCGCGCCCGACCAGGGTGTAGTAGGCCTGGAGCGAGACGATCGGACCGAGGTGGCGCATCTCGGTGAGGCCGACCGCCTTCATCACCTGCCACGCCGCCCAGTTCGACAGGCCGAGATACCGGACATGGCCGTGACGCACGAGGGTGTCGAGCGCCTCCAGCGTCTCGACGATCGGCGTCGCCGGGTCGAAGCCGTGGATCTGGTAGAGGTCGATATGATCGAGGCCGAGCCGGGCGAGGCTCGCCTTGCACTGGCTGAGGATATGCCCGCGCGAGGCGCCGCGGGCGTTCGGCCCCTCGCCCATCGGGCCCAGCACCTTGGTGGCGACCACCACGTCGTCGCGGGCGATGCCGAGATTCCTGAGCGACTGGCCGAGGATGCGCTCGCTCATCCCGCCCGCATAGACGTTGGCGGTGTCGATGAAGTTGATGCCGGCATCGAGCGCGGTCTTCACGAGGGCGTCGGCCTCGTCCTGGCCGAGGCGGCCGATCTGGCCCCACAGCCCCTCGCTGCCGCCGAAGGTCATGGTGCCGAGGCAGAGTTCGGAGACGAACAGGCCGCTCTGGCCGAGGGAGCGCATGCGCATGGACGGGTTTCTCCGGTACGATGAGAGGCCGGACTGTTACGCCTGCCGGGGCCGGCGGCGCGCCGCCGATCCTCTCAGGCTCTTGCCCGATCCTCTCAAAGCCCCGCGCCGCGGATGCGCGGACGACGTATCGGCGCTAGGCTGAGCCCATGACGACGGATCGTGCGACGACGGATCCGGCCGGCCTCGCGGGGCTGGTCGAGCGGCAATGGCACCGGTTCGGCCGGGAAACGCCGCTGGACGGGCTGCTCCTCAACCGCGCCGAGGGGCCGAGCGGTCCGATCCGCTCGGTCTACCGGCCCTCCTTCTGCGTCGTGGTGCAGGGCGCCAAGACGACTCTGCTCGGCGACACCGCGTTTCGCTACGCCGCCGGACAGGCGCTGCTCGCCTCCCTCGACCTCGCGGTCACCGCCCGGATCACCGAGGCGAGCCCGGCGCGGCCCTATCTCGCCTTCAGCCTCGCCATCGACGGGCGGACCCTGGCCGAACTGCTCGGCGGGCAGGCCGAGGCGCTCGCCGAGCCGCAGCCGCACGCGTCCGTCTTCGCGCCGCTGCGCACCGTCGCGCTCGACCCCGCCCTGTGCGATCCTCTCACGCGTCTGCTCGCCCTGCTCGACCAGCCCCGCGACCGGCCGGTGCTGGCGCCGCTGATCGGCCGGGAAATCCTGTGGCGGCTGCTCAACGGGCCGCTCGGGTCGGCGCTGCGGCAGATCGGCCTGCCGGACGGCCACGCTGCGCGGATCGGCCGGGCGACCGCACGGATCCGCGCACACTACGCCGAGCCCTTGCGCGTCGCGGATCTGGCGGCGCTCGCCGGCATGAGCCCGGCGAGCTTCCAGGGGAGCCGACATAGAACGGGCACCAAACCACGTTAAGCGGACAGATCAAGAACATCTGGGTTCAGGGCTGTCAGGGTCCGATTGAGCGCCCGGAACCCGTCGGCTTCGATCCGCGGCTCGTCGGACCAGATATAGTCGCCGGTGAGGTTGATGTGCTGCCAGCCGAGGGGCGCCAGATGCGGCAGCCATTCGGCCGGAACGTCCTCGCCGCGGTCGTCGCGCAGGTGGCGTAGGACGCGGTTCATGTAGACGGTGTTCCAGAGGATGATGACGGCGACCACGAGGTTGAGGCCGCTGGCGCGATGTTGCCGGCTCTCGGCGGTGCGGTCGCGTAGTCGTCCGAGGCGGTGGAAGCAGATGGCCCGGGCGAGGGCATTGCGGGACTCGCCCTTGTTCAGCTCGGCGCTGGCCTGCCGGCGAAGCGAGGGATCGTCCAGCCAGTCCAGCGTGAAGAGAGTGCGTTCGATGCGTCCCACCTCGCGAAGGGCCAGGGCCAGCGCGTTCTGGCGCGGATAGGATCCGAGCCTTCGCAGGAGGAGCGAGGCGGGCACGACGCCCATGCGCACCGACGTCCCCGCGCGCAGCATGTCGTCCCAATGCCTCGTGATCAGCGGCTCGTCGATCCGGTTCCCGAGGAAGGGTTCGAGCGTCGGCCACCGGCTGGACGGGCCGAAGGCGTGCAGCTTTCGGTGGGAGAGGTTCGGAATGCGCGGGGCGAAGCGGAACCCGAGCAGATGGCAGAGCGCGAACACATGGTCGGAGACGCCGCCGCCGTCGGTGTGGTGGACGGCGATCTCGACCTCGCCCCCCAGAAGGCCGTCGAGGACGTGGGCGGCTTCACACTCGGTCGCCGAGATGACCTTGGTGTGGAAGGGCGCGTAGCGTCCGGAGACGAAGGTGTAGAAGGAGACGGCGGGGTTCGATCCCTTGTGCGGGTTGACCGTACCGGCGACCTCGCCCCGCCCGCCGAGCGGGAAGTTCTGGCCGTCCGAACTCGACACGGCGGCGGACCCGAAGGCGGCCGACAGCGGCTGGTCGTGCTGGGCGGCGACGATCCTGGCGAGGGCTCGACCGTAGTTCTCCTCGCTCAGGTGCCAGCCTGCGGTCCAGGCGAGCTGACGGTAGCTGGTGTGGGCGCAGGCCTCGGCCATGCGTGTCAGCCCGAGATTGGTGGCGTCCGCCAGCACCGCGGTCAGCACGACGCGGGGATCGGCTGCCGGCAGCGCCGTGCGCGCGTGGGTGAAGTCGTCGCACAGGTTCGTCCAGCGCGCGACTTCGGTCATCAGGTTCGTGATGCGCACGCGGGGCATCAGGGTCTGGATCCGCTCGGCGAGCCGTTCGGCCGCCGCGGGTGTGACCGCCTGCGGCGGCGTGATCCGCAAGGCGGTGCCGGTCACGCGGACAGCGGCCAGAAGATCGCGACCGGCGCGTCGTTCGATCTCGTCCAGCCGCTCAGTGAGAAGCGCCCTGCGCTCCTCGAGCCAGAGCCGGGGATCGTCCGGAACGGCGAGCGGCAAGGGACCGGCCTGCCTCATCGCCCTGAACAGGGGCGTGGGGATCATCTGGTCCTCGACGGCGCGGTACTGTCGGCTGCCGACGACCCAGACATCGCCCGCGCGCAGCCTGTCGCGCAGTTCGGCGAACAGGCAGAGTTCGAAGGCTGCGCTGTTGATCCTTCCCTCGCGATGGACGGCGTTGCGCCAGCTCTTGCGCACGAAGCCGGTCGGGAGATCGGCGGGGAAACTGCGGCGCGATCCCTGGTAGAAGGTCCGCATGGTCTCGACGCCGCGCAGGAGGCTGGCGCAGCTTGCGATCCCCGCGAACGCGAACCCGTTAAGGAACGCGGGGCCGATCCGTCGCAGGAGCGCGTGGCTGGCGCTCGCCAGCGCGGCATAGTTGTTTGATCCCAGGGTTTGATGGTGCACTCTTCACGTTGGAGTGGAGGGACGCGCTATGGGCCAAGTTCTTCACGGCAGCGCCACCACGACGGAGGCAGTCCGTCGAGCGATCCAGCATAGTCAAGCGAGCCTGAGGGCGCTCTCGAAGCGCTACGGGATCAACCGGAAGACGGTCGCCAAGTGGCGGCAGCGGACCTCGGTCGCCGATCAGCGCACGGGTCCGAAGGATCCCCGCTCGACGGTGCTGTCACAGGAGGACGAGGCGGTCGGCCACGATCCACGGCCAGACGGTCGACCTCCCCTGGCGCGACATTCTCCAGATACTGTCGGCGAATCAGGCGGCCTGTGCCAAGGCTGCGAAGCGTGTCGTGCGCGTCCTGGCTCGCGGCACTGCCGCCAACCAGTGTACGACCCGCGCGGCGTTCATCGCTGCGGCCACGCACACCTGCTGCAGTCCGGTCCTGGCTTGGCCGATGTATCGGCTCCTGCGTAGTCCGAAGGCCCGCACGCCCTGCGAGAGCGTGCCTTCGATCCCGGCGCGGATGCGATACCGCTGCTTCCAGGCTGGATCCTGCATCCGGTCTCGAGCGGCGTTCAGCGCCTCGTATTCCGGGCGCGGCAGGAAGTAGACGGAGCGGCGCGCCTCCTTCGACGCGGTGCAAAGCGCTCGCGTCGCGCAGGCGCCGCAATCGGTCCGGCTGAACACCGCCTGGAAGCGCGGGGCACCGACCTCGTCGCGGGTAGCGCGCCACGTCACTGACGTCTTGCCCTGGGGACAGGTGACCCGCTCGCCTTCCCAGTCGATTGCGAAGTGGCGCTGTTCATAGGTCTGCTCAGCCTGCGTCGCCCGCCTCGGCATGGCGCGGACCGGCCCTTCCAACGCGACGTCATGGTCGCGTCGGCTACCGACCAGCAGTCCCGCATCGACGTAGCCGGCATCCACGAAGTGCTCGGCCGGCAGAAGGTTCTTTGCCGCCAGCTGCTCGTGGATCGCGGCCGTGCTCGCCATGTCCGGCTGCATCGCCGGACAGGTCATCACGTTTGTGATCAGATGGGCCGCGTCCGCATCGCAGACTTCGGTGACGTGTACCTTGTAACCCGACCATTCCATCTGCCGCTTGGTGCTGTAGTGGACCTCCGGGTCGTAGGGAGACTGCAGTCGCTCGCCGACCGGCGGCAACTCGGCGCCGCTGCGCCACCGTGGCGGCCCGCTTCCCTCGCGGGCATAATGCACTCGCCATACATCGCGCAGCGTTCCCACCATCGGCACGGCCCGCACCTCAGGCGGTGCCGCCGGCGCGTCCAGCGCTTCGAGTAGGGCAAACCCGTCCGTACCGATCGCAAGAGCGAGTGCCTCGCGTTCCGTCCGAGCCCTGGGCAGGCGATAGTCCTCCACCCGGCGTCCATAGCGCTCGAACCAGACCGGTCGAGCGATGCCGCGCAGCCAGTCCGGAGCGACGGCAGCGAGATCGTCGAGCGCAGCGCGCAGGGTCTCGGCGACCAGTTCAAGGAGGTGCAGATCGTGAACGGCAGCCAGCACGTGCGTGCTGTCGGTGCGCTGCTTGCCGCGCGCTTTGACCAGCCCCCGAGCCTTGAAGCGGGCGAGCATCCGGTCCAGCAGCAACTGCTCGCCGCCGCCGGCAATGAGACGGGCACGGAACTCGGTCAGCACGCTGAAGTGGAAGCCCGGATCGGTCAATTCGAGACCGAGCGCGTACTTCCAGTCGATGCGTGCACGTACGGCGTCGGCCGCTTGACGGTCGCTCAGGTGCTCGGAGAACTGGAGGACCGTGACCAGGGCCAGCCGCCAGGGCGCAAGACCGGGCTGGCCGCGGGTCGGATAGAGATCGCGGAAGTCCTCGTCCTGGTAGAGGGCGCTGAACTCATCGCGCAACCGCGTCGCGACCGTCCCTTTGGGGAAAGCCGCGCGCGCCACGCGCGCCGTCTCGACGGGGATCGCGCCGATCGGTTCCGGTCGCAGGCTCATCGCGCACCTCCGTGCCAACACCCCCGACCATCTGATTCGCCGACAGTATCTTCTCCATGTTCACGCCCCGAGCATCGATGGCGTGACCGGCGCCTCCCCGATCCATCTCGGCCGTGAGGCCATCGGCCTCGCCATCACCCTCGAAAGCCACGCGGCGCTCCTGTTCGGCAACGGCGCTCGCCCCGGTGGCATCATCAGTGTCCCCGGCGACCTTGGCGACACGGGCGCTCCGAAGCTCGCGCGATCCTGGCAGATGGCTTTTGGCGGCGGCGGCGCAGGCAAAACGGCCGTGCTTGAGGGTGGCGCCACGTTCAATCAGGTCGCGCTCACGTCGGTCGACGCCGAGTTCATGGCGCAGCGCCAGCATCAGGTGCGCGAGATCGCCAACCTGTTCGGCGTGCCGGCCATCATGCTCGGCGACCTGTCGAGCGCCACGTTCTCCAACGCCGAGGCCCTCGGCCAGGCGTTCCGCGACGAGGCCATTCTCCCGCTCGTCATGTCCTGGGAGGCCGCTCTCGAGCGGTGCCTCCTCGAGGAGGACGAGCTCCCGGCCTATCGCATCGCCATCGATACCGACGCGCTCGACCGCGCCGACCTGGCCGCGAAGTCCGACGCTCTGGCGAAGCGCCGCGCCGCAGGCGTGGTGACAGCCAACGAGGAGCGCCGCGCCCTCAACCTCCCGTCTCACCCGCAGGGCAACGAGCTCGGCAGTCCCTACACCACGCCCGGCACCGCCAAGCCGGAAGCCAAGCCCGCCGCCGAGGAGGGCGCGGACGCATGAGCAAGACCTCTCACGCCGCGTTCTTCGGCGACGCCGAGCACGTGTTCGACCTGGCCCCGTCGCACATCGTGCGCGAGCTTGAGGCTGCAACCGGCGCCGGGATCGGCGCCCTTGTCCGTCGCGTGATCGAGGAGCGCACGTTCCATCACGCGGACGTGGAGCACACGATCCGCCTCGGCCTCATCGGTGGCGGCATGTCCCCGAAGGAAGCCGCCCGCCTCGTCGCCGCCTACCTCCCGGCCGCGCCGCTCGAGGAGGGAATGCTTCTCGCCATGAGCGTGCTCGGCAGCTTGTTCTTTGGCACCAGCCGCGAGGAGCTCCCGGTCGAGGAGGCACCCGCACCGGTGGAGGAGCTCCCGGCTCCCGAGGCTCCGGCCGTCGACATCTGGAACGCCCCGCCGCGGCGCCGCGCGCCCCTCACCGAGGAGGCCGGCGCGTGACCCGCGAGGAGGAGATCGAACTCGCCTATGCCGAGCGTGACCGCCAGAAC
This sequence comes from Methylorubrum populi, assembly GCA_036946625.1. Lineage (NCBI taxonomy): Bacteria > Pseudomonadati > Pseudomonadota > Alphaproteobacteria > Hyphomicrobiales > Methylobacteriaceae > Methylorubrum > Methylorubrum populi. The sequence goes on from JAQIIU010000002.1 coordinate 1,119,459, forward strand.
CTACAGGCGTTCATGGAGGATCAAGACGATGAAAGGTCGGCCGTCAACGAGGCCGAGAACGACAAGCACTTTGCGCGGCTTGTCGACATATTCGACAATCAAGGCGCCGCGTGGGTGAGCGAGAATTACGATTACGTCAAATCTCGCTTTCCGTCCAAGTTCGTCCACGATCACATTCGCGTCGACAACTACGGGACCAAGTTTCAGCGCGTCCGCCTCCGTTGCGACATTCGGGAAGCCCGGCCGTGACCGACTTCCTCGAGCGCAAGGCCGCGATCACCGCGACCGACGAGGGCGAGATCACCGCCCTCGCGTGGTCCTTCGCCTCGGCCGACCGATACGGCGACATCATCACCAAGGGCGCCTTCACCCCGCTCCCGGCCTCGCTTCCCATGCTGTTCGCGCACGATCCCGGCCAGGTGGTCGGCGTGTGGGATCGGTTCACCGAGACGGCCGAGGGCCTCGAGGTGAAGGGCCGCCTGTTCGTCGGCCAGGCCCGCGCCGACGAGGTGCGGACCATGATCCAGGCCGGCGCGATCACCGGCATCAGCATCGGCTTCGACAAGAAGTCCTGGGCGCCCCGTGCGGATCACCGCACCGGCCGCACCATCCGCTCGCTCGAGCTCGCCGAGGTGAGCCTCGTGAGCGTCCCCGCCCATCCCCGTGCGCGCATCCGCACGGCGAAGAACGGCGCCGCGGCCGTCGCAATCGCCGCCTCCCTCAACCGCTTCCTCGCGAAGCTCTGACTCAAGGAAACACAGCACACATGTTCATGCATCACGCCAACCTCGAGGGCTCGCTCCTCGAGCTCAAGGACGCGGACGGCGACACCGATCTGGCCGCGGACATCACCAAGACCCTCGAGGCCATCGAGGCCAAGCTCGGCGAGCGCCTCGGCGCGATCGAGACCAAGTCGGCCGCCCTCGGCAACGCCATCGCCGAGACCATCGTCAACGCGATGAATGCCGTCGTCGCGACCGTCCAGGCCGCGGTCAACCGCGTGGTCGGCGCCGTCAATTCGATCACCTCGGCCGTCAACTCGGCGGGCGGCAAGGTTGGGATCGACGTGGGTCTCGGCAAGATCCCTGATGTGAACCTCGGCCAGGTGGCGAACCGCTACGCGGGCGCCGGCAAGGTGGCGGGCGACGCCTACGGCAAGGCGTTCGAGGCCCTGTCGGTCGACTATGTGGGATCGGCCCTCGATGCCGGCGCCAAGGGCCTCGAGGCCCTCCGCAACAAGGCGAACCTCGCCGCCGCGAACCGCATCATGAATTCGCCGACGAACGGTGGCCTGGATAACGGCTCGCTCGACGCCAAGATCAAGCCGCCCAAGAAGGACGCGGACAAGAAGGGCGGCGGCGCCGACAAGGAGGACGCTTTCCAAAAGGAGGTGGCCGCTATCGAGAAGCGCACCCGCGCCTTCGACAACGAGCGCGCCGCGGTCGGCCGGAGCGCGCAGGAGGTAGCCAAGGCCGAGGCCGCGTTCCGGCTCCTCGAGGCGGCCAAGAAGGCGAATTTGCCGATCACGGATCAGCTCAAAGCCAAGGTCGACACGCTCGCGACCGCCTACGCCAGCGCCAAGGTCAAGCTCGACGAGGCCGAGGCCGCGCAGCGCCGCATGCAGGAGACGCAACGGTATCTCGGCGATGCCATGACCGACGCCCTCGGCGATCTCCTCGTCGAAGGACGCAGTGTGGCCGACGTGTTCGACAGCCTCGCCAAGAGCATCGCCAAGGCCGCCCTTCAAGCCGCCCTGATGGGCTCCGGCCCCCTCGCCGGCTTGTTCGGCGGCGCCGCGCCGGCCGGTGGTGGTGTCGGCGGCATCCTCGGCAAGCTGATGGGTTTCAGCGAGGGCGGTTGGACGGGACCAGGCGGGAAGCACAAGCCGGCCGGCATCGTTCATGCCGGCGAGGTGGTTTGGAGCCAGGCCGATATTCGGCGCGCGGGTGGCGTCGGCGTGGTCGAGGCCATGCGCCTCGGCCGGCGCGGCTACGCGGATGGCGGGATCGTCGCCGGCCGCGCTCCTGCGATCCCGAAGGCGAACCTCGCAGCGACCGGCGCCCGCGGCTCCGTCATCACCGTGGCGCCATCGATCACCGTGCAGGCGACGGGCGGAACGCCGGAGCAGAACGCGAACCTCGCCGGCCAGGTCGGGCAACAGGTCGGCCAGCAAATCGACGCCATGGTGCGTGGGATCATGGCGCAGGAGATGCGCGCCTATTCCCGGCCCGGCGGCCTGTTCGATCACATGCGGCGCTAGGTCGAGATGATGCGAACGGGTTAATGCGTCGGACACGTCCGCGCGATACACTAGGCGCGTAGGAGGGTGCCGCCGCGAGTTTGGACCCCGCGGCGGTCTTTGGTCCACTCCTGCCAGGCCGAGGACGGGCGGTCGCTCCTGCCACAGATAGGCCGCCCGCCTCGAGCCACACTCACCCTACCATCACACCGTTACCCATTCGGCTAACACCGAGACGATCACGGTTAATGACCGGGCGAGCTCCTGAGAGAGTGTTACCAAAGGGCGAAGGCTTTCTTAGCCGCGCTTGCAAAATGCCTGCGACAGGCTGTCGCATGCAGCACCTCATGCACCGCGCTACAACGAGGCTAGGAGCGTTCGCGGCTAGGCGTTCGATCCTGGCTTAGCCCGTTAGGGGATTACCCGAGCGGGATCAGCCACAGCCAAGACCAGGGACCAACGGCGAGCGTGACCTTGTACGTCACCTCGCCGTTTTCCGTTCCGGCGCGGCTGCATCTCTGGAAAGAGCGCTTGTCGCTCCCCGGCCGATCCCGTAGAATTCACATACCGAAACCAACGTGAATTCGACCAACCTATGCCGCCCGCCCCCAGAACGACCGTTTCCCTTCCTCGCGCTCGCTTCGAGCAGATCGAGGCGATTGCCCGTCATCGCGGCCTGCCGAACGCCGCCGCTGTCATCGGGGCGTGGATCAGCCGTGCAATCCAAGAGGGCGAGATCCCTCCCGAGTTTCCCGGCATCACCTGCCAGCCCGTGGGCGGCGGCTTCCTCGTGTCGGTTCACGACAAGGTGCTCCCGACGATCCCGCCGGAGAAGGCGCGCGTGCTCGCCGCCGTGCTGTCCGCCGCCGTGCTGTCCGCCGCCGGAGGCAAGAGCGACCCGGAGCTGTCGTTCGCGATGACGCCCGGCAAGGCCACCGTGATGGATCTCGGCGACCATCTTCTCGTCATTGCCCGCGCCGGCCGGGGCGTGCGGATCGTCGCGAAGCCGAAGGACGGCACGGAAAGCACGCTCGCCTCCGTCTCTCCGTCTTTCGCGGTGGAGATGGCGCGCCAGATCCGCGAGGCGTTCACCGGCCACTGAACAAAAGAAAGCCGCCACGGGAAAACCCGGGCGGCTGAAAGGTTTAGATATGCACGACCGTGATACCGACAACTCTGCCGGGGCGCAACCTGAAAGTGGCGTAGAGCCTACTCCGGCGATCCGCTACGTCTATTGCCCGCGCACCGGAGCCCCGATCCCCATCGCGCTCGCGGAGAAGCGCGTTGCCCGCCAACGCGAGTTGAATGCGCCTATCCAGCGTGCGATCCGCGCGAAGAAGCGTGCTGCCGAGGCGGCAGCCGTTGAGGCCGTGAGCGACGTCGATATGGCCGACGTTGCCGCCACGCTTGCCGATCTCGACATGCCGGACGATCCGCTCACGCCCGAGAACGCTCAGGCACAGCGCTTCCTCTTGAAGAAGTGGCTTGAGATCGATGGGCCACGTCAACGCCAGCACCGGAAACAGGCGCAGAGCTACATGACGGCTCGCCTCGTCCTGTTGCGAATGCGTTGGGAGAGCGGCTGCGATCCCGAGCCGGCAGAGTTCGCGCCGCGCCTCGCAACGGCACTTCGTGAGCCCGTAGACCGGGATCGCGCCCGGAACACGCTCAACGCGTTGGCGAAGCTGGAGGGCGAGGGCGGCCCATGGGAGGGCACTCCGTCGTGACAGCCTCCGCGTGACCCTCTCAGATCGTCAACGTCGTGACAAAATACGCGTGACCCTCGCCGGTAAGTCTAACCCTTTGTTTCGAAACGCGAAAACGACGATCCGGGAGTTGCAGCAGCAAGAGGGTCACGCGGAGGCTGTCACGACCGCGGGGTATATTAATAGGCATCCAGAGAAAGAGACGAAGATCATAAAACGGCGCCGTCGTGACAGCCTCCGCGTGACCCTCTCCGGCACGTAGCTTGGCGCCTCCCATTCTCGAACTCCCGGCTTTGGGTTGCGGCCCTCATCTTTCAGAACCCAACTCCCGGCCGATGCCTCCGGCTTCTCCAGTCAAGCTAGATAGCCTCCAGAATCGCCACAGAGGCCCACACAGACTCACGGAGCATATTCGAGCTACCGGACACCCAAAATCTCGCGGCGAGTCTGTGTGGGCCTCTAATGCGAAATTTCGGCGCCACAGGCCTCGCAAAGCAACGCTTCCAGTGTATCGAAGTAAATCAAAATTGATGTGCTGCTAAAATTGCTATCTGTGCGTTAAAAACCCCTTGCCGGCGAATCCCAAATCAGCCAAATCGAAGAAGGCGGCAAATCAAAATCAATGACCGCCTACGGGGTTAGATATGCACGGACGCACGATCACCATGGAAGCTTGGGCGGAAGTCTACGCCGAGCTTGAACTGCCGAGCTTCGGCACGGTAGGCACCGCCGCGATTACGAGCGGCGAGCACCCACATCTCGGCGCCGTCATCGCCGTTCAGACGCTCGACGGCATCCACATCATCAGCGATCTGCCTTTCGCCGACGAGATCGACCGGCAGCTCGCGCAGCAGGAAGACGAGTTCCGGGCGATCGTCTCGGCGGCCACTTCGCGGAGGCGACGGCCGACGCCTGCCCTGGCTCAGCCGTCCATCGCAGATGTGCTGCGGGCGAACGGCATCACGCCACGCTCGCCGCGCATTGTCGATGGGATCGACGTGGACGATCTCGCTGCCACGCTTGCAGAGCTGGACGAGGCCTGAAGGCCGCCAAATCACATCTCCTACGGTCAAGCTAAACGTTCAGCTTGCGTGTCCCACGGACTTTAGCGAGCAACATTCCGCTCAATCGGACGCGTACCCGTCCGCTCGGCGCTTAAACCAACCCGTCACCACCAATCATGAAGGCGAATGATATGCAGAGCGTTACCGGCCGAGACGGCTACATTATCGCGAAGGCGCTCATCTGGGCGCTTGAGTACGCAAAAACGCTTCCTGACCATGACCGCGAGTGGGGCGATGAGGAAGATATGCGGGCGATCTTGGATGCCAGCTTGTCCACCGCCAAGGACATGATCGAGAAGGAGCGCGCCATTGCGGTCGAGCTCTCGAAGCTCCAGGCGCGCGGCGCGACAAATGACGAAATCACCGCTCACCTCAATGCGTGGGATCCGTCCGCGACTGTCGCGACCGAAGATGCGGCTCTCGCGCGGACTGCCGCGAATCTCACGTCGGGGCGCATCAGCGGCGCCATCGATCCCAAGTAGCTTGACGCTCCCACACGAACCTCATGAGAAGGCCCCGGCGTACCCCGCCGGGGCCTTCTTCGTTCGGGTCGCCATTCTGAGCGCCGGAATCGCTACACCACTTCTACCACAACGCCGCTACAAAGCGTTGCACAATCCGAAGGTTAAGTGGTTGATTTTGAACGATAAAATCGAGTGGCGGAGAGGGGGGGATTCGAACCCCCGATGGGCTTGCACCCATGCCGCATTTCGAGTGCGGTGCATTCAACCACTCTGCCACCTCTCCGCAGAGGTGCCGTATCGGCAGGATGCGCCCTAGCACGCGGACAGCGGTCCCACAAGCCGGCATTAAGGGGACGGCTTGCCGAATACGGCATCCCATCGCACGACACCGTCAATGATGTCCTGAACGCGCTGGACTCGGACCTGTTCTCGGACTGCTTCATGACCTCGGTCGAGGCCCTTCGCGCGGCGGAGCCGGACAGCGTCGCGGTGAACGGCAAGAGTTCGCGTCGTGGCCGTGCCAAGGGCGGCCATCTGCTCCACGCGTCTCGGCCTCGGCCAGGAAGCGGTGTGCGAGAAGGCCAACGAGATCGTCGCCATCCCGCTTCTGCTGCAACGGCTTCATCTGACCGGCGCTCTGGTGACGATCGACGCCATGGGCACCCAGACCGCCATCGCACAAACCATCCTCGACAAGGGCGCCGACGACCGCCTCGCCCTCAAGGACAACTGGCCCCGGCTTGCCGAGGACGGGCGCCTGTTCTCCGATAATCCCGGCAACGCCTCCCTCGACACCCAGGACACCGACACGCTCGACCATAGTCGCAGTGAGACCCGCCGAAAAGCCGCCGCCTGGAATCACGGCTATCTCCGGGCCATCGTCACCCAGACTGCCTGAAATCCTTCAAGCGATCGCCCTGGCCTGCGATCGGCATGGCTTGTGGAAGAGCCCTTGCGGACAGACCCGGGCGCGGTGTTGATGCCCTGCATGTCCGACCTGTTCGTCTCCGCCGGCCTCGATACGGGTGCGCCCCGCCCGCTCGCGGACCGCCTGCGCCCACGCCGCCTGCCCGAAGTGGTCGGGCAGGAGCATCTGACCGGGCCCGACGGGGCGCTGACGCGGCTGCTCGCCTCGCGCTCCCTCGGCTCGCTGGTGTTCTGGGGGCCGCCCGGCACCGGCAAGACCACCGTGGCGCGGTTGCTCGCCCACGAGACCGACCTGTACTTCGAGCAGATCTCGGCGATTTTCTCCGGTATTGCCGATCTGCGCAAGGTGTTCGAGGCGGCGCGCAAGCGGCGGGCGATCGGACAGGGGACGCTGCTGTTCGTCGACGAGATCCATCGCTTCAACCGGGCGCAGCTCGACGCCTTCCTGCCGGTGATGGAGGATGGCACCGTCACGCTCGTCGGGGCGACGACCGAAAACCCCTCCTTCGAGCTGAATGCGGCGTTGCTCTCGCGCGCCCGGGTGCTGCTGTTCCGCGCCCTCGATCCAGCCGCGCTCGCCCGGCTGCTCGCCCGCGCCGAGGACTTGGAAGGCTATCCCCTTCCCCTCGACGAGGAGGCGCGCGCGGCGCTGATCCGGATGGCCGACGGGGATGGACGCGCCGCGCTGACGTTGGCCGAAGAGGTCTGGCGCTCGGCCCGCCCCGACGAGATCCTCGACGCCGAAAAGCTCCAGACGCTCGTGCAGCGCCGCGCGCCGATCTACGACAAGGCGCAGGAGGGCCACTACAACCTGATCTCGGCACTGCACAAGACCGTGCGCGGCTCCGATCCTGATGCGGCGCTGTACTATCTCTGCCGGATGCTGGACGCGGGTGAGGACCGGCTGTTCATCGCCCGCCGGCTCGTGCGGATGGCGGTGGAGGATATCGGGCTCGCCGACCCGCAGGCCCTCGTCGTCGCGAATGCCGCCAAGGACGCGTTCGATTTCCTGGGCTCCCCGGAGGGTGAGCTCGCGCTGGCGCAGGTCACGGTCTATCTCGCCTGCGCCCCGAAATCGAACGCGGTCTACACCGCCTACAAGGCGGCCACGCGCGTGGCCAAGACCGCCGGCTCGCTGGCACCACCGCGCACCATCCTCAACGCGCCGACCGGGCTGATGAAGCGGATCGGCTACGGCGAAGGCTACCGCTACGACCACGACGAGCCCGACGCCTTCTCGGGCCAGGATTACTGGCCCGAAGGTCTCGGCCGGCAGCACTTCTACGAGCCGACCGACCGGGGCATGGAGACGCGCTACCGCGAGCGGCTGGCCTATTGGGAGCGGCTGCGGCAGGAGCGGCGGGGCGAGGACTGAGCACCCAGGCGAGACACCGCAAGCGCGACAAAGGATTCCGATCGATCATGCAGGCCTACACGACGCTGACCGCCACCTTCGCCCGCCTCGGTGCGCTTGAGGACGCGGGCGGCATTCTGGGCTGGGACACGCAGACCCAGATGCCGGACGGTGCCTCCGAGACCCGCGGCGAGCAGCTCGCGGTCCTGAGCGTCCTCGCCCACGAAATCCTGACCGATCCGCGCAACCGCGAGCGGCTGGATGCGGCCGAGGCCGAGGACGGTCTCGGCGCGTGGGAGGCGGCGAACCTGCGCGAGATGCGCCGCGCCTACGCGCATGCCGCGGCGGTGCCGGGCGACCTCGTGGCGGCGGCCTCGAAGGCGGCGACCCGCTGCGAGATGGTCTGGCGCGAGGCGCGCCGCGACTCCGACTTCGCCCGGCTGCGCCCGCATCTGGAGGAGGTGCTGCGGCTGCAACGCCTCATCGGCGAGGCCAAGGGTGCGGCCCTCGGGCTCGGCGCCTACGACGCGCTGCTCGACGGCTACGATCCCGGCATGCGGCGCGCGCGCATCGATCCGCTGTTCGCGGAGTTGCGCGCGGTCCTGCCCGATCTCGTCGTCGCGGTGCGCGGGCGGCAAGCGGCGCAGGCCCCGCCCCTGCCGCTGCCGGGCCCGTTCCCGGTGGCGACGCAGCGCGCGGTCGGGCTGCGGCTGATGCGGGCGATCGGGTTCGATTTCGAGCGCGGGCGGCTCGATGTCAGCCTGCACCCGTTCTGCGGCGGCGCCACCGACGACGTGCGCATCACCACCCGCTACGACGAGGCCAGCGCCACCGGCGCGCTGATGGGCGTGCTGCACGAGACCGGCCACGCGCTCTACGAGCAGGGCCGCCCGGCGGCGTGGCGCCATCAACCCGTGGGGCAGGCCCGCGGCATGAGCCTGCACGAGAGCCAGTCGCTTCTGGTCGAGATGCAGGCCTGCCGTTCGGCCGCGTTCTGCGCCTTCCTGGCGCCGGCCCTGCGCGAGGCCTTCGGCGGCCAGGGGCCGGCCTGGGAGGCGGACAACCTCCACCGGCTCTACACCCGCGTCGAGCCCGGCTTCATCCGGGTGGACGCCGACGAGCTGACCTACCCCGCCCACATCCTGCTGCGCTACCGCCTGGAAACGGCAATGATCGGGGGCAATCTCGCGGTGGCCGATCTGCCGGCCGCGTTCAACGACGGGATGAAGGAACTGCTCGGGCTGACCGTCCCGGACGACCGGAACGGCTGCCTGCAGGACATCCACTGGCCGGGCGGCAGCTTCGGCTATTTCCCGACCTATACGCTCGGTGCGATCGCCGCCGCGCAGCTCTTCACGGCGGCGAACGTCCGGCATCCCGGCATCCGCCCGGCGCTGGCCGAGGGTGATTTTTCGCAGTTGCGCGGCTGGCTGCGGGAGCATGTCCACGCCAAGGGAAGTCTGCTGTCGACGGACGATCTGCTGATCGCCGCGACCGGCCGGCCCCTCGGTGCGGCCGACTTCCTCGCACATCTGCGGCGTCGCTATCTCGGCGAGGGCTGAAGCCGAGGATTCGGAGACACGGGGATTGCGCCGGCCGCCCGGGCACCGTAACGGGGCCGCCCTCCCCCGGCACATCCGAGCGATCCGATCCCCATGGCGGCCTGCGGCCTCGACTTCGGCACGTCCAACACCACCCTCGGCATCGGCGCAGGCGACCGCCCGCTCCTCGTGCCGTTGGAGGGCCCGCATCGCACCCTGCCGAGCGCGATCTTCTTCGCGCCGGGCCGGGACGCGCAGGTCGGCCGCGCGGCGATCGAGGCCTATGTCGAGGGCACGCCCGGCCGGCTGATGCGGGCGCTGAAATCCGTGCTCGGCTCGCCGTTGATCGAGGAGACCACGCCGGTCGGGCGCGAGCGCATCCGCTTCCGCGACGTGATCGCCCGCTACCTGACGATGGTGAAGGCGCGGGCCGAGGCCGGGGCCGGCGTGACGCTCGACACGGTGGTGCACGGCCGCCCCGTCCACTTCGTCGACAACGATCCGGCGGCCGACCGCAGGGCGGAGGACACGCTCCGGCAGATCGCCGGGAGCATCGGCTTTCGCCACGTCCGCTTCCAGTACGAGCCGATCGCCGCCGCGCTCGACTACGAGCGCACGGTGCGTGCGGAGGAGATCGCGCTGATCGCCGATATCGGCGGCGGCACCTCGGACTTTTCCGTCGTCCGGCTCTCTCCGGAGCGGCACGGACGCGACGAGCGGGCCGACGACATCCTGGCCAATGACGGCGTGCGCATCGGCGGCACCGATTTCGATCGGAATCTCAGCCTCGGCGCGGTGATGCCGCTGCTGGGGTTGGGAAGCCCGATGAAGCGGGCGGACCTCGCGGTGCCGAACGCCTATTTCCACGACCTCGCGACGTGGTCGAGCATCAACCGGCTCTACAACGCGAAGACCCTGCGCGAGATCGACGAGGTGATACGCGACGCCGCCCGGCCGGAGCTGGTCGCGCGGCTGCGCAGAGTAGTCGAGGCCGAGCGCGGCCATTCGCTCGCCATGGCGGTGGAGGGCGCCAAGATCTCCGCGTCCGACGAGGGCACCGGCACCGTCGATCTCGGCTGGGTCGAACCGGGTCTCTCGGCCGGCGTGGACCGGACGCGGCTCGCCGGACATACCGACGATCTGGCGCGGCGCATGGCGCAGCGGATCGGCCGCTGCCTCGATCAGGCGGGGCTGTCGGCGGAGCGGATCGACGCGCTGTTCCTCACCGGCGGCTCGACCGGCCTGCCGCATGTCCGCACGGCGCTGACCGCCTGCGTGCCGGCCGCGCGGGTGGTCGACGGCGACACCTTCGGATCGGTCGGGCTCGGGCTGACCCTGGAGGCGGCGCGACTCGCGGGTTGAGCCTGCCTGTCGGAACCGTTCGTGGCGACGGTGGCATTCCCTCGCACTGTTCCGGGTGGCTCGAACGGGACGGGGCAGGCCGGAACCGGCATGGGCGCGGCCCGATCGGGAGTGAGATGTCTCGCAGCGGCACCGGGCGTCGAGCGCCCCCGCGGTTTGTGCGGACATGCGGCAGGGCCATCGCTCGAAGCCGCTTGAGCGGCTTCGCGGCGTGAAGAGCGCCGCGCGGAGCGGGTTTTTCAGGACATTCGTCCTGAAAAACATCGAGCGGAGCGAAAGCCTGAGCCCGCGGAGGCGGGCGCCGGCGACTGAGGCGGGCCAAGAAAACCAGTGCCATCGCTTGAAGCGATGGCCCTGGAACATGCGGTCGCGGCGCTTTGCGCCGTCACCTCAGGATGATAGCAGCGGCGCATGAAGGGACGTCCTCCACATCGCGGCTCCGGGGCCAGGCGCGGGTCCAAAGCCGGCGGCTTCACGCCGCGCCCCGGCACCGGACCGCGCAACTCCGCCCGCGATGCGGCACAGCGCGCCGCCCGCAACCGCGGCGATGATGCCGCCGACCGCTCGCCCTGGGACGACGGCGAGACCGTTGCCAGCGCGCCGCGTCCGAAGCGCCCCGCGAAACCCGCTGCGCCGAAGTCCGGAGCCGAGGCCCCGCGGTCTCGCGCGAAGGCGCCGCGCGCCGAACCCCCGGCCCCGCCCGCCGCTCCGACCCGCCGCGAGCAGCGCGCCGCCGCTTCGGCGACGCTGGCGAGCGGCGTGCAGACGCTGACCGTCGCCCCCGACGAGGCGGGGATGCGCATCGACCGATTCCTGAGCGCGCGCTTCCCCCAGCTTCCCTTCACCCGGGTGCAGAGCATCGTCCGCAAGGGCGAGTTGCGGGTCGACGGCAAGCGCGCCAAGCCGAGCGACCGCCTGGAGCCGGGATCGAGCGTGCGGGTGCCGCCGCTCAAGCTCGACCCGCCGGCGGACCGCCCGCGCAGCGCCGCCAGGGCCGCCGACGACGCCGAGTTCCTGCGTTCGCTGATCCTCTACGAGGATGCGGACATGATGATCCTCAACAAGCCGTTCGGGCTCGCCGTCCAGGGCGGCTCCGGCACCGTGCGTCACGTCGACGGCCTGCTGGAGGCGCTGACCGGGCCGGACGGGCAGCGCCCGCGCCTCGTCCACCGCCTCGACAAGGACACCGCCGGCTGCCTGATCGTCGCCAAGACGCGGCTCGCCGCCGCGACGCTGGCCAAGAGCTTCCGCTCCCGTGCGGCGCGCAAGATCTATTGGGCGCTGGTGGCGGGCGTCCCGCGCACCCGTCAGGGCCGGGTCTCGACCTATCTCGTCAAGGACGAGCCGACGGATGCCGATGCGCGGATGCGGGTCGCCAGGCACGGCGACGAGGGCGCGAGCCACGCGCTCACCTACTACGCCACCGTCGATCAGGCGGCGCAGAAGCTGGCCTGGCTCTCGCTGAAACCCGTGACCGGCCGGACGCACCAGCTCCGCGCCCACGCCGCGCATATCGGCCACCCGATCGTCGGCGACCCGAAATATTTCGACGTGGAGAACTGGGAGTTGCCCGGCGGCATCCAGAACCGCCTGCACCTCCTCGCCCGCCGCATCGTGATCCCGCACCCGCGTACCGGCCGGCCGGTCGATGTCAGCGCGCCGCTGCCGCCGCATATGGGGCAGAGCTGGAACCTGCTCGGCTTCGACGCCGCCCGCTACGACCCGATCGTCGAAGCCCCGGAGGCATGATCCGGCACGAGCCGTGCTTCACGAAGACGAGGCCCGCCTTGGAAAGCGGTTCTCCCGCCATAGCTCTCCCGGCATGAGATGCCGCGTGGACGGGGGCAGGACGAGGTGGTCTCAATCCTCCCGGCGAGAGGCCTTTTCGCCGGGCTTGACCGAGCGTTCCGGCTTTCCCTCCCCGCAAAGATGCCGCCGCAACGAGGTCAGATCCCATGAGGCTCGTCACGCTGTCGTCCGTCGCGCTCGCCGGCCTGCTCTGCGCCGTTGTGCCGGCCGGCGCGGCGCCGCCTGCCGACGGTTCGCCGGGCAAGCAGGGCCAGCCCGCGCCGGCCGCCACGGTCGCGCCCCAGGCGCCGCCCGCCGCCCGGCCTCCGGCGCCGGGAGCGCGCGCGTCGGAGCGGCGGCGGCGGACCTCCTACGCCTCCTGCAACCGCGAATCGCATCGCCGCAAGCTGTCCGGCGGGGCACGGCGGCGCTTCCTCGTCCGCTGCCGCCTCGGCTACGAGCGTCGTCCGGCCTCCCAGCCGGCGCCCGTTCGCCGGCCGTGAGCCTTCGGGGCTCCACCACCGTGCTCAAGCTCGTCGTCTTCGATGTCGATGGCACCCTCGTCGACAGCCAGCACCTGATCGTCGAGGCGCAGCGGCGCGCTTTCTCCGAACACGGCTTGGCCGTGCCGCCGCGCAAGGAGGCGCTCTCGGTCGTCGGCCTGTCGCTGCCCGACGCGTTCCGCCGCCTCGTCGGCGAGGCGGGGCCGATCGATTCGCTCTCGCACAGTTACCGCAAGGCGTTCCAGGCGCTGCGCGTCGATCCGGATTACGAGGAGCCGCTGTTCCCCGGAATGGCCGAGTTGGTCGAGCGGCTGCACCGCCGCGACGACATCCGGCTCGGCATCGCCACGGGCAAGTCGCGCCGCGGCGTCGATCACCTCGTGGACAAGCACGGCTGGGAGGGATGGTTCGCCACGATCCAGACCGCCGACGATGCGCCGTCGAAGCCCGATCCGGCGATGCTGCACCAAGCCATGAGCGAGGCCTGTGCCGAGCCTTCCATGACGGTGATGATCGGCGACACGACCTACGACATGATGATGGCCCGGAGTGCGGGCGTGGCGGCCGTCGGCGTCGGCTGGGGCTACCATTCGCCCGGCGTCCTGTTCGGCGCGGGTGCGGTGACGGTGGTCGAATCCGCCGTCGCCCTGAGCGACCTGTTCTCCGGCTCCCTGGATGCTTCCCGGCCCGGGCCGGTGACGGAACGCCTCGGAGCCGATCGAGGCTCGCGCCCGCATCCGCGACGTCCTATCTGCGGATCATGAGCACTTCAGGCGACGACGTGACCTCCGACTGGCTGGGCGAGCCCGGCGACGATCCGAAGCCCGACCCGATCCGGGCCGCCCGCGCGAGCACGGCGCCGACGCTGCCCAAGCGCTTCTACGAAGAGGCCGGCATCGCCGAGGCCGAGGGCGGCTTCCGGCTCGTCCTCGACGGGCGCGGCGCCAACACCCCCGGCCGCCGGCCGCTGAGCGTGCCGAACGCCGGGCTCGGCGAGGCGCTCGCCGCGGAATGGGCGGCGCAGGAGGCCGTGATCGACCCGCGCACCATGCCGCTCACCCGCCTCGTCAACACGACGATCGACGGCGTGGTCGAGCGCCGGGCGGCGGTCGCCGCGGATCTCGGCGCCTATGCCGGCACCGACCTGATCGCCTATCGCACCGGAACGCCGGAACGCTTGGTCGCCGAGCAGGCGGCGGCCTGGGATCCGCTCGTGACCTGGGCCGCGGAAACGTTCGGTGCGCGCCTGTTCCTCGCCGAGGGCGTGATGCATGTCGAGCAACCGGAGGAGTCGGTCTCGGCGCTCCGCGCGGCGGTGGAGGCGGTGGACGATCCGTTCCGGCTCGCGGCGCTGCACGCGCTGACGACCCTCACCGGCTCGCTGATCATCGCCCTCGCCGTCCTGCATGCGCGCCTGACCGCGGACGAGGCCTGGGCCGTGGCCCACGTGGACGAAAGCCACCAAGCGAGCGTCTGGGGCCGCGACGCCGAGGCCGAGGCGCGTCTGGTGCACCGCCGGGCCGAGTTCGAGGCCGCCGCCGCGGTGGCGGCCCTGGCCTGACCGCCCGCCCCCCGAGAGACCCGTTCCCGGCGGCAAAGGCGCGTGCTAAGGGCGATCGAACCGTGCAAGGTCAAGCTCTTACAGTCCGACTTGCAGTCTGATTTGCATTCAAAAAACGATCTCGATCGCCAGGGAGTCGCGCCAGGACCATGAAGGACATTCTCGAGAAGCTTGAGGAGCGTCGTGCCCAGGCCCGTCTCGGCGGCGGGGAGAAGCGGCTCGAGGCGCAGCACAAGCGCGGCAAGCTGACGGCGCGCGAGCGCATCGAGCTCCTGCTCGACCACGGGTCGTTCGAGGAGTTCGACATGTTCGTGCAGCATCGCTCCACCGATTTCGGCATGGAGAAACAGAAGATCTCCGGCGACGGCGTCGTGACCGGTTGGGGCACCGTGAACGGGCGCACCGTCTTCCTGTTCTCGAAGGACTTCACGGTGTTCGGCGGCTCGCTCTCCGAGGCGCATGCGGCCAAGATCGTCAAGGTCCAGGACATGGCGCTCAAGATGCGCGCCCCGATCATCGGCATCTTCGACGCCGGCGGCGCCCGCATCCAGGAGGGCGTGGCCGCGCTCGGCGGCTACGGCGAGGTGTTCCGCCGCAACGTCGCCGCCTCCGGCGTGATCCCGCAGATCTCCGTCATCATGGGGCCGTGCGCGGGCGGCGACGTCTACTCGCCGGCCATGACCGACTTCATCTTCATGGTGCGCGACACGAGCTACATGTTCGTGACCGGCCCGGACGTGGTGAAGACCGTCACCAACGAGGTCGTCACGGCGGAGGAACTCGGCGGCGCCAAGGTCCATACCAGCAAGTCCTCGATCGCCGACGGCTCGTTCGAGAACGACGTCGAGGCGATCCTCCAGATCCGCCGCCTGCTCGACTTCCTGCCGGCCAACAACGTCGAGGGCGTGCCGGAGATCGAGAGCTTCGACGACGTCGAGCGCCTCGACAAGTCGCTCGACACGCTGATCCCGGACAACCCGAACAAGCCCTACGACATGGGCGAGCTGATCCGCCGGGTCGTGGACGAGGGCGATTTCTTCGAAATCCAGGCGGCGTACGCCAGGAACATCATCACGGGCTTCGGCCGCGTCGAGGGCCGCACCGTCGGGTTCGTGGCCAACCAGCCGCTGGTGCTGGCCGGCGTGCTCGATTCGGATGCCTCCCGCAAGGCGGCGCGCTTCGTGCGCTTCTGCGACGCCTTCTCGATCCCGATCGTCACCTTCGTGGACGTCCCGGGCTTCCTGCCCGGAACGGCGCAGGAATACGGCGGCCTGATCAAGCACGGCGCCAAGCTGCTGTTCGCCTACAGCCAAGCGACGGTGCCGCTCGTGACCATCATCACCCGCAAAGCCTTCGGCGGCGCCTACGACGTCATGGCCTCGAAGCATGTCGGCGCCGACCTCAACTACGCGTGGCCGACGGCGCAGATCGCGGTGATGGGCGCCAAGGGCGCGGTCGAGATCATTTTTCGGAGTGAGATCGGCGACGACGAGAAAATCGCCGGGCGCACCAAGGAGTACGAGGACCGCTTCCTCTCGCCCTTCGTGGCGGCCGAGCGCGGCTACATCGACGAGGTGATCATGCCCCACTCCACCCGCAAGCGCATCGCGCGGGCGCTGGGCATGCTGCGCACCAAGGAGATGGAGCAGCCCTGGAAGAAGCACGACAACATCCCGCTCTGAACGCGACGCGGCTGCGATCGGCGCCCAAACGCGCGCTTCGAGCGAAGGATTTGTGATCGAGACGAACATGCCGCCCGACGCCTGATACGCCATCCGGTTGATGACTTCGGCCTCTCCTGCGTCATCGCGAGGCGAAGCCGTGGCCATCCAGGGCGCGCCCTTTCCGGACCTGTCGCGCCCTGGATCGCTTCGCGGCCGCTCGCGATGACGGAGGGGGGCCAAACCCGAAGCGATCAAGCGGAAACGGTATCAGGCGTCGGGCGGCATCGGTGTTTCGTAGACGAGGAAAGCACAGCCGTCCACGAGGGCGCTTTCGGCTGCCCCGCGCACGATCTGGTCCGCGATCGAGTCGGTCTCGTCGGAAATCGCCTTGCTGCGCAGCAGATCGACGTGCAGCCAGCTCCGGTGGGAGCACGGGGCGGCCTCGTATCGATTTAGCCGAAATTGCCGGCGCGGTTCGTCGCGAGGGCCGGCTTTCCGCCGATGAGACGCCGCTTCAACCGCACCAGTGCCTCGCGCTGCAACTCGCTCGGTGCGGAATGGGCGGAGGCGACCTTGGTCAGCATGTCGACGAGCTGCATCCGCTCCTCGCCGGTCAGCTTCTCGCGAAACAGCGGCAGCAGCGGGTCGGCGACGAGGGAGAAGGGGCGACGCTCCTGCGTGTAGCGCCACGCCCGCTCGAAGGTCGCGGAAATCGTCTGGATCTCCAGCGGGTTCTCCATCAGTTCGAGGATGCGGGTCTTCTCCGAGGCCGTGATCGGGCTGCCGGTGCGCACGATCTGGATCATCAGGATCACCGCGGCGAGCCGCACGTCGTTCACTCGCTGCAGCGGCGTGCCGACGAGATTCTCGAAGGCCGACTTCGCCCGACGCTGGAGCCCCTTGGTGTCCTGGTCGATCTCCTTGAGCTGCTTGACGGTGTAGTGAGCCCGGAGCAGCCAGAACAATACGCTGGCGACGATGGCGGCAAAGATGATGAGGATCGGCAAGACGCGGTCTCCGCAAACCCGCACATGAAGCGAATCATCGACTAACCGACCATGCAGGCGCCCGAGGGTCAAATGCCCTGCGCTCGCAAGAGTTCGGTCGTGGTTGGGATAAGTCGTGAGGGGCGGTGGTGGGCGCGACAGGGATCGAACCTGTGACCCTTCGCGTGTGAAGCGAATGCTCTCCCGCTGAGCTACGCACCCGAGCCCCACGGTGCCGCTTGCGGAGGGCGGCACGGGTGTCGCCGCAGCGACGGAGGGCCGTATACGCCGTGGCCGGGCGCTCGTAAAGCGGCTTCCGCGCGGCGGCGGCGGAATCGTGACGCCGTTCGATTCACTCGCCTCGACCGCTCGCCCCACGCTTGTCTCGCAGGCTCGAACGCGCTACGGGAGCGTACCGTACCGTACCGTACGGTACGCATTCGACGGCCGCATCATGCAGACGAGCGCCCTTGCGACGGACGCGTCCGCGCCCGAGACGCCCTCTCCGCGTCAGCAGGCGGTGCTGGACGCGGCCCTGGCCCTGATGGTCGATGGCGGCGATCCGCTCACCATGGACGCGGTGGCGCGCCGGGCGAGTTGCTCGAAGGAAACGCTCTACAAGTGGTTCGGCGACCGCGACGGGCTGCTGACCGCGACCGTCCGCTGGCAGGCCTCGCGGGTCCATGCCGGCCGCTACGAGGTGGCCGATCTCGACGCCGCCGCCTTGCGCGAAAACCTCCTCGATTTCGCCGGGAGCTGGCTCGCGGTGATCGCCAGCCGCACCTCGGTGGCCCTCAACCGCATCGCCATCGCCGATGCGGGCTCCCGCAAAGGCGCCTCACAGAAGGGTAATCTCGGCGGCATCGTGCTGGCGAACGGCCGTTTCGCCATCGGCGAGCGGGTCAAGCCCGTGCTGGAGGCCGGCCGCGCGGCGGGTCTCCTCGCCTTCGAAGACAGCGAGACGGCCTTCCGGACCTTCTTCGGTCTGGTCGGCCGCGATATCCAGATCCGACTTCTGCTCGGCGACGCGCTCGACCTCGACGCCGCCGGCATCCGAAGCGAGGCGGCCCGCGCCGTCGAGCAGTTCCTGACCCTCTACGGCCAGGCGAAACCCTGAACCGAAACCCGTTCAACCAGAGAGGACACCACCATGCGCGTCTATTACGATCGCGACGCCGACCTGAACCTGATCAAGGGCAAGAAGGTCGTCATCGTCGGCTACGGCTCCCAGGGCCATGCCCACGCGCTCAACCTGCGCGATTCGGGCGTGAAGGACATCGCCATCGCGCTCCGCGAGGGCTCCGCCACGGCCAAGAAGGCTGAAGCCGAGGGCTTCAAGGTGATGAACGTCGCCGAGGCCGCCAAGTGGGGCGACGTGGTGATGATGCTGACCCCCGACGAGTTGCAGGGCGACATCTACAAGGAGTCGCTTGAGAAGAACATGAAGGAGGGCGCCGCGCTCCTGTTCGCCCACGGCCTCAACGTGCACTTCAACCTGATCGAGCCGCGCAAGGACCTCGACGTGCTGATGGTCGCCCCGAAGGGCCCCGGCCATACCGTGCGCGGCGAGTACCTCAAGGGCGGCGGCGTGCCGACCCTGATCGCGATCGCCCAGGACGCGTCGGGCAACGCCCACGACCTCGGCCTCTCCTACGCCTCGGCCAATGGCGGCGGCCGCGCCGGCATCATCGAGACGACCTTCAAGGAGGAGTGCGAGACCGACCTGTTCGGTGAGCAGGCCGTGCTCTGCGGCGGCCTCGTCGAGCTGATCAAGGCCGGCTTCGAGACCCTGGTCGAGGCGGGCTACGCCCCCGAGATGGCCTATTTCGAGTGCCTGCACGAGGTGAAGCTGATCGTCGATCTCATCTACGAGGGCGGCATCGCCAACATGAACTACTCGATCTCGAACACCGCCGAGTACGGCGAGTACGTCACCGGCCCGCGCATCGTGACGCCGGAGACCAAGGCCGAGATGAAGCGCGTCCTCAACGACATCCAGTCGGGCATCTTCACCCGCAACTGGATGCTGGAGAACAAGGTCGGCCAGACCTCGTTCAAGGCCACCCGCGCCAAGCTCGCCGCCCACCCGATCGAGGAGGTCGGCGCTAAGCTGCGCGGCATGATGCCGTGGATCTCCGAGAAGGCCCTGGTCGACAAGACGAAGAATTGATTTGGCATGGGGAGGCCGGGCTTCGCTCGGCCTCCACCGTTGCGCGGGAAGGCCGGTTCGCGCGAGCGTGACCGGCCTTTTCATAGCCCCGCTTGCGCCCTTGCGCCTTAAACGCTCCTTGAGGCCCGAGGCAACGGACCCCGGCTTTACGAACCGCACCGGGTCGTGCTTCGTGCACGCGACCTCGAACAGCGCGGCGGCCCGCCTCTCGACATGACTTTCTTGAGACAGACTCTGAGAAACCACCCACGGATCAAGCAGAAACTCAAATCCGTCGCAAAGGCCGCGGGATTACTCCGCGACAGCCCGGCAAACGACTTCTACCGCGATCTGGCCGAGGTGAAGGCCCGGGGCGACGACGCCTTCTCGAAACTATTCTACGGCTACGACGGCAGTCACCTGATCAACAAGTGGAACCACTTCCTGCCGATCTACAGCCGGCTGTTCGCACCTTATCGAACCGGCATGCCGGACGGGCGGCCGCTGCGTTTCCTCGAAATCGGCGTCTACCAAGGCGGCTCGCTCGACCTGTGGCGCCGCTTCTTCGGCGAGTCCGCCATCCTCTACGGCATCGACGTCGATCCGCGCTGCGCGGTGTTCGACGGCCGCGCGGCACAGGTGCGGATCGGCTCGCAGGCCGATCCCGCCTTCCTGCGCTCCGTGGTCGAGGAGATGGGCGGCGTCGACGTCGTCCTCGACGATGGCAGCCACGTCGCGCGCCACCAGCGGGTCAGCTTCGAGACCCTGTTTCCGCTGATGGCGGAGGACGGGCTCTACGTCGCCGAGGATCTGCACACCTCGTACTGGCGCGACTACGAGGGCGGCTATCGCCGCAAGGGCACGTTCCTGGAGATGACGAAGGCGCTCATCGACGACATGCACGCTTGGTATCACGACCGCGGCGCGCGAGAGATCGGACGCGGCATCGGCGCGATCCACGTCTTCGACAGCATCGTCGCCTTCGAGAAGGGCGCAGGCGAGCGGCCGTTCCACACCACCATCGGCACGCCGCAGCGGGCGATCGACCGGGTGCGTTGAGGTTCCGGAAGCAGAAGCACCCGCGCATCTTGCAGGATGCACAGGCGCTTTTTTGTACGGCTGGCGAATGGTTTCGGATGACACGCGCGGCTCATCCGGCCTACGTCGCGCTCTGGATTGCTTCGCTTCGCTCGCAATGACGGAAGAGGGAGGCTCACACCGTCATTGCGAGCCGTCAGGCGAAGCAATCCAGGAGCGCGGCGGCGCCGGACAAGTCGCGACGCTGGATCGCTTCGCCGACGCTCGCGATGACGGCGGAGCAGGGCTTACATCGCCTTCAGCGGACCGGCCTCGATCACGTCCTCGACCGTGCGCAGGCCCGCGCGGGTCGCGTTGACGAGCACCGCCATGTTGCCCGGCGGGTGCTGGTTCTTCCACATCTTGGTGTGGGCGGCCGGGATCTTGTCCCAGGGGAACACCTCGCTCATGCAGGGATCGACCCGCCGGTCCATGACGAACTGGTTGGCGGCCGAGGCCTGCTTGAGGTGGGCGAAGTGCGAGCCCTGGATGCGCTTCTGGCGCATCCAGACGTAGCGGGCGTCGAAGGTGATGTTGAAGCCGGTGGTGCCGGCGCAGAACACCACCATGCCGCCGCGCTTCACCACCAGCGACGAGACCGGGAAGGTCGCCTCGCCCGGATGCTCGAACACGATGTCGACGTCGTTGCCCTTGCCGGTGATGTCCCAGATCGCCTTGCCGAACTTCCGGGCTTCCTTGAGCCAGGTGTTGTACTCGGGGCTGTTGACCTTCGGGAGCTGGCCCCAGCAGTCGAAGTCCTTGCGGTTGATGACGCCCTTGGCGCCCAAGCTCATCACGTAGTCGCGCTTCGACTCGTCCGAGATCACGGCGATGGCGTTGGCGCCGGATGCCGCGCAGAGCTGCACGCCGAACACGCCGAGACCGCCGGAGGCACCCCAGATCAGCACGTTCTGGCCCGGGCGCACGGTGTGCGGCGCGTGGCCGAACAGCATGCGGTAGGCGGTGGCGAGCGTGAGCGTGTAGCAGGCGGCCTCTTCCCAGGTCAGGTGCCTGGGCCGCGACATGAGCTGGCGCGACTGCACCCGGCAGAACTGCGCGAAGGAGCCGTCGCCGGTCTCGTAGCCCCAGATGCGCTGGGTCGGCGAGAACATCGGGTCGCCGCCGTTGCACTCCTCGTCGTCGCCGTCGTCCTGATTGCAGTGGACGATGACCTCGTCGCCGACCTTCCAGCGCTTCACCTTGGCGCCGACCTTCCAGACGATACCGGAGGCGTCCGAGCCGGCGATGTGGTACTCGCCCTTGTGCACGTCGAAGGGCGAGATCGGCTCGCCGAGCCCGGCCCAGACGCCGTTGTAGTTCACGCCCGCGGCCATGACGTAGACCAGCACCTCGTCGTCGCCGATGTCCCAGACCGGCAGGACTTCGAGCTGGTGGGATTGCTCCGGAGGCCCGTGGCGCTCGCGGCGGATCGCCCAAGCATACATCCTGGCAGGCACGTGGCCGAGCGGAGGGATCTCGCCGAGCTCGTAAAGATCCTTGGCTTCCGCCGTCTGCCCGGTCCAGGCCGGCGCTGCGCTTGCAGCCATCGTGGCACTCCCTGTTGTTCTGGCCCGCGCGTGACGAACCGCGCGACCTTGGCCGACGCTATAAGCACGATGTTTCCGGCCTTCCAAGTGGCCCAAAAGGCGAGGGCTTGTCCTCTCCGCACAAAAAAGAGGCACCGACCGAGATCGGCGCCCCTGAATTCAAAATATCGTTGAAGTGACTACTCGGCGGCCGCCCGACGGATGTCGATGCCGAGGCCCTGGGCGACGCCGCGCCCGAAATCCTCGTGCACCTTGAACCAGTGGGCGATCATTCGCTCCTGGATGTTGCGCGGGCTGTCGCCCATCGAGGTGACGACGTTGTCGACGAGCCGCTTGCGGCCGCCCTCGTCGAGCACCTTGGTCCAGAACAGCCGCGGCTGGCCGTAGAGATCCTCGTCGTCGCCCGGCCAGCCGTAGCGGCCGGCATCGCCGCGGATGCGCAAGGGCGGCTCGGCGAAGGACGGATCCTGCTTCGGCCCGCCGAAGGAGTTGGGCTCGTAATCCACCTGCGCACCGTGGTTGCCGTCGGTGCGCATGGCGCCGTCGCGGTGATAGGTCTGCACGGCCGCGTTCTTGGGCTGGTTCACCGGGATCTGCTGGTAGTTCACGCCGAGCCGGTAGCGGTGGGCGTCGGCGTAGGACAGCACGCGGTTCTGCAGCATCTTGTCCGGCGAGAAACCGATGCCGGGCACGACGTTCGACGGCTCGAAGGCGGACTGCTCGATCTCGGCGAAGTAGTTGTCGGGGTTTCGGTTCAGCTCCATCTCGCCGATCTCGATCAGCGGGTAATCGCCGTGCGGCCAGACCTTGGTGAGGTCGAACGGGTTGATGCGGTAGGTGTCGGCTTCCAGTTCCGGCATGATCTGCACCGCGACCTTCCACTTCGGGAAGTCGCCCTTCTCGATGGCGTTCGAGAGGTCGGCGGCGGAGTGGTCCGGATCCTTGCCCGCCACCGCGTCGGCCTCGTCGGCAGAGAAGTTTTGGATGCCCTGCTTGGTGAGGAAGTGGAACTTCACCCAGTAGCGCTCGCCCCGGTCGTTCCAGAGCGAGAAGGTGTGCGAGCCGTAGCCGTTCATGAACCGGGCCGATTTCGGCGTGCCGCGATCCGAGTACAGGAACATCACCTGATGGATCGCTTCCGGCGAGAGGCTCCAGAAGTCCCAGCGGCGCCAGTGGGGCTTGAGGTGGGTGCGCGGATCGCGCTTCTGCGTGCGGATGAAGTCGGAGAACTTGATCGCGTCGCGCACGAAGAAGATCGGCGTGTTGTTGCCGACGAGATCCCAGTTGCCCTCGCTCGTATAGAACTTGAGGGCGAAGCCGCGCGGATCGCGGGCGGTGTCGGCCGAGCCGGACTCGCCGCCGACGGTGGAGAAGCGAGCCACCATCGGCACCGCGTTGCCGACCTCGGTCAGCACCTTGGCGCGGGTGAACTCGGCGAGCGACTTGGTGAGCCGGAAGGTGCCGTAGGCGCCGTAGCCCTTGGCGTGGACCACGCGTTCCGGAATCCGCTCCCGGTTGAAGTGGGCCATCTTCTCGATGAGGTGGTAGTCCTGCATCAGCACCGGCCCGCGGGGGCCGGCGGTGAGCGAGTTCTGGTTGTCGGAAACCGGATTTCCGAAGGCGGTGGTGAGCCGTGGGCCCTGATCTGCCATCGTGTCTCTCCTCTCGAACGCCTCTGCGGGCGGACGTCGCAACCGTCGGCGTGCTCGTGCGAGCGTTGCCACCCCAACGCGTGAGGCCGAGGTTGGAGCCATTCGAATCTGCGACGCAGCGATGCATTCGCCGGCCCTGCCCCGGGGCCGGTGCGGGGAATCGAAGGATCTCGACCGGCCCGAAGTCTGCGCGGACGACAAATCCGCTTCACCGCGGCATCAAGTTTTTCCAGTGCGACGGCAGTCCGACCTCGACCCTTAGAGCCTGTTTGACTGCGGTGCTCCCATCTCGACCCTCATCCTGAGGTGCCGCGTGAGCGGCCTCGAAGGATGCTCCAGGGATCGCGCGGGATCTGGAGCACCCTTCGAGGCCTCCGCTGCGCTCCGGCACCTCAGGATGAGGGTGGGGAGGGGAGCAGGGCTTTCCTCTCGCCTTGCCGTGGCCTGACGAAGACACGGCGGCCGGTCAAACAGGCTCTTATCCCAGATGACGCGACGCGGCGGTTTCGCTACGGTGCCGGCCAACAGCCGTGCCGCAGGCGCGAAGCTGGATCGGACAGGGAGTTAGAGTGGGATGAGCGCGCGAGCGGGCATCGCCGAGGTCAAGCGCGACAAGCCGTGGATCATCCGCACCTATGCGGGCCACTCCACGGCGGCTGAATCGAACACGCTCTATCGCGGCAATCTCGCCAAGGGGCAGACCGGCCTGTCGGTCGCCTTCGACCTGCCGACCCAGACCGGCTACGACCCCGACCACGAACTCGCCCGCGGCGAGGTCGGCAAGGTCGGCGTCTCGATCGCGCATCTGGGCGATATGCGGACCCTGTTCGACCAGATCCCGCTGGCGCAGATGAACACGTCGATGACGATCAACGCCACGGCGCCGTGGCTGCTGTCGCTCTACCTCGCGGTGGCCGAGGAGCAGGGTGCGCCGATCGCGGCGCTCCAGGGCACCACGCAGAACGACATCATCAAGGAATACCTCTCGCGCGGCACCTACGTGTTCCCGCCCGCGCCCTCGCTGCGGCTGACCAAGGACGTGATCCTGTTCACGACCGGGAACGTGCCGAAGTGGAACCCGATGAACGTCTGCTCCTACCACCTGCAGGAGGCGGGAGCGACGCCGGTCCAGGAACTCTCCTACGCGCTCGCCATCGCCATCGCCGTGCTCGATACGGTGCGCGACGATCCCGATTTCGACGAGGCCGGCTTCTCCGACGTGTTCAGCCGGATCTCGTTCTTCGTGAACGCCGGCATGCGGTTCGTCACCGAGATCTGCAAGATGCGGGCGTTCGCCGAGCTGTGGGACGAGATCGCCCAGGAGCGCTACGGCATCGCCGACGCCAAGAAGCGGATTTTTCGCTACGGCGTGCAGGTCAACAGTCTCGGACTCACGGAACAGCAACCCGAAAACAACGTCCACCGCATCCTGATCGAGATGCTGGCGGTGACGCTTTCGAAGCGCGCCCGCGCCCGCGCGGTGCAGTTGCCGGCCTGGAACGAGGCGCTCGGCCTGCCGCGTCCCTGGGACCAGCAATGGTCGATGCGGATGCAGCAGATCCTGGCCTTCGAGACCGACCTGCTCGAATACGACGACATCTTCGACGGCTCGACGGTGATCGAGTCCCGCGTCGAGGCCCTGAAGGAGCAGACCCGGGCCGAGTTGAAGCGCATCGCCGAGTTCGGCGGCGCGGTCACGGCGGTCGAGGCCGGCGAGTTGAAGCGGGCGCTGGTGGAATCGAACGCCAAGCGCATCGCGGCGATCGAGAAGGGCGACCAGATCGTCGTCGGCGTCAACAAGTGGCAGCAGGGCGAACCCTCGCCGCTGACCGCCGGGGACGGCGCGATCTTCACCGTCTCCGAGACGGTCGAGATGGAGGCCGAGGCTCGCATCCGCGACTGGCGCGCCAAGCGCGACGACCGGGCCGTCGGCAAGGCTCTGGACGATCTCGAACAGGCGGCGCGCTCGGGCGCCAACATCATGCCGGTCTCGATCGCCGCCGCGAAGGCGGGGGTGACGACCGGCGAGTGGGGCCAGCGTCTGCGCGAGGTGTTCGGCGAGTATCGCGCTCCCACCGGCGTGACGCTTCAGACGGTGACCTCGGGGGCGGCGGAAGACGCGCGCCTGCTCATCGCCGACCTCGGCGAGCGGCTCGGCGAGACGCCGCGCCTCGTCGTCGGCAAGCCCGGACTCGACGGCCATTCCAACGGCGCCGAGCAGATCGCGCTGCGCGCCCGCGACGTCGGCTTCGACGTGACCTACGACGGCATCCGCCAGACGCCGACGGAGATCGTCGCCAAGGCGCGCGAGCGCGGCGCCCACGTCATCGGCCTGTCGGTTCTTTCGGGAAGCCACGTGCCGCTGGTGCGCGAGGTGAAGGCCAAGCTGCGCGAGGCTGGCCTCGACCACGTGCCGGTGGTCGTCGGCGGCATCATTTCGACCGAGGACGAACTGGTGCTCAAGAACATGGGCGTCACCGCCGTCTACACGCCGAAGGATTACGAGCTCGACAAGATCATGGTCGGTCTCGCCAAGGTGGTGGAGCGGGCGCTCGACAAGCGCGCCGCCGACCGGGCCGATGCGGAGGCCGGCGTGCCGGGGGCGGCGAAGCGGAACGGGAATGCCGCGCAGGTGTTCTGACGGCCGCCCCAACGGCTCGGGAGCGATTTCGGGGTGAACGTCACCTCCTCCCCTCGCGGAATGAGGTGACGTTCGAGAATCATTCTCACGAATCGACGTCCGCGATCTTCGCCGAACCGCGGTTGATCGCGGCGCGCAGCCCCTCTCAGAGCCTGTTTGACTGCAGTGATCCCATCTCGCCCCTCATCCTGAGGTGCCGCGTGAGCGGCCGCGAAGGGGGCTCCAGATCCCGCGCGATCCCTGGAGCACCCTTCGAGGCCTCCGCTGCGCTCCGGCACCTCAGGATGAGGGTTCAGGATGGGAGTAGAATCTTCCTCTCGCCTTGCCGTTGCCTGACGAAGACACGGCGGCCGGTCAAACAGGCTCTGAGAGCCATGCCTTTTAAGGTGTTTTCTTAGCCATTAGCTTGGCCTTTTCGAGGACCCTGGCGGTGGCGACGTGTTTTCGGGCCGTAGCCGCCGCTACATAGGGCTTGTCGACCTTGCGCTTGGGACCACGCGGGCTGGTTGCAATCCGCCCTGGGTCGACCCGCTCCGCCAAGGCGAGCAAGCGGGCCGCGACGCTCGCCGCATCCTCCTGGCCCGTCAACACAGAGCCGTGTCCGAGCGCCACCATCAGCCCCTCGTAGCCGGCACCGATCTGACGGCTCAGGTGGAACACCGAGACCCGCGGCTCGGGCCCGTGCACCTGCTCGATGCACGCGCTCAGCAGGCTCAGCACGTTGTGGGCCAGAACGGCAGCGGCAAACCCCAGCAGGGCCGCCCGCGGACGACCCAGGCGACCGGCCTCGCTGTGCAGCACCCGTTCCATCTGCAGGAACAGACCCTCGATCCGCCAGCGTCGCCGATACACCTGCGCGATCTGCGCCGCACTGACGCTCGCCGGCAGGTTGCTCCACAGCCAGATCGTCCGGTCTCCCTCCGTCGTTGGCGCCGTCAAGCTCAGCGCGATGCGCCGCCACGCATCGCCGCTCCCCTCCAGCGTAATGCTCTGCTCACACAGTGTGCCGGTCTCGCAGGAGCCGCACGCCTGCCAATCCCCCTGCGCGCCCAGGCGGGGATGGTTGCCGTGCCGACGCACCACGAAGTGGCTGCCTGCCTCAACCAGACCCTGCAGCCAGGTCCGGACACAGAAGTGCCGATCGGCGACCCAGACCTGACCGGGCGCGGCAGCGTCCAGGAGGGCCCGGGCCAGCGCCCGTTCGTCGGCATAAGCATCTTCGGCCGCCACCAGATCGACGGCCAGGCCGGTATCGGGATCGTAGACGACCAGGGTCTGCCCCGGCAGGGCGGCGCCGCGATGCGCGCGCAGAGGCTTCAGGCGCTTGTCGCTGCCGGGCAGATGGTTGCCGTCCAGCACGCGCAGTGCGTAGCCCGGCAGGCTCGGATGGCCGGTGCCCGCCGCGGTCATCACCGGGGCCAGTCGGGTCGCGCTGCCGCGCACGAGGGCGCGCAGCAGGTCGGGCTCGGTGCGGTTGACCTTGTCGTAGAGGGCGGGCAGCGAGACGGTCAGGTCTTCGGCTTCGCGCGCAGCGGCGTGCAACGACGAGCGCAGGCCGAGAGCGACGAGCATCGTCAGCCTGACGACAGTGGAGAACAGCAACTCCCGCGTGTATTGCCGCTGGCGATGCTGCTCGAACACCTCGTCGATCCAGCCGGCCGGCAGCGCGTGTTCCAAGGCCGTGCGGGCCATCAGGCTCGTCGGCGCATAGTTCTCGAACCGTTCAATGACGGCAGACCAGACTGGATCGGATCCTTGCAATGCTTCGCTCATTGCAAGGATATAGTTAATATAAACGAACCTTAAAAGGCATAGCTCTCAGAGCCTGTTTGACTGCAGTGATCCCCTCTCGCCCCTCATCCTGAGGTGCCGCGTGAGCGGCCTCGAAGGATCCTCCAGATCCCGCGCGATTCCTGGAGCACCCTTCGAGGCCTCCGCTCCGCTCCGGCACCTCAGGATGAGGGTGGGGATGGGAGTAGGATCTTCCTCTCGCCTTGCCGTGGCCTGACGAAGACACATTGGCCGGTCAAACAGGCTCTCAGTACCGGACGAAGAGGTTCAGCGACAGGATATGATCCAGCTCGACGCCGCTGGCCGGCGTCCTGGCCGTCTGGTTCATGTAGCCGATCTCGACCGTGGACTTTCCGCCGATCGGAAGCTCCAGTCCGACGAAGGTGCGGATGCGATCGAAGCCGGCGCGGGCACCCCAGGCCGTGTCGTTCAGCGCCACGAAGATCTCCGTCCAGCCGACGGCCGAGACGCTGCCCTTCTCCTGTGTCAGCGGCATCGCGAAGCGTAGGCTCTCGCGTAAGCGGAAGCCGACGTTCCGTCCCGTGGATTGCCGCCGCTGCTCGAAACGCGTGCGAGACGAGACCTTGACGCCGGAGATCTCCCCGATTTTCCAGTCGATCTCTTGAAAGCTGCGATCCTCGACGCCGACACGGCCCGACGTGCCGTGATCTTCGACGGAGGCGTAGCCCTGATAGAGCTTGAGATCCTCGTTGACCTTCCAGCCCACGGCCGGGCGAAGGATCGACTGGTCGAGCTGCGATATGCCGTTGCCGAAGCGGGGCTGAACCTCGGCGAAGAAGGCCGCATCGCCGATGGATCCGAACAGGGTCGTATTGATCCAGAGCTGGCCGTCATGGACGGGCTCGGCGGCAGCCCGCCCTCCTGACACCGCGAGACACAGGATCGTCAGGAGGAGGTGTGTACGTGCGATCACGATCCACTCTCCGCCCGCGGCACCGCCCGCCGTGGCTTGCGGTGCCCTCGGTCGGAGACGGATTGTCCGCTCTCGGATTGTGCCGTCAAGCTCCCGGACCGCTGCGAACAGGGCCATCGCCTGAGCGGCTTCGCGGCGCGAAGAGCGCCGCGTGGAGCGGGTTTTTCCAAGACATTCGTCCTGACAGACATCGAGCGGAGCGAGAGCCTGAGCTCACGGAGGCGGGCGCCGGCGACTGAGGCCTGCAAAAAAATCAGGGGGAACGCTTCAAGCGATCGTCCTGGAGGAGATGCCCATCCTGCTTGACCCGCCGCCGTCGCCGGTGCCAGAACCCGCCGCTTCGAACCGGATCACGAGATCGCCTCGGCCCGGCCCTTCTCTCCAAGGACTCGCGCCGATGGCCGCGTTCACCGAACTCGTGTTCTCCGGCGTCCAGCCGACCGGGAACCTGCATCTCGGCAACTATCTCGGCGCCATCAAGCGCTTCGTCGAGATGCAGGAGCGGGACGCGCACTGCCTCTACTGCGTGGTCGATCTCCACGCGATCACGCTGTGGCAGGATCCGCAGGCGCTGCGCGGCCAGATCCGCGAAGTCACCGCCGCCTTCCTCGCCGCCGGGATCGATCCGAAGCGCTCCATCGTCTTCAACCAGTCCCAGGTGCCGCAGCACGCGGAACTGGCCTGGATCTTCAACTGCGTCGCCCGCCTCGGCTGGCTCAACCGCATGACGCAGTTCAAGGACAAGGCCGGCAAGGACCGGGAGAACGCCTCGATCGGCCTCTACGACTATCCCGTGCTGATGGCCGCCGACATCCTGGCTTACCGCGCGACCCACGTCCCCGTGGGCGAGGACCAGAAGCAGCATCTCGAACTGACCCGCGACATCGCCCAGAAGTTCAACAACGACTTCTCGCGCTCGATCCTGGCGCACGGCCACGGCGAGCAATTCTTCCCGCTCACCGAACCGCTGATCGGCGGTCCGGCGGCGCGCGTGATGTCCTTGCGTGACGGCACCAAGAAGATGTCGAAGTCGGACCCGTCCGAGTATTCGCGCATCGCGCTGACCGACGACGCCGACGCCATCGCCCAGAAGGTGCGCAAGGCCAAGACCGACCCGGAGCCTCTCCCCGCCGAGGTCGCGGGCCTCGCCGGGCGGCCCGAGGCCGACAACCTCGTCGGCATCTTCGCGGCGCTCCGCGGCATCACCCGCGACGAGGTGCTGAAGGATTTCGGCGGTGCGCAGTTCTCCAGCTTCAAGCCGGCGCTGGTCGATCTCGCCATCGAGACGCTGGCGCCGATCGGTGCCGAGATGAAGCGGCTCGTCGCCGATCCCGCCCACATCGATTCCGTCCTCGCCGACGGCGCCGAACGGGCCGGAGCGATCGCCGCGCCGACGCTGGACGCGGTCAAGGACATCGTCGGATTCGTCCGGCGCGGGCCGGTGCTTCACGCGGTCTGAGGCGAGCCCGTCTCAGCGGCGCGGCTCGTCCTGGCGCAGGTGGCGGCCGTAGGCCTGCTCCTTTTCCTCGCGCTGCCTGATCAGGTCGGCATAGGCCTGCCGCATCTCGGGCGAGACGGCCACGCTCTTGCCCTTGGAGGGCTTGCGCTTGGGCGCCTTCTTGAAGGTGTCGGATGTCTCGGCCATCTGAGATCAAGTCCTCTCATACCAAGCTGCAGGGAAGCCGACCGATGGTCGGCTTCCCTGCGTCCGGCGGACGCCCGCCGCCGCGCCTTCGCGCGGGCAACCGGCGATGAGTCGGGATCATCGACGGTTGGTATCATTCGCGCGGGCCGATCCATATCGCAAACCCGGTGCCGATCGGAACAGGTCGGGCCGCTCGACTACCGAACGGGCGATCCGGCTGCTAGATGAGGACGAACCGGCGCCGAGCCGAGCGGGCCCGGCGCAGGACGACGATTTCGAGAAGGCCGATGGAAAAGTTCACGACCCTGGAGGGCGTCGCCGCGCCCATGCGGATCATCAACATCGACACCGACCGCATCATCCCGAAGCAATATCTCAAGACGATCAAGCGCACCGGGCTCGGCGAGGGCCTTTTCTCGGAGATGCGCTACAACGACGACGGCTCGGAGAATCCCGACTTCGTTCTCAACCAGCCGGCCTACCGCAACGCCAAGACCCTCGTGGTGGGCGACAATTTCGGCTGCGGCTCCTCGCGTGAGCACGCGCCCTGGGCGCTCGCGGATTTCGGCATCCGCTGCGTGATCTCCACGAGCTTCGCCGACATCTTCTTCAACAACTGCGCCAAGAACGGCATCCTGGCGATCGTCGTCTCGCCGGAGGATCTGGAGAAGCTGTTCCAGGACGCGGAGCGCGGCGCCAACGCGACGCTGACGATCGATCTGGCCGCGCAGACCATCAAGGGGCCGGACGGCGGCACCCTGCATTTCGACATCGACGAGGGCCGCAAGCACAACCTGCTCAACGGGCTCGACGAGATCGGCCTGACCCTGGACCGGAAGGCTGCGGCGATCGAGGCGTTCGAGGCCAAGCTCGCCCAACGCGAATGGGCCTGAGCCCGGTTGATGACTTCGGCCTCTCCTGTGTCATTGCGAGGCGAAGCCGTGGCCATCCAGGGCGCGACCTTTCCGGACCTGTCGCGCCCTGGATCGCTTCGCTGACCGCTCGCGATGACGGAGGGTGGCCAAACCCGAGGCGATCGATCGGAAACGGTATCATACCAAGCTGCCTGGAAGCCGACCGATGCGTATCCCTTGCGTCCGGCGGACGCCCGCCTTCGCGCGGGCGACCGGCGATGAGCCGGGATCATCGCCGGTCGGTATGACGGGCCGCCCTGCCCCGCAGGGCGAGCGCCCGCGCCGCCTCGGCGAAGGCCTCGGCCCACAGGTCGAGGGCCGGCCGGCGCCGCCCTCCCCCCGCCCGCGGGCGCTTCGTGCGCGGCGGCATCGGGATGTGGAGGAAGACGGCCGGGCAGCCTCGCTCCAGCACCCGGAAGTACGACGCGTTGCACAGGTAGCGCCCGGCATCCCGAGAGGCCGCGGCATCGAGCCCGGCCCGCTTCAGCGCGATGCGCACCTGCCCGGCGGCGGGGCTCCACCGCCGTGCTGGTCCGTCCGGTTCGAAGGTGAGCGTCCGGCCCACCGCGCCGCCCGCGTCGGGGAACAGCCGGCTGACCCGGTTCACGGCGCGGATCTCGACGCAGACGCGGCGGCGGCGCGCCGCCACACCGATCATCAGCACCGCGTCGGGCTTCTTTGCCAGGGCCGGCGCGAGCTGCGTGTCGAGGGCGCCGTAGCGAGTGTCGAGCACGAGGCAGTCCGGCGCCTGCCCGAGGATGCGGCGCAGGTGCGGCGACGCCGCGAGCCGCCGTGCGAGGCGTCCGCTCGGATTGTCGGGCACGGTCGGGAACGGACCGAAGCCCGTGACGAGAAGGCGGCTCACAGCCCGATCAGCGTCGCGATCGCGTCCGCCCCCGCGGCGGGCGAGTGCTCGCCGCCGGCCACGGCCTTCTCGGCTTCGGCCGTGGCCCTGCGCACCTCGGCGCTGTCGACGAGGCGCTGGTGCAGCCGCTCGTGGACGAGCGCCCACATCCACTTGACGTCCTGCTCGCGCCGCTTCCTCGCGATCTCGCCGGTGGCGGTGAGCTTGCCGCGGTGATCCTCGATGCGGGACCACAGATCATCCAGCCCCTTGCCGTGCAGGCCGGAGATGGTGACCACCGGCGGCGTCCACGTCGCCGAGGGCGGCGTCAGGATGTGGAGCGCCGCGCGGTACTCGGAGGCGGCGGCATTGGCCCGGCGCTCGCCCTCGCCGTCGTCGGCCTTGTTGACCGCGATCATGTCGGCGAGTTCGAGGATACCCTTCTTGATGCCCTGGAGTTCGTCGCCGGCGCCGGGCAGCATCAGCACGAGGAAGAAGTCGGTGAGGTCGGCCACCGCGGTCTCGGACTGGCCCACGCCGACCGTTTCGACGAGGATCACGTCGAAGCCGGCCGCCTCGCACAGCAGCATGGTCTCGCGGGTCTTGGCCGCCACGCCGCCGAGCGTGCCCGAGGAGGGCGAGGGACGGATGTAGGCGTTGCGGTCGATGGCGAGCCGGGCCATCCGCGTCTTGTCGCCGAGGATCGAGCCGCCGGTGCGGGTCGAGGACGGATCGACCGCGAGCACCGCCACCTTGTGCCCGGCTCCCGTCAGCAGCGAGCCGAGCGCGTCGATGGTGGTCGACTTGCCCACCCCCGGCACGCCGGTGATGCCGACCCGGATCGCCCGCCCCGTCTGCGGCAGCACCGCGTCGATCAGGGCCCGCACCGCCGCCCGGTGATCGACCCGGCGCGACTCGGCCAGGGTGATGGCGCGGGCGAGCGCCGCGCGGTCGCCGGCCAGCAGTCGCTTGCGGATCTGGTCCATGTCGGGGAGGGGCGCGCTCATGGTCTCTTCATGCCGGTGCCGCGGGCGGGCGTCGAGTGCTCAAAGCCCCATTCGTGCCCCGCCACGGCCAAGATCGTGGGTGAAGGAAAGGCGCCCAGCGCCGGCCTGCCACCGGGGCGGGCCATTTCGGGGATCGAACACCGGCCATGCAGCCCTCCGACGCGACCCGCCGCTCCCTCCTGCGCCTGATGGGCCTGGCCGGCGCGGCCGGCCTCTCCCCCGCCCTGTCGGGCTGCGTCATGGACGGCCTCGCCACCGGGGCCGTGGCCGAGACGCAATCGGCCCTCGACGTCAGTCCGGTCCTCCTCGTCGCCACGACCCGCCGCCCGGCGTCCGGCAACCCGCCCACGGCGCCGTATTTCGGCTCCGAGCGCGGCCGGGGCTTGAGCTTTGCCGAAGTGCACATGTCCGCGCCCGACCGCTCCCTGATCGGCAAGGTCTCGGCGGTGGTCGGCGGCGATTGGGGAATCCGCTCCGTCGGCGAGGTGACGACGGGACCGGGCGCGGCGGCCGCCTTCGCCCAGGCCGCCTTCGGCCGCGACGTGCTGATCTACGTCCACGGCTATCGCGAGAGCTTCGAATCGGCCGCGCTCAGCGCCGCGATGCTCTCCGACGGTATCCGCTTCGCCGGCGCCTCGGCCCTGTTCACCTGGCCGTCCGCCGCGGCGACCTTCGATTACGGCTACGACCGCGAGAGCGCCCTGTGGTCCCGCGACGCCTTCGAGGATCTGTTGAAGACGCTGGCGACCACGCCGAGCGGCGGGCGTATCCACATCGTCGCCCACTCCATGGGCACGCTGCTGACGCTGGAGACGCTGCGCATGCTGCGTTACGAGGCCGGCGAGGCGGCGGTCGCCCGGATCGGCGCGGTGGTGCTGGCCGCGCCCGACATCGACATCGACCTGTTCGCCAACGGTGTCGAGCGCCTGGGGCCGGACGCCAAGCGCATCACCGTGATCTCGGCGACCAACGACCGGGCGCTCGAAATCTCCGGCGCCATCGCGGGCGGCATCGTCCGCGCGGGCGCCGCCGACCGGAAGCGCCTGGAGGCGCTCGGCGTGCGCGTGGCCGACGCGTCCGACTACGGCGGCGGCCTGTTCAACCACGACCTGTTCCTGTCGAACCGCGAGGTACAGGGCGTGGTGAGGCGGGCGATCGCGCGGGGAAGCAGCGGAGCCTGACGCCGCGCCCATCGACGAATCCGGTGCGGGCACCTACAAGCGCCGCCGAACCCGGCCAGTCCGGCCCGGGTTTTCCGCGAGAGCCGCAGGCCGGCCCGTGGCTCCTTCCCCTCCTCCGAGGATGTTCCCGATGTTCACGCTCGAGATCGACGGCACGGCGATCGCGGTCATCAACGGCGACGAGGCGACCGCCCGCGACCTGTTCACCTGCGACGGCTTCAAGGACGACATCCGCACGATGACGACCGCCGGCCGTCCGATCTGGAACGGCACTTCGGCGCTCACCGTGCGCAAGGCCCGCGAGGACGAGATCGAGGAGTTCGAGGACGCCCTCGCCGCCGATGACGGCGAGGGCGATTTCGAGACCGACGCGCATCACGCAGGCGAAACCGACAGCGGCGCCGACGACGAGGAGGAGGCCGACATCGTCTTCCTCGTGGACATCGACGACGAGGATCAGCCGCTCGACGCGTGAGACGGCGGCTCCCTGTCGGCGCCGAGGCCGACGGGTGACGTTCGATCCTGCCGAAGCGCGCGGTGCTGGATGGCTTCGCCTGACGGCTCGCAAGGACGGTGTGGGCCTTATACCGTTTCCGCTTGATCGCTTCGGGTTTGCCCGCCCTCCGTCATCGCGAGCGGCCGCGAAGCGATCCAGGGCGCGACAGGTCCGGAAAGGGCGCGCCCTGGATTGCCACGGCTTCGCCTCGCAAGGACGCAGGACAGGCCGAAGTCATCAACCGGATATCGTATTACTCCTCCGTCATTGCGAGGCTCGGCGCAAGCAATCCAGGGCGCGACGGCGATTACCCCTCCCACACCACCTGCATCGACGGGCCCGCCGATTCGGCCTCCCGGATCGGCTCGCAGCGTCCGCCGAGATGGCGGGCCGGAAACGTCTCCGCGCGGGCGAAGAACGCCAGCCGGTTGGCCGGGCGCACGAGGCCGTGGCCCTCGTCCGGGAACAGCAGGTAGGTGACCGGGATGCCGCCCCGCCCCATCGCGGCGACCATCCGAGCGGATTCCGCCTGCTTCACCCGGGGATCCACCCTGCACGCCCTCGTGGGGCGCCACCCAGCCGAGGCGGCGCCCGTCCGGGCTGATCCGATGGCCGTAGCGCGTCGGGTTGCCGAACGGTTGCTCTCGCGGGATCAGCCGAGCACCACGACCCGCGCGCCGACCTCGACGCGGTTGAACAGGTCGATGGCGTCCTGATTGATCATGCGGATGCAGCCCGAGGACACGCTCTTGCCGATGGAGTGCGGCTCCAGGGTGCCATGGATGCGGAACAGCGTGTCCTTGTTGTTCTGCCACAGGTACATCGCGCGGGCGCCGAGCGGGTTGCGGGTGCCGCCCGGCACGCCGAGGCCGCTCTGGAGCTTGTCGACCTCGCGGGCGAGATCGGGCCGGCGGGCGATCATCTCCTTGGGCGGATACCAGTCCGGCCAAGCCTGCTTCGCGTTGACGGTCGCGGTGCCCGACCACGAGAAGCCCTGCTTGCCCACGCCGACGCCGTAGCGCCGCGCCCGGCCGTTCGGCAGGACGAGGTAGAGGAAGTGCGCCTTCGGATCGACCACGATGGTGCCCGGCGGCTCGGTGGTGCGGAAATCGACTTCCTGGCGCAGGTAGGTCTGGTTGAACTTCTTGTAGGGGATCGCCTCGACCGGGAACGGCTCGTTGCCCACCGCCGCGTAGGCGCGGGCGTAATCGATCGGGCCGTTGTCGGGCTGCTGCGGCGGCACCGGGTAGCCGGCCTGCTGCTGACGCGGCGTCTGGTTCGGCGCCTCCGCGGCGGCCGGCGGCTCGCCGTAGCGTTCCGCCCGGCGGCGGGCATAGGCCTCGGCATCGAGATCCGCGTCGGCATCCGGCACCGGCCGGCCGTTGCTGACGCGGCCGTTATAGGGAACGTACTGCCCGCCGCGACGGCGATAGAGCGCACCGTTGCCGTCCTGATAGAGCCGGTCGTCGTCGAACCCGTCGAGGGCTTGGGCGAGGACATGGCCCGGCAAGACGGCGAGCCCGAGGCTCGTCGCGGCCCCGAGCAGAAGCGTACGGCGGTTCTGACTGGACATGGATCGCTCGATCGAATGGGCCGGACTCGGAAAACGTCCCCGGAATTCCGGTTGAAGACGGTCACGATCGTCCGGGCCGGCTGAACTGCCCCGCTCGCTCCCTAGCAAGGAAGTGGACCGGCGTCAGTGCCGTACCGAACGGTCGCGCTCCCTGCACCGACAACTGTGCGAACATTGTGTCCGAAAGGTTACATGCAGCCCCGCCATGCGGCCGGCGGGCGGCTTTAACGGTTTCGCAAAAAATGTGCGGATGGCGAGGCGAATCGCGGCGGGCGGCGATTGCATCGGCGGGGGCGATCCCTAGATCAAGCGTGACCGTTCGGCCCCGACCACGGACCCCTCCCCTTGTGCGCCTCGTTCCTCCGCCTCCCCCTCGGATTGCTTTGCCTCGGCCTGACGCTGCCGGGTGAGGCCCTCGCCGCACGAAAAGCCGCGCCCGTTCGGCCGAAGGCGGCACCCGCGGTGCAGGCCCCGGTCGCGACCGCACCGCAGACGGCCTGGACCGCGGCCGAGCCCGCCAACTGCACCCGCGTGCGGCGCAAGCTCTGGCAGGTGGAAGAGGGCTGGCTGGTGAAGACGGTCACCGTCTGCCATTGAGCGAAAGCATCGGCTCGATCCGGTGATGTCGGACCCGGCTCCGAAACGCCGAAAGCCGCGGGCGATCGGAGCTTCGATCGCCGCCCCCTCTCGAAGCCGGCTGCGCAACCGGCTACAACCCGCCCTGGGCGGCGACGGTCGTCGCCCCGGTATCGGCGAGTGGCGTCCCCAGTGATCCGCGTCCTCCATACGGGCGACTGGCATATCGGCCAGACCCTGCGCGGCTTCTCCCGCGAGCGCGAGCACGACGCCGTGTTCGGGAGTTTGGAGCGCATCGTGGTCGAGCGCGAGGTCGATGCCCTCGTCGTGGCCGGCGACGTGTTCGACAGCCAGAACCCGTCGGGCGAGTCGCAGGCCCGCTTCTACGCGCTGATGGCGCGGCTGCACGCGGCGCGGCCGGCGATGACCATCGTCATCACCGCCGGCAACCACGACGCCGCCGGCCGGCTGGAGGCGCCGCGCCCGCTGCTCGAAGCGATCGGCGTCCACGTGGTCGGCAATGTCCGCCGCCGCGACGGGGCGATCGACCTCGACCGGCATCTCGTGCCGGTGCGCGGCGCCGACGGCGAGGTGGCGGCGCAGGTGCTCGCCGTCTCCTACCCCACCGCCGCCTGCCTGCCGCCGCTCTCCTCGCTCGGCCAGGGCACCCGCGTCGGCGAGACCTCGCCGATCGTGCGCGCGGTGCGCGACCTGTACGGCCAACTCTTCGAGGCGGCCCGGCCGCAACTGGCCGGCCTGCCGCTCCTCGTCACCGGCCATCTCCACGTCGCGGGCGGGCTCGAATCGGAAGGGGCGGAGCGGCGCATCCTCGTCGGCGGCGAGCACGCGGTGCCGGCCGACGTGTTTCCGCAGGAGGCACGCTACGTCGCCCTCGGCCATCTCCACCGGGCACAGGCGCTCGGCGCCGGGCAGGTGCGCTATTGCGGCTCGCTGATTCCGCTCTCGGCGGCCGAGCAGCCCTACCGCCATGGCGTCACCCTGGTGACTCTCGGCACCGGTGCGGCGGAGATCGAGCCTATCGCGATCGCCCGCCCCGTCCCCTTTCTGCGCCTGCCGGCCTCCGGCGACATGAAGCTCGCCGATCTCGGCGACCATCTCGCCGCCCTGGCGCTCGACCCCGGCCTGCCGATGGAGGCGCGGCCCTACATCCAGGTCCGGCTCGCCCGCGACGGTCTCTTGCCCGGCTACCGGGCGGAGGTGGACCGCATCGCCGAGAGCTTCCCGGTGCGCGTGGTCGACGTGCGGGTGACGGTGCCGCCGCGCGCCGCGGTCGAGATCGTCGAGGCGGAGGCGCCGCCGCCGCCGCGCCTGTCGGAACGCGACCCGGAGGACCTGTTCCGCCTCGCCTACCGGGCGAAGTGGGAGGAGGAGCCCGAGCCCGCCCATCTCGACGTGTTCCACCGCGCGCGGGCGGACGCCTGAGGTCGGAGCCACCGACCCGCGGAGAGCGCGGTCTTGCCCGGCGGCATCCGCGGATGTATATACGATGACGATACGCGCAGCGTGGTACTCACGCTGCAACCAACAGACCGGATTGGGGCTGGAGGGCGTGTTGCTCAGTTGGACTTGAATCCATGATCGTTCAGTTTTCGAAATGGGGCAACAGCCTCGCTCTACGTATTCCATCTCATGCAATGCGTGATATTGGAGCAATTGATGGAACAGAAGCCAATCTGATTGTTGAAGAAGGTCGTTTAATTATTACTCCTATTGTCAAAAAGCGCCGATATAATTTGGACGAGCTTGTGGCGCGCATAACCGAGGAAAATTTTCATGAAGAAATATTCGATGGCCCGGAAGTCGGGTCCGAGGAATGGTGAAGAAGCGGCGTCGGGAGATTACGTCCCGGAGGCCGGAGACCTGATCAGGGTCGATTTCAGCCCGACGAGGGGAACGGAGAAATCCGGTTTTCGGCGAGGATTGGTGATCTCTCCGCGCTCGTACAATGCCCGTGTCGGACGGTGCCATGTCTGCCCGGTCACGAGCCAAGCGAAAGGCTACCCATTCGAAATTCCGCTGCCTGCCGGGCTGAGCGTGACCGGAGTCGTCGTTCCCGATCAGGGAAAGCCGCTGGATTTTCGTGTGTGCCGGCTCGTCTTCGTGGAGGCGGCACCGCTCGAAGTGCTCGTTGATGCGCGCGAAATGATACGCGCTTTCCTTGACATCGCGTGAGCGATGACGCTTCACCGCACAGGGTGAGGATCGGGGCGCCGCAGC
Source organism: Methylorubrum populi (assembly GCA_036946625.1). Classification (NCBI taxonomy): domain Bacteria; kingdom Pseudomonadati; phylum Pseudomonadota; class Alphaproteobacteria; order Hyphomicrobiales; family Methylobacteriaceae; genus Methylorubrum; species Methylorubrum populi. The sequence continues at coordinate 1,158,883 of JAQIIU010000002.1, forward strand.
GTGCCGCGGCAGAAACGTTGCGGTAGAAGCCATGCGCATCCTCGCGATCCGCGGCGAGAATCTCGCGAGCCTCGCCGCGCCGTTCGCGGTCGATCTCGCCGCCGAGCCGCTCGGCGCCACCGGCCTGTTCGCCATCACCGGCGAGACCGGGGCGGGCAAGTCGACCATTCTCGACGCGCTCTGCCTCGCCCTCTACGGCCGCTACCCCCGGGTGACCGGAACCCACAAGGAAAACGTGCCCGATCCCAGCGGCGAAGCGCTGAGTGCCGGTGATGGCCGGGCGATCCTGCGTCGGGGTGCCGCCGCGGGATACGCCGAAGTGGATTTCGTCGGCCGAGACGGCGTGGCTTATCGCGTCGGTTGGGAAACGTACCGTGCCCGCAACAGGGCGACGGGCAAGCTCCAGGCCGAGAGACGGCGCCTGCATCGGCTCGACGATGGCCGTGCCGTCGCGTCCGGCAAGATGGCCGTGCTCGGCAGGGTGATCGAACTCACCGATCTGACCTTCGACCAGTTCCGCCGCACGGTGCTGCTGGCGCAGGGCGAGTTCGACGCCTTCCTCCTCGCCGCGGAGAGCGAGCGCGCGGAACTTCTGGAGAAGATCACCGGCACGGCGATCTATTCCGAGATCTCGAAGCGGGTTCACGTCGGCTACGAGGAGCATCGCCGCGCGGTCGATGCGCTGGAGATGCGCCGCCGCGAGATCGGCCTGCTCGACGAGGACGGGTTGAAGGCCCGCAACGGGGAGCGCGAGGGCCTGCTCGCCCAAGTCACGGCGTGGCGCACGGAGCAGGAAGCGGTCGGCCGCACTCTCGAGACCGCCCGCCGGATCGAGGCCGCGCGCGCGGCGCTGGCGCAGGCCGGGCGGCACGCCGCATCGACCCGGGAGGCGTCGGCAGCCGCCGCACCGGACCGGGCGCGGCTTTCCGAACTCGATACGGTCGAACCGCTGCGCGGGCGGGCGGAAGCCCTGGACGAGGCCGGCCGCGAGCGCGCCGCGGCACAGGCCCAGGTCGAAGCGGTCGGGGCTCGCGTCACGGCGGCGCACATCTCCGCCGAGGCGAGCGAGGCGAAGCGGGCCGAGGCGAGCGCCGCGGACGAGGCGGCGGAGGCCGTGTTCAAGCGCTTCGGTCCGTTGTGGGACCGGGCGGCCGCACGCGACGCCGCCATCGCCCACGCGGAGCAGGAGGCGGCGGAAGCCGGGCAGTCCGCGATCCGCGCGGCCGAGACGGCGGAGACGGCAATGGCCGCGCTCGCCGCGCTCGACCTGCGCCTCGGCGAGGCGCAGGAGGCGCGCGAGGCCGCGGCCCGGCGCCTCGATGCCGACCGTGCCCAGGCCCCCCTCGCCGAACGCGGCGGCGAGTTCGCCCGGCGGATTCGCGAGCGGGCGCGGCTTCGTGGTCAGGCGGAGGCGGCCGCGACGGAAGGGGCCGCGCGCCGGAGCGAGATGGCCGGTTGCGACGACGAGGCGAAAGCCGGCAATGCCCGCCTCGCCGCGCTTCGCACCCAGCGCGAGGCGCTGGCCGCCGCCCGCGCCGAACGCGAGGCGGCGCTCGACGCCCTGGCCGAGCCCGCGGCGCAGGGCCGCGCCGCGGCCCTCGAAGGCCTGCTGGATCTTCTACGCGAGGCCTGCGCTCTGGCCGGGCGTCACGGTACGGCGCTCGCCGACCGCGCCGCCGCCGCCGAAGCGGAGACGGAGGCCGCCGCGGCGTTCGCCGAGGCCGCGGCGCGCCATGCGGCGGCGGAGGCCGCGCTGCACGAAGCCGGAATCCGCCGCGCCGAGATCGCGCCGCTGGCCGAACTCGCCGAAGAGAGCGCCTCGCACGAGGCCGCGCGCCTGCGCAGCCTGCTCGTATCCGGCGGCCCGTGCCCCGTCTGCGGCAGCCCCGACCATCCCCACGCCCACGAATCCGAAGGCGCCCTCGGCCGGCTCGCCGAGGAGATGCGCGCCCGGCGCGCCGAACTCGATCGGCGGATCGGCGAACGCCAAGCCGCCCGTGACCGCGCCCGCGGCGACGCGGCGGCCGCGGAGGGCCGGCTCGACGACGCCCAGGAGCGAGGCGCCGCGGCGGCCGAAGCGGCGGCGGCGACCAGCGCCCGCTACCGCGCCGGGCTGCCCCCACTCGCCGCTTCGCTCGAAGCCGCCGGACTCGCGGCCGTGTTGCCGCAGGAGCCCGATGCACCGGTGCTGGCCGCGAAGGGCACGGCGGCACGGGCCGAGCGCGAGGCCACCCTCCGATCGCTGGCGGCGGCGCGGACGCTGCGCGGCGAGATCGACGGTCTGATCCGCGACCGCGACGCGGCCGAAGCACGGGCCGAGGCGGAGACCCGCGCCCTCGACGCGCTCACCCGGCGCCGGAGCGAGGCCGGCCTCGCCGCCGAGCGGGCCGAGAGCACGCACGCCGCGCTCCTTCAGCGCATCGCCGACCTGTCGGCCGAGATCACGCCGGCCCTGACGGCCGCCGATCTCGGCCTGCCCGCACTCGACCGCGACCCGGAGGCCTGCGCCGACCGGGTCGCCGCGTTCGGGCAGGCCTACGCGGCGCTGCGCGCGCGGCATGCCGGACTCGAAGCGCAGATCGCGGCCCTGGCTCCGGAACGGGCCGCCGCGGCTTCCCTCTGCGAGACCGAGGCGCGCGCGGCGGCGAAGGCCCGCGCGGCGGCGACCGAGCGGCAGGCCCGGCTCGCGCGGGCGCGAGAGGAACGGGCCGGCCTCCTCGGCGGCGAGGCGACCGGCCCCCACCGCACCCGGCTCAACAACGAGCGCCACGCCGCCCGCGACGCGTTGAAGGCCGCGCAGGCCGCCTGCGCCGAGACCGCCCGCGCCCTGACGGGCACCGTCACCGAGGCCGCCGGGGCAGACGCCGCTTCGGAGCGGGCCGCCGCCCGTCACGACGCCGCCGAAGCGGCCTTCACGCAGGCGTGCGGCGCGCGCGGGCGCGAGGCGGTCGCCGCCCTTCTCGCGGTGCCGGCCGAGGCGCGGACCGCGCTGCGTGCGCGCCTCGACCGACTCGCGCGGGAGGAGGCCGAGGCCGGGACCGCGCTCGCCACCCGCCGCGCCGATCTCGACGCGCTCGGCTCCGTGTCCGGGATCGACGTCGCCGCGGCGCAGGCCGAAGCCACGCGCCTCTCCGAGGCGATGGCGGAGGCACAGCAGCGGCTGGGCGCCCTCGATGCGGATCTGCGCCGGGACGAGGCGGCCCGTATCAAGGCCGCGGACCTCGCGACCGAGATCGAGGCGGCCCGCGCCGAACTCGCGACCTGGCATCGGGTCGAGGAGGCCGTCGGCTCGGCCGGCGGCGACCGCTTCCGCCGCTTCGCGCAGGGTGTCACCCTCGACCACCTCGTGCATCTCGCCAACGACCAGCTTCGCGCCTTGAGCCCGCGCTACCGCCTCGCCCGCAGCGCGGGCGCCGATCTCGCCCTCCACGTCGTGGATCGCGACATGGGCGACGAGCGCCGGGCCACCCGCAGCCTGTCGGGAGGCGAGCGCTTCCTCGTCTCGCTGGCGCTGGCGCTGGCGCTGTCCGGCCTGGAGGGGCGGCAATCCTTCGTCGACACGCTGTTCATCGACGAGGGCTTCGGCTCGCTCGATGCCGAGACCCTGGATCTCGCGGTCGATGCCCTGGAGACGCTCCAGGGGCGTGGCCGCAAGGTCGGCGTCATCACCCACGTCGCCGGCATGATGGAGCGCATCGCCGTGCAGATCCGCGTGGAGAAGCGCGGCTCCGGCCGCAGCGTGGTGCGGGTGGTCGATCGCGGCGCTGCCGTCTTCTGAGGCAGGCCGACCGCTGCATCGATCCACCAGCCGGCAACCGCCGATGACCACCCCTCAGCTACACCACATCCCGGGACACGACCGACCCGGAACCTTCGGCAGTGCCAAATTTTTGCTCTGCCAAAACGCCCCACGCTGCATCCAGACTCGCAAGACGATGAGGCTTTTCCCACGTCCACGGATGGGCAGAGGTTCAGCCTACCTCTCAACTGGCATACTTGTCAGGCTGTCGACAATTTCTTGAGAGCGCATCGAAAGCACGGATATGAGCGTGTCGCTCAGACCGTGCGAGATCTCCGAATAGCCTTGCATATATATGCGCGGCGCAAATTTAGGCTGCGCCTCCAGGCAATAGTCCCGACGGATCGTGCTGCTCTTTATGTGTTTGTTGAGCGGCTCAAGTAAATCTCGGTGAGCATTGCGCTCGTAGCCGGTTGCAAGGATGACGCAATTGTAACCGGTCGTCCCGTTCGTCGAAGCGAAGTGGTCGGTCGTGCGCAGACTGATTCGATCGGGGCTGCGGGCAACCTGTTCGATGTGGCGGCGCGGAAGCAAGCGCAGCCGCTCGGTGCCTGAAACTTTCTGGCGATAAACGATCGCGTAGAGAGCGTGCAGCAGATCGGGATCGATGACAGCATAATTCGTGTTGCGAAAATTCCGCACGATCACGTCACGCCGCTCGTCGGATTGTCCGTAGATGAAGTCCGTGTATTCCGGATTGAAGATCTCGTTGACGAATGGCGAGGAATCCGACGGCTTCAGCGCGTGCCCGCGAAAGATCAGGTCGATCTTCAGATGCTTGAAGCGCTCGTGCAGGTCATAACTGATCTCGACCGCGCTCTGGCCACCGCCGATCACGGCGACATGCGCACTTTCCTCATCGAGACGAAGGGTGGCGAGGCGGCTCCGGTCACCGAGGCGGTCGAGGTAGTGGCTCGAATGGAAGACGCGAGGTTCGCGGATCGCCTCGGCGAACACCGCCGGGATGTGCGGCGTACCCCCGATTGCAACGACGAGATTGTAGGTCCGGCGCGTGCGTTCGCGTCCGTCGGCGTCGCGCGTGCGCACCAGCAGCACCTCGATCCTTCCGGCCTCGCCGGTCTCCTCGGGCTCCACCGCGATCACGGTCTCGCCGTAGCAGCACCTGTCCGCAAAGCGCTCGGCGACCCAGCGCAGATAGTCGTTGAACTCGATCCGACTCGGATAGAACGTGCCGAGATTGATGAAATCTTCGAGCCGTCCTTGGCTGTGGAGGTAGTTGACGAAGGTGAGCGGACTCGTCGGATCGCGCTGCATCACGAGATCCTTGAGAAAGGAGATCTGCATGTCGCTTCCCGGCAGGAGCATGCCGCCGTGCCAGGTGAAGCGCGGCTGCCGCTCGATGAAGCGATAGCGGAGAGGCTCGTCGCGGCGCGCGCTCGCCCCGCGGCCGTGCTCGTCGAGCGCGATCGCGAGGGCGAGGTTCGATGGACCGAAGCCGATCCCGATCAGGTCGTCGGGGGGCGCGTCTCGGATGGTCATAGGGCCTGGGCCTCATCATGTCCGGAAACGTCCGCCGCCCGCGCCGGACGCCAGAGATGCTCGTCGAAGAAGCGCTCGCGCAGGAGCATGACCAGCGCGGCCCGCTTGTGCGGAAAATCGAAGGTCTTGATCCGGGCAAAGCCCGAGGTCTCGAGGTTGCGGATCTGCCGGGCGTGGCGAGCGGCCGGCTCGCCGACGATGCGCTGCGTGCGCGCATCGTCGAGGAACAGGAAGTGCATCAGCGAGGGCAGCCAGGCTCCGATGTAGTCGCGCCCGCGAAAATCCGCCTCGCCCACGAGCACGTGCCAGCCCCGGTCGTAGTCCTGCGCGTCGTAGAAGGGGCCGAGCCGGTTCTCCTTGGCCCAGTAGACCTCGAAATATGCGAACGGCTCTCCGTCGAAGCTGCCGATCAGCGGCAGCATGTGCGGATCCTCGATCAGTGCCGCGAGGTAGCGCCGGTGCGCCTCGCGCTCGCCCGCCTCGTTCCAGAAGGCCGCGACGTGCGGGTCGTTCATCCAGCGGTGGAAGCGGTCGAGATCCTCGTCGGGACGCACCGTGCGCAGGCCGAAGGTCCGGCCGAGGCTCGGGATGAACCGCTCGTAGACCGTGCCGCTGGGTTTGGGGGGACGGCGCGGGTGGCGTCGCCCGTCGCTCATCACGTGGATCTGCGGGTAGGCCGCGCGCCGCGCGCCGAGCCAGGGATCGGGGCGCTGCATCGCGAGCGCCGGCAGCACGGCCAGGCCGTCCCTGTCCGCGACCGCGAGGCCCTCGTCCAAGAGGGCGGCGACCAGACGCTCCGGCGCCCGTCCGGCGAGGTCGAGGCGAAGGTTCGCCCGCCCGGGATACCAGCCGAGCGTCGCCTCGATGCCGGCCGCGAACGCCGCAAGCGTCGGATCCTCGCCATCGCCGGCCGACGCGGCCAGGCCGGCGAGCTCAAGCCGACCGGCCTCCGGTGCGACGCGCAACGCCAGGATCGTCCGCCCCTCGGCACGCACGCTCAGATCGGAGCCGTCCCGCACCGTCGCGAAGGATCGGCGACGGCCGGCCTGATGGGAGAGGAAGGGCAGGTTGGCGCACATCGACGATGGGATTCCCGTAGGCCTTCGCGTGCGGAACGGACGGACCGAACCCTTCGGGCCGGCCACGCGCTCGCCGAAGCGCGAGCCACGCCCGAAGGTCGCCGGACCGACGTCTCACGGTCGAGAGCAGAATCGGTGCGAGCATCGATGCACCGTGCTTCAGTTAGCGCAGACCTTATGATGTTTTCAAGCCGTTATGAGTCTATGTGTTTTATAGATAATACAATTACAGTCTAGATTGGTTCTAAATATCCAAATTTCGTGATTTTTGCGGTTGATCAACCTGTGCGGTCGCCCTAACCTTCCTTGCATGAACGCTTCCGGCCTCGCGAAAGCTGAGGCGGAGATCGATCGTTTTTTTGCCGATCCATGGATGCACGATCATGGCCTTCGACCGCGAGGACACGCGCTTCTACGTCGTGGTGAACCACGAGGAGCAGTATTCCATCTGGCCGAGCTACCGCGACGTCCCCGCCGGCTGGACCCCGATCGGCGAGCCGCGCCCGAAGGCGGAGTGCCTCGCCTATATCGACGAGGTCTGGACCGACATGCGTCCCCTCAGCCTGCGCAGGCACATGGAGGAGCAGGCACGGAACGCCCCGGCGCGGAGCTGAGCCCGATGCCGGCCGTGCGGGTGTTCTGCCTGCCGTATTCCGGGGCGAGCGCCGCGATCTATGCACGCTGGCGACGCCTGTTGCCGGCAGCGATCGAGACCTGCCCGGTCGAGCTGCCCGGACGGGGGCGGCGCATGGACGAACCGTTCTGCTGCGATCCGCACGCGCTGGCTGCGGCGCTGGCCGCCGAGATCGCGCCGCTGGTCTCGGGCGCGGAGGCACCGCCCTACGCCCTGTTCGGACACAGCCTCGGGGCGATCCTCGCCTTCGAACTGGCCCACGCTCTCGCCGCGCACGGGGCGGGTGTGCCGCTCGCGCTGTTCGCGTCCGGCACGGAAGCGCCGGCCGTGCGCGACGATTCGGACTTCCGCCGCCCTCGCAGCGATGCGGAACTGATCGCGGCGTTGCGCGCCTACGCGGGGACGCCCGACGAGGCGCTGGCCGATCCCGAACTGATGGCGCTCACGCTGCCCGTGCTCCGAGCCGACTTCCTGACGTGCGGCGCCTACGTCTATCGCCGCCGGCCGCCGCTGCCCTGTCCCATCGTCGCCCTCGGCGGTCTGCACGACGACGTCTCGCGGCACGATCTCGAAGCCTGGGGTCGGGAGACATGCGCCGGATTCGACCTCGCGATGTTCGCGGGCGGCCACTTCTTCATCCACGGGCAGCAGGCCCAGGTGCTCGCGACGATCGCCGAGCGCATCGCCACGCTGATCCGGTCCGAGCCGGCCCCGGGTCCGACGGCCCGCCCGACGGCCGGGCCGCCTCGAACGACGCACCGTCACGGGACGGATGCCCGCCGCACCACGACACCTGGGAGAGACGGGATGACCGACCTCGCGATCCGGCCCCTGCGCGAAAGCGGCCCGCTGCCGCTCCTAGTCAGTCCGGCCCGCGAGGGCGCCGGCCTCGACATCGCCGCGGCGCTGCCGGCCATCCGCGACGCGGCGCAGGCCCATCTCCACGAGGCCGGCGGCCTGCTGCTGCGCGGCTTCGCGCTGCAAGGCACGGACGCCTTCCGCGCCTTCGCGGCCGGGTTCGGCCACGAACTGCTCGACTACGAGTTCGGCTCGACGCCGCGCAGCCCGGTCACCCAGGGCGTCTACACCTCGACCGAGTACCCGCCCCACCAGCACATCCCGCTGCACAACGAGCAGGCCTACACCCGCGACTGGCCGATGAAGATCTGGTTCTACTGCCAGCAGGCTGCGTCCGAGGGCGGGGAGACGCCGATCGCGGACAGCCGGGCGATCTACCGGGCCGTGCCGCAGAGCATCCGCGACCGCTTCGCCGCCGACGGCCTGATGTACGTGCGCAATTACGGCAACGGCCTCGACGTCGCCTGGAGCCAGGTCTTCGGAACCGAGGATCGCCGGAGCGTCGAGGCCTATTGCGAGAGCCACGGCATCACCTGCGAGTGGAAGCCGGACGGTGAACTGCGCACGCGGCAGGTCTGCCAGGGCGTCGCGGCCCATCCGGTCACCGGCGAGCCCGTCTGGTTCAACCAAGCCCATCTCTTCCACGTCTCGAACCTCGAACCCGAGGTCCGTTCGACGCTGCTCGACATCGTCGAGGAGGAGGATCTGCCCCGCAACGTCTTCTACGGCGACGGATCGCCGATTCCGGACGAGGATCTCGCCGCGATCCGCGCGGTGCTGGCGGCCCACACCATCGTGTTCCCCTGGCAGACCGGCGACGTCGTGATGCTCGACAACATGCTCACGGCGCATGCGCGCACCCCGTTCAAGGGGCCGCGCAAGGTCGTGGTCGCCATGGCCGAAGCCAACCGCCGACACTAGGGAGCCGCGGCCGATGGCGATGCAGACAGCGACGGCCGGGCCGATGACGGCGCAGCCCCCGTTCTCGCTCTGGACCGGCATGGCCCGGCAGGCGCGGGGAAGGCTCCTGCTCGCCTTCCTCACGAGCTTCGTCGCGGGCGCGGCGAGCACGGCGACGATCGTCCTGATCGACCGCGGGCTGGCGGCATCGCCGGCGACGCGGCCCGACGGTCTCGCCGCGTTCGCCGCGACCGCGCTGACGGCCTGCGCGGCGCTCGTCGTCTCGCGCACCCTGTTCGCGCAGCTCGGTCAGAGCGGCCTCGCCGATCTGCGTCGCGCCATCGCCGAACGCGTGCAGGCGGCCTCGTTCCCGAGCTTCGAGGCGGTCGGGAGCGCGCGCATTCAGTCGCTCGTTTCCGAGGACGCCAACCAGATCGCCAATGTCCTCGTCGCGCTGCCGGTGCTCGCGACGAACGCCGTCGTGGTGCTCGCGACGCTCGGCTACCTCGCCTACCTCTCGCCAGGGCTGTTCCTGGCGGCTCTGGCGGCGATCGCCGTCGGCGCGGCCGGCTATTCGGCCTGCTACGGGCGCGTGGGCGTGGAACTGCGCGAGGCCGGCAAGGCGCAGGACCGGCTGTTCGCGCACTTCCTCGCCCTCGGCGCGGGCGCCAAGGAGCTGCGGCTCAATCGGGACAAGGGCCGCCGCTTCCTCGACACGGCGCTGGGGCCGGCGATCGACGCGGTCGCGCGGCACCGCAGCCGCGGGCTGGCGGTCCTGGCGCTGGCCGGCGGCTGGGGCCGGCTGCTGTTTCTCGCCCTGATCGGCCTGACGCTGTTCCTGCCGGGGGCGGACGAGCGTGCGCCCGCCGTCACCACCGGATACGTCGTCGCCTTCCTCTACCTGATGGGTCCGCTCGAAGCGGTGCTCAACACGGTTCCGCTGGTGAACCTGGCGCGGGTCGGCGCGGATCGGGTCGAGGCGACCTTCGCCCGGCTCGATCCCGAGCCGGAGAGCGCCGTCGGCCGCGCCCCGAACGCGCAGGTCGCCGTGACGCTCGATGACGTGAGCCACCGCATCCACGACGCGCGCACCGGTGACGGCTTCGTGCTCGGTCCGGTCAGCCTGACGCTCCGCCCGGGCGAGATCACCTTCCTCGTCGGCGGGAACGGCAGCGGCAAGACGACCCTCGCCAAGGTGATCGCCGGTCTCTACGCGCCCGAGACCGGCCGGCTGAGCCTCACGGGCCAGGAGGTCCGGGAAGCCCGGCGCCTCGCCCATTGCGGCCACGTCTCGGCGATCTTCTCGGACTTCCACCTGTTCGAAACGCTGCTGGAGCGGCCCGAGCCCACCCTCGACGCGCGGGCTCGGGCGTGGCTCGTGCGGCTCGGGCTCGACCACCGGGTCGGCATCCGCGACGGGGCTTGGTCCACCCGGGATCTCTCGGCCGGGCAGCGGCGGCGCCTCGCCCTCGTGGCGGCCTGCCTCGAAGACCGCCCCGTGCTGATCTTCGACGAATGGGCCGCCGACCAGGATCCGGAGTTTCGGACGGCCTTCTACGAGACGATCCTGCCGGAACTCGCGGCGTCGGGCAAAACGCTCGTCGTCGTCACCCACGACGAGCGGTGGTTCGGGCGCGCGGACCAGTTGCTGAAGCTCGACCGGGGCCGCGTCGTCGAGCATCGCACGAAGCGGACCGCGCCGACCGTCGAGGCCGGCGCATGAACCTGCATCTCGCCGACCCCGGCACGCTCGCGGATCTCCCCGCGCCGGACGTCGCCGCCGCCCTGCGGGAGCGCGCCGCGGGCGCCGGAGACCGCGTCGCGCTGCGCTTCCTCGCGGATGGCCGGACCGTCTCGCAGACGCTCGACTTTCGCGCGCTCGACCGGCGGTCCCGGGCGCTCGCCGCGCGGCTGCAAGCCACGGCCGCGCCGGGCGAGCGCGCGCTGATCGCCCTCCACAGCGGGCCCGATTACGTCGCGGCCTTCTTCGGCTGCCTCTACGCGGGCGTCGTCGCGGTCCCGTCCTACCCGCCCGAACTGCGGCACCCGCACCACGCCGCGCGCCTGTCGCTGATGATCGCGGACATGGAGCCGCGCCACGTCCTGACGGACACCGCGAACCGCGAGGCGGTGGAGGAAACCTGCCGCGCGACCTGCCTCGCCGACGTGCGGGTGCGCATCCTGTGCGTCGACACGGTCGATGCGGCGGAGGCGGAGGGATGGCGGCCGGCGCCTTGCGCGCCCGACGACCTCGCCTTCCTGCAATACACCTCGGGCTCGACCTCCGCGCCGAAGGGCGTCGAGGTCACGCATGCCAACCTCGTGGAGAACCTGCGCTGGCTGCAGGAGGTCTTCGCGGTGCGCGCGGACGACGTCTTCGTGTCCTGGCTGCCGCTGTACCACGACATGGGGCTGATCCTCGGCATGCTGTTGCCGGTCGTCTCCGGCCGGCCGCTCGTGCTGATGAGCCCCCAGCGCTTTCTCGCCCGTCCCGCCGCCTGGCTCGACGCGATCGGTACGCATCGCGGCACCATCAGCGCCGCGCCCGACTTCGCCTTCCGGCTCTGCTGCGACCGGATCGGCCCCTCGATCCTGGAGCGGCTCGACCTGTCGAGTTGGCGGCACGTCTGCAGCGGCGCGGAGCCGATCCGGCACGGCACCCTCATGCGGTTCGCCGAAACCTTCGCACCGGCCGGCCTGACGCCGGACGTGCTGCATCCGGGCTACGGCCTCGCCGAGGCGACGCTGATCGCCACGAGCAAGCCGCGCGCCAGCATGTGGCGGGCGCTGCGCGTCTCGCGGCAGGCGCTGGCCGAGGATCGCGTCGTCGTGGACGAGGACGGCATCCTCCTGGTCAGCAGCGGCCAGCCGGTCCGGCCGGGCACCCTGCGCATCGTCGATCCGCGCACGCTCGAAGATTGCCCGCCCGGCCGGGTCGGCGAGATCCTCCTGTCCGGCCCCTGCATCGCCCGCGGCTACTGGAAGAACGCCGAGGCCACACGAACCACCTTCCTGCGGCAGAGCGGCGAGACGTGGCTTCGCACGGGCGACCTCGGCTTCCTGGACGCGGACGACCTCTACGTCACCGGCCGGCGCAAGGACGTCATCATCCTGCGGGGGCAGAACGTCTATCCGCAGGACGTCGAGCAGGCGCTGGAGGCGGCGGTGCCGGCCCTGCGCAAGGGACGGGTCTCGGCCTTCGCCGTCGAGACCCGGGCGGGAGAGGGCGTCGGCATCGCCGCCGAGATCGGCCGCGGCACGCGCGCCGAGGCCGAGGCGGTCGCAGCCGCGGTCGATGGCGTGCTGGCCGAGGTGCTGCACGAACCGGCGGCGCTGGTGGCGCTGCTCGAACCGGGCGCCCTGCCGAAGACGACCAGCGGAAAGCTTCAGCGCTCCGCCTGCCTTCCCCGGCTCGATTCCGGCGAGCTGGTGCCGCTGCACCTCTACCGCCGCGAATCCGCCGTGGCCGCCGGCGCCGGGGCCGCTGCCGACGAACCGCCGCGCACCGCCACGGAACGGCGGCTCCTCGGGATCGTCGCGGACCTGCTCGGCCTCGACGCCATCGGGCGGCGGGCGAATTTCCTGGAGCTCGGCGGTCATTCGCTGCTCGCCGTGCGCGCCGTCGAGCGCATCCGGGCCGAGTTCGGCGTCGCCGCGAGCCTGCGTGACCTCTTCGCGGCCTGGAGCCTCGCCGATCTCGCCGCACGGATCGAGACGATGCCGCCGGCCTCGACCGCGCTGCCGGCCCTCGACCGCCTGCCCGCGGGCGCGCCGCAGAGGCTCTCGCGGGCGCAGCAACGGCTCTGGCTCGCCGAGCGGCTGGGCGAGGAGGCCGGGCGCGCGGCCTACGTCATGACCGGGCAGATCCGGCTGGAAGGACCGCTCTCGTCCGAGGCCTTCGCCGCCGCGCTGCGCGCGGTCGCCGCCCGCCACGAGATCCTGCGCACCGCCTACCCGGAGGCGGAGGACGGCCTGCCCATGGTCCGCACCGTCCCCGGCATCGTGCTCGACATCCCCGTGATCGATCTGTCCGGGCTCGCCCCGGTCGAGCGCGAGGCGCGCCTCGCCGAGGCCGAGGCGGCGGAAGCGTGCACGCCCTTCGATCTCGCCAGCGCCCCGCTGCTGCGGGCGCGCCTGTTCCGGCTCGCTCCGGAGAGCCACAGCCTCGTCCTGGCGATGCATCACCTGATCGGCGACGGCTGGTCGTTCGGCGTGCTGCTCGCCGATCTCGGCGCGGGCTACCGCGCGGCGACGGACGGCGCATCCTCCCCGCATCCGCCCTTGCCGCTCCAGTACGGCGATTACGCCGTCTGGCAGCACCGTGCCGTGGAGCGGATCGGCGCGGTCGAGACCGCCTTCTGGCGGCGCCATCTCGACGGCACGCCGCATCGGCTGTCGCTGCCGGCCGACTTCCCGCGGCCGCCCGTTCTGCCCGTCTCCGGCGCGAGCCGGCGCCTCGTCCTGCCCGCTCCGCTCGTCGCGCGGCTCTCGGCGCTCGGCCGTGCGCGCGGCGCCACGCTGTTCATGACGCTGCTCGCCGGCTTCCAGGCGCTGCTGCATCGCCTCAGCGGCGCCGAGCGCTTCGTCGTCGGCACCGACCATGCCGGGCGCCCGCTTCCCGAACTGGAAGGGCTGATCGGCTTCTTCGTGAACGTGCTGCCGCTGCGCGCCGCGCTCCACGACGCACCGAGCTTCGGCCGCCTGGTGGAGCGCGTGCGCGAGGATGCGCTCGCGGCCTTCGACCACGCGCTTCTGCCCTTCGACCGGATCGTCGACGCGCTGAAGGTTCCGCGCGACCGCAGCCGGCCCCCGCTGGTCCAGGCCTTGTTCGTGATGCAGAGCGCGCCGCCCGGCGACTTCGCGGTTGCCGGGATTTCGGCCCGCCTGCAGCCCGCATCGGCACAGGCGTCCAAGTTCGAGACCGCCCTGTTCCTCGATGCGCCGTCGCCCGAGGGGACGGTCGCGGTCGAGTGGGTCTACGCCACCGCCCTGTTCCGTCCGGAGCGGGTGGCGCGCTGGGCGGACGCCTTCGTGAACCTGCTCGAACAGGCCTCGCGATCCCCCGACATGCCCGTCCACGCCATCCCGCTGCCCAGCCTGGAGGAACCTGCCATGCCGGATCCCGTCCTGCCCGATCCCGCCTTGCCGCGTGCCGCCGACCGCCTCGGCGCCAAGCTCGACAAGCTCAAGGGATTGAAGTCCGGAGGGGCGGCCGCGTCCGCGCCGCCCCGCGCGCCGGCGCGGCTCTCCGCCCTGACGCCCGGCGGCGCCTTCCCGCTGGTGATCGAGCCGCCTTCCGCCGACATCGATCCGGCCGCCTGGGCCGCGCGCGAGCGCGGCTGGGTCGAGGACAAGCTGCGCCACCATGCCGGCCTGCTGTTTCGCGGCTTCGGCATCGCGACCCCGCAGGAATTCGAAGCCTTCGCCGAGGCGCTGCATCCCGGGCTCTACGGCGGCTACGGCGACCTGCCGAAGAACGAGGGCGGCCGGAACACCTATCGCTCGACGCCCTACCCTGAGCGCGAGATGATCCTCTACCACAACGAGAGCAGCCACCTGCACGCGTGGCCGCGCAAGCAGTGGTTCTTCTGCCAGGAACCGTCGCCGGTCGGCGGCGCGACGCCGATCGTCGATTGCCGGGAGATGTACCGCCGGCTCCCGGCCGAACTCGCCGCGCGCTTCGAGCGCCTCGGGCTGATCTACGTCCGCACGTTCACCGAGCGCTTCGACGTCGACTGGCGCCGGTTCTTCCATACGGAGGATCGGGCGCAGGTCGAGGCGCGCTGCCGCGCGGAGGGCGTGGACTTCGACTGGCTCGACGACAACACGCTCCAGACCCGCACGCGCTGCCCGGCGGTGATCGTGCACCCGCTGACGGGCGAGAAGTCCTTCTTCAATCAGGTGCAACTGCATCACACGCGCTGCCTCGACCCCGATCTGCGGGCCGATCTGCTCGGCCTCGTCGGACCCCGGCGCATGCCGCGCGACGTGCTCTACGGCGACGGCAGCCCGATCGAGGACGCGGTGATGGACGAACTCGGCCGGCTCTACGAAGCCTGCGCCGTGCGCTTCGACTGGCACCGCGGCGACGTGGCGATGCTCGACAACATGCTCGCCGCGCATGCCCGAGACCCGTTCGAGGGCCCGCGCCGGATCGTCGTCGCCATGGGCGACATGACGGCGCGCGCGGCCGTCGCGGGCGTGAACGCGCCGAACGGCGGCCTGCGATGAGCGGGCTCGGGCAAACGGTGTCCGTCGCGGAGCCCGGACGGGAAACCCGGGCGCTGACCCCGGAGCAGCGCGCCTGCCTCGCACCGGACGGCAGCGCCCCCGTCCTGCGCGCCACGATCCCGCTCGCCGGAATCGACCCCGAGCGCCTGCGCGGCAGGCTCGACGCCCTGGCGGCCCGCCACGACATCCTGCGCACGGCCTTCCGCCCCGCGCCGGGCTTCCGCGGCCTGCGCCAGTCCGCGATCCTGCCGCCGACGATCCCGCTGACCGAGGGGGGCGATCCCGCCGGGGCGCTCGCGCCGGAGCGCGGCGTCACGCTGGCGGTCGCGCTCACGCCCGGCACGGACGGCGCTGCGCGGCTCGATCTCGCGGCGAGCGCCCTCGCGCTCGACCGCGGCAGCCTCGGCCGGCTGCTGCGCGAACTCGCCGACGCGCACGGCGTCGCCGCCGCCGCGGAGGATCCGCCGACCTACGCCGCCTACGCGGCATGGCGCGCCGAGGTCGCCGCCGACGATGCGGACGGCGAGGGCCGCGCCCACTGGCAGGCGCAACGCGGCGCTCAGGCACCGCTGCATCTCCCCTGCCGCCGCAGCGAGTCCGAGGCGGCGACGGCCCGCCCGATCCGCCTGGATCGGACGGCCGAGCCGGCTCTGGCGGGCGCCCTCGCGCAGGCCCTCGCCCGGGCGGATCTCGCCGCGTCCGGGGCGGAGGCCGTGCTTCAGGCGGCATGGTGGCTGCTGGTCAGCCGCCTCGCCGCGCGCTCCGAGATCCGCGTCGGCTGGCATCACGATTGCCGCCGCGACTACGACATCTTCGCGGGCACGCTCGGCGTCTTCGAGAAGACGCTGCCGCTCGCCCTGAGCCTGGTGCCGGAGGATAGCGTCGCCTCCTTGAGCGGGAGGCTCGCGAGGACGCTCGACGCGCATCGCGGCTTCCAGGAGCAATGCCCGCCGGACGAGGCCGGCACGGTCGGCTTCGCCCTCGGTCATGCGGACCGGCCGGACGGCGCGGTCCTCCCCGGCCCGGACCGCTTCGAACTCTGCCTCGAACCGAGCCTGGACGCGGACGGGCGGCTCGAGTCGCTGGTGCTGCATGCCGATGCGCGCCGCTACGACGAAGCCGCGCTGGCCTGCCTGCTCGGCCAGTACGCCGCGATCCTCGCACGCCTGACCGAGCACGCGCTCACGCCCTTCCCGGCCTATCCGATCCTCGGGGCCGCGGAGGAGGCGCGGCTCCTCGCCTTCGGCCGGCCGGGAGCGGCGGCGCTTCCCGAGGCGACCCTGCCGGCGCTGATCGCCGCGCACGCGAAGACGGCGCCGGACGCTCCGGCGCTGACGGACAGGGATGCGACGCTGAGCTACGCCGAACTGGAAGACCGCGTCGCCCGCCTCGGCGCACGGCTCGCGGCGCGCGGCGTCGGACCGGAACGGATCGTCGCGCTCGACATGCCGCGCTCGCCCGACCTCGTCGTGGCGATTCTCGGCGTCTGGCGCGCGGGCGGGGCGTACCTGCCGCTCGACCCGTCCTGGCCGCGGGCGCGGCGCGACCGGATCCTCGCGCTCGCCGAGCCCGTCCTCACGCTGACGGAAGCGGACTGCGACGAGACGGGAAGCGCGCGCCGCGCGGCCGATCCGGGGGATGCGGCGCGGATGGCCGCGGTGATCTTCACCTCCGGTTCGACCGGCACGCCGAAGGGCGTCGTCATCGAGCACGCGCAGGTGCGCGCCTACACCGAGGCGGTGATCGCGGCACTGGGGCTCGCGGAGAACCGCCGCTTCGCCCTGACCTCGACGGTGGCGGCCGACCTCGGCAACACCATGCTGTTCGCGGCCCTGCGCCTCGGTGCATGCCTCGTCGTCGCCCGTGAGGACGAGATGGCCGACGGGCCGGCCTTCGCGCGGTTCTTGCGCGAGCGGGCCGTCGATTGCGCCAAGCTCGTGCCCTCGCACCTCGCCGCGCTCCTCGATACGGAGGCGCCCACGCTTCCGAAACACCTCGTGCTCGGGGGCGAGCCGAGTTCGGCCGCGCTGGTGGCCCGCATCCGCGCCATCGCGCCGGAGACGCGGATCGCCAACCATTACGGACCGACGGAGTGCTGCGTCGGCGTCATCGTGCACGCGGTCGGGACTCAAGAGGCGGTGCCCCCCGAGGGCCTGCCGCTGACCCGGGTGCTCGCCGGCAGCGAGGCGGTGATCCTCGACGAAGAGGGCAGGCTCGCGCCGACCGGCATCGCCGGCATCCTGCACGTCGGCGGCGCCCAGCTCTGCCGCGGCTACCTGCCGTCCACCGCCGGCGAGGCGGCCGGCGACACACTCTTCGTGCCGAACCCGTTCGGTCCCGGGCGGCTCTACCGGACCGGCGACCGCGCCCGCTACCGCCCCGAGGGCGGGCTCGCGATCCTCGGCCGCGCCGACGACCAGCTCAAGCTCAACGGGCACCGCGTCGAACCCGGCGAGGTCGAGGCGGCGCTCGCAGGCCTCGACGGCGTGTCTCAGGCGGCCGTCCGGGCCTGGACCCGCGAAGGCGGGGAGGCTCGGCTCGCAGCCTACGCGGTGGCTCCGGGCCGCGACGCGGACGACCTGCGCGCCCGGCTCGCCGAGCGCCTGCCCGCGCCGATGCTGCCCGCCGCTTTCGTGCTGCTCGATGCGATGCCGCGCTTGGCCAACGGCAAGATCGATCGCGCCGCCCTGCCGGAGCCCGCGATCACGGCGGGGGGCTTCACGGCGCCGCGCACCGCGCTCGAAACGGTGCTGGCCGATGCGATGGCCGACCTGCTCAGGCGACCGCCCGGGACGATCGGCGCTCGGGACGACTTCTTCGAAGCCGGCGGCCACTCCCTGCTGGTCATCAAGCTGACGGCCCGGATCCGCAAGCTCCTCAGGATCGAGATCCAGCCGGGACTCGTCTTCGACCACCGCAGCCCGGCCGCGCTCGCGCTCGCGCTCGGCGCCCAGGCGGCGCCCGACGCGCTGGAGGAGACCGCCCGCCTCCGGCTCGAACTCGCCGCGATGAGCGAGGCCGAGCGCACGGCGCTCGCCGGGGACATCCGGTGATGCCGGAAAACCGCCTGCGGGACGACCGGCGCGCGGCGCTGGCGCGCCTTCTCGAAGAGGACGCCGCGGCGGACGACGCGATCCCGCGCCGCGCGGGCGACGGGCCGGCGCCGCTGTCCTTCCCGCAGAGCCGGCTCTGGTTCCTGCACCGCTACGATCCCGACAACCCGGCCTACCACTCGGCACGCGCCTTCCGCCTGAGGGGAATCCTCGACGAGGCCGCCCTGGCCGCGGCGCTCTCCCGCCTGATCGAGCGCCACGACGCCCTGCGCACGGTGATCTCGGACGCCGACGGCGCGCCGCGGCAGCACGTGCTGCCGCCGGCCGATCTCGCGATCGCACGCTTCGCGGTCACGGACGACCCGGAGCGGGCCATCCGCGCCATCACCCGGAAACCCTTCGATCTCACCCGCGATCCGCCCCTGCGCGTCGCGCTGTCCGAGCCCGAGCCGGACGGGGTGCGCGTCCTCGTCCTGGTGCTGCATCACATCGCGGGCGACGCCTGGTCCTATGCCCATATCCTCGGCGACCTGACGCGGGCCTATCGCGGCGCGCTCGCGGACGATGACCGGCGCGGGCCCCCGCTGCCGTCCCCGGCCCTGGCTTACGCCGACTACGCGCTCTGGCAGCGCGCGCGCATCGAGAGCGAAGGCGCGCAGGCCGCGCTGGCGCGCTGGCGGGCCTATCTCGGCCCGTCCGTGCCGGTGCTCGAACTCCCGGTCGACCGCCCGCGCGCTCCCCTCGGCGACCGGCCGGGCGGGCGCATCGACTTCGCCGTCGATGCCGGACTCGCCGACGCGCTCACCCGCTTCTGCAGGGCGGAGGGCGCGACGCCCTTCGTCGTGCTGCTCGCAGCCTGGCAGATCCTGCTCGGACGCCTGAGCGGTCAGACGGATTTCTGCGTCGGCGTGCCCAATGCCGGGCGCAACCGGCCGGAACTCCAGGATCTCGTCGGCTTCTTCGTCAACATGCAGGTCTATCGGGCCCGGCTCGATCCGGCCCTGAGCTTCCGCGATGTCTGCGCGAGGCTGCGCGGCGAGGCCATGGCCTTCCTGGCCGACGACGACGTGCCCTTCGAGCGCCTGATCGCGGAGACGGACCTGTCGCGCGACCTGCGCCACACGCCCGTCTTCCAGTCCGCCTTCAATTTCCGGCCGGCGCGGGACGCCGCCCCGCTCGTCCTCGACGGGGTGCGCGCCGAGCCTCTCGACGCCGACCCGATGAGCGCGAAGTTCGATCTGACCCTCGATGTCGCCGCCGGCCCCTCCGGCATCGACTGCCGGCTCGAATACGACGCCGGGCTGATCGAGGCGCGGACCGCCGCGCGCTGGCGCGGCCACTTTCTCACCCTGCTCGGCGCCTTGCTCGCCCGTCCCGGGCAAGCCCTCCGCGACGTGCAGATCCTCGGCCCGGCCGAGCGGGACGAACTCGACCGGCTGAACACGCCGCCCGCCGAGGACACGACACCCGACCTCGTCGCGATGCTGGAGGCGCAGCGCGACGCACGGCCCGGGGCGCGGGCGATCGTGCATGCGGGCGGCACGGTGAGCCATGCCGAGCTGCACGGGCGCGCGGACCGGCTGGCGGCGCGCCTGCGCGCGGCGGGCATCGGGCCGGAAACGCGCGTCGCGATCCTGCTGGAGCGCTCGCCCCTGCTGTTCGCGGCGATGCTCGCAGTGCTGAAGGCCGGCGGCGCCTTCATGCCGCTCGATCCCGGCCTGCCGCCCGACCGCCTCGGCTTCCTCCTGCGCGACGGCGCGCCCGCCCTGCTGCTGACGCAGGCGAGTCTCGCCGGGCCTCTCGACGGCTCCCGGCTGCCGACATGGCTGCTCGCGACGGACGAACCGGACGAGCCGGGCCCGACGGCGGCTCTCCCCGCCACCGTCCCGCATCCCGAAAACCTCGCCTACCTGATCCACACCTCGGGCTCGACCGGCCGGCCCAAGGGCGTGGCCGTGGCGCGCGGGGCCCTGTCGATGCATGTCCGGGCGATCGTCCGACTCTACGCGATGCGTCCCGACGACCTCGAAGTGCAGGTCTCGGGGACCGGCTTCGACATCACGCAGGAGCGCTGGCTGGCGCCGCTCGCCGCAGGCGGCGCCGTCAGCCTGACGCCCGCACCCGGCATCGCGATGGAATCCTGGATCGCGCAGGCGCGTGCGGCGAAGGTCACCGTCGCCTTCCTGCCGCCGGCCTACGCCAACGCGCTGGTCGGCGCCCTGGCCGGATCGGGCACGCCGCTCCCGCTGCGGCTCTGCATCGTCGGCGGCGAGGCCTGGGGACGGCGCGCGGCCGCCCGCGCGGCCGCAGCGTTCCCCGGGACCGCGCTCGTCAACGCCTACGGGCCGACCGAGACGGTGATCGCGCCGCTCGCCTGGCCCCTCCGGGCGGGCGTGCTGGGCGAGGGACAGGCGCCGGACGG
Organism: Methylorubrum populi; assembly: GCA_036946625.1. Taxonomy (NCBI): domain Bacteria; kingdom Pseudomonadati; phylum Pseudomonadota; class Alphaproteobacteria; order Hyphomicrobiales; family Methylobacteriaceae; genus Methylorubrum; species Methylorubrum populi. The sequence goes on from JAQIIU010000002.1 coordinate 1,179,359, forward strand.
CGTCTCCACGCCGATCGGGTTCGCGGTCGGCGCGCGAACGGCCTGGGTGCTCGACGACGGCCCGCAACCGGTGCCGGTCGGCGTGGCGGGCGAGCTGTATCTCGGCGGCGCCGGCCTCGCACGCGGCTACCACGGACGCCCGGGCGCGACCGCCGAACGCTTCGTCCCGGACCCGTTCGGACCGCCCGGTTCGCGCCTCTACCGCACCGGCGACCGCGTCCGGCGCAGGACGGACGGCGCGCTGGAATTCCTCGGCCGCCTCGACGACCAAGTGAAGATCCGCGGTTTCCGCATCGAGCCCGGCGAGATCGCCGCGCGGCTCTCGGAGCATCCGGAGGTGAGCGCGGCGACGGTCGCCGCCCACGACGCGCCGGGCGGCCCGCGGCTCGTCGCCTACGTCGTGCCGGACGGCGCCGCGCCGGGCCGGGACGAACCGGCCTTCGCGCTGTCCGCGCCCCTGGAGACGGCCCTGCGCGCCCATCTCGCGGCGCACCTGCCCGACTACATGCTGCCCGCCCGCTTCGTCGGCCTCGCCCGCCTGCCCCTGACGGTGAACGGAAAGCTCGACCGCGCCGCATTGCCCGAACCGGATTGGGCCGCGACCGGAGCCGGCGATGCGGAAGGGCTGAGCGAGGCCGAGACGGCCCTGGCCGCGATCTGGAGCGAACTGCTCGGCGTGAGCCGCGTCTCGCGCCACGACAACTTCTTCGAGCGCGGCGGCGATTCCATCCTCGCGCTGCAACTCGTCACCCGCGCGCGGCGCGACGGCTTCCATCTCACGCCGCGCCATGTGTTCGAGCACCAGAGCCTCGCCGCGCTCGCCGCTCACCTCGACGCGTGTCCGCCCGCGTCCCTCGGGGATGCCGAGCCCGAGACGCCGAGGCCGGTCCCGCCGACACCGATCCAGCGCTGGTTCCTCGACACGCCGGTCCCGAACCGGCATCACTGGAACCAGTCCCTCGTCCTGCATCCGAGCGCGCGGCTCGCTCCGCGGCATCTCGCGCAGGCCCTGCACGCGGTGATCCGCGCCCATCCGGCCCTGCGCCTGCGCTTCGCCCGCGACGCGCGAGGCTGGCACCAGACCTGCGCGCCCGTCGATTCGCACGCGCCGGAGGCCGTCGAGAACCTCCTCGGAGACGGCGACGGGGCGCTGCTCCGGCTGCGGGAGGCCGGCGACGAGCGGGCCTTCGCCGCCATCGCCCGGGAGACACAGACGAGCCTCGATCTCGAGGATGGGCCGCTCCTGCGCGCCGTCCTCGTCCGTGGGCCCGGACCGGGCGAGCGGCTGTTCGTCGCGATCCACCACCTGTGCGTCGATGCCGTCTCGTGGCGCATCCTGATCGACGACCTCGAGACCGCGCTCGCCGACCTCGCGCAGGGCCGACCCATCGCGCTGCCGGCGGCCACGACCGGATTTCCGAGCTGGGCGCGCGGCCTCGACGCGCTGGCACACGCGCCCGAACATGCCGGCCGCCGCGCCCGCTGGCTCGCGGAGTGGCGGGCCTGCCTCGCCGGGCCGGCCGCGACGCTCGCCCCCGCCCGCCCGGAGGGCGCCGACACCGAGGCGGAGCGCACGCATCTGCGTCAGGCGATCGACGCCGACGCGACGGACGCCCTGCTGCGGCGGGCGCCGAAGCCCTATCGCACCGGGATCGACGAGATCCTCCTGACCGCCCTGGCGCTGGGTCTGACCCGTCACCTCGCCGCCGGTTCCGCTTCCGGGCCGCTGCGTCCGGTTCGGATCGCCCTGGAGAGCCACGGGCGCGAGGCCGACGCGTCGGAAGACGGTGAGGCGGCCGGACCGCGGCACGACCTCAGCCGCAGCGTGGGCTGGTTCACCAGCCTCAAGCCCCTGCGTCTCGATCCGCTCGGCCTCGATGAGCGTGCCGGCGAAACATCGGGACAGGGCCGTCCGCCCGCCGTGCCGGACGAGCCCTGGGGCGACGACACGCTCGGGCGCGCGCTCTGCCGGATCAAGGAACGGCTGCGCACCCTGCCGCGACCCGGCTTCGGGCACGGGCTGCTGCGCTTCTGCGCCGATCCCGAAACCCGGCAGGCGCTGGCCGAGATCCCCGAGCCGGGCCTCACCCTCAACTATCTCGGGCAGATGGAGGCGGGCCGTGCCGGGCAGGCCGGCTCCCGCGCGGACGAGGGGCCGACCTTCGCCCTCGGAAGCGAGCGGCCCGCCCCCGACCGGGACGAAGGTGCGGACCTGGGCGCCGAGATGCTCCTCACCGCCCAGGTCCGCGCCGGCCGCCTCATCCTCGACTGGAGCTACAGCCGCGCCCGTCACGACGCGGCGGCGGTCGCCGGCCTCGCCGAGTCCTGCCGCGACGCGCTGCTCGCCCTGATCGCCCACTGCGCCGATCCGGCCACGCCCGGCCGGCTCACGCCCGCCGACCTGCCGCTCGCCGGACTCGACCAGGACGGGATCGATGCGATCGCCGAAACGGTGCGGCGCGAAAACGCGGGGGCGCTCGCCGACCTCTATCCCCTCTCGCCCCTGCAGCAGGGACTGCTCTTCCACGCCCAGCACGCACCCGACACGCCGCATTACCGCAACCAACTGCGCCTCGACGTCGAGAACCTCGATGCGGACCGCTTCGCGGCGGCCCTCGGCGAGACCGTCCGCGCCCATGACGCCCTGCGCACGGCGATCCTCGCCGAGACGCCGGCCGGACGACCGCTCCAGGCGGTGCTGACCGAGGCGGCCGATCCGGTCACCGTCGAGGATTGGAGCGGGACGGTCCCGGAGGAGCACGACGCGAGGCTCGACCTCCTGGCCGCAGCGGAGCGAGACCGCGGCTTCGATCTCGCCCGGCCGCCGCTGCTGCGGCTGCGGCTGGTGCGCACCGGCACGGCGCGCCACCACCTGATCCTGACGCTGCACCACATCGTGCTCGACGGCTGGAGCACGGCCCGCCTCGTCGCGGAATGGCTCGAACGCTACCGGTCCGGAACCGCTTCGCCGCCGCGCGGGCGCTTCCGCGACCTGATCGCCTGGACCGCCCGTCAGGACAGGGCGCGCTCGGAGGCGTTCTGGCGCGCGCAGACGGCGCTGCTCGACGAGCCCACCCTCGTCGCCGACAGCTTCGCGCCGTCGGCGGCCGCCGTCCCGGGTGCGGGCGACGCCGACCTCCGCCTGTGTCTCGACGAGCCGGCCGCGGCCCGCCTGCTCCACCGTGCCCGCGCGAGCCGGCTGACGCTCAACACCCTGGTTCAGGCCGCCTGGATCCGCCTGATCGCCGCGCGCACCGGCGCGCGCAGCGTCTGCTTCGGTGCGACCGTCGCCGGCCGCCCCGAGAACCTGCCGGGCGCCGACACCGTGCTCGGGCTCTTCATCAACACGCTGCCGGTCATCGTCGGGCTCGATCCCGATCGGCCGCTCGCGGCTTGGCTGTCGGACCTTCAGGACCTCAACCTCGCCCTGCGCGAGCACGGCCACGTGCCGCTCGCCGAGATTCAGCGCCTCGCGGGCCGATCCGGCCGCCCGCTGTTCGACAGCCTGATCGTCTTCGAGAATTACCCCGTCGGCGACGCCCTCGCCGCCCTGGCGGGCCCGGGAGCCCTGCGGTTCGGCCGACTCAGGTCGGTCGAGAGCACGCACTATCCGCTCACCCTCACCGTCCACCTGCGCGGCGCGGCGGCGGAGACGGCGGACGGGACGGCGGGGGCGCGGCTCGACCTGCGCCTGGGCTACGACCCGGCCCGGGTCGGGGCGGACGAGGCACGCGCGACCCTCGACCAGCTCGCCACCGGGCTCGACGCCCTCGCCGCCGCCGAACCCGACACTCCCCTCGGCGCCATCCCCGCCCTCACGCACCGGCCCGACGAGGACGAGTGGAACGCGACGGCGCGGGCGTTCGCGCCGCCGGCTTCGAGCGTCCTCGACCTGATCGCGATCCAAGTCGCGGCCCGGCCCGGGGCGATCGCCGTCTGCGACGACAGCCACACCCTCAGCTTCGCCGAACTCGACGCCCGCAGCACCCGCCTCGCCCGGCGCCTGCGCGCGCAGGGCGCCGGACCCGACACCCTGGTCGGCCTTGCCCTCGAACGCGGCTGCGCCCTGCCCACGGCCGTGCTCGCCATCCTCAAGGCCGGCGCCGCCTTCCTGCCGATGCTGCCCGACCTCCCCCGCGCCCGCCTCGACGAGATGGTCCGCGAGGCCGGCCTGCGCCTGCTGCTCACCGACCGAACCCTCGCCCCCGCCCTGCCCGACCGCCGCGACCATCCCGACCTCGCCGTGATCACGATCGAACAGGACGAGGAAGAACACGGCCTCGACGCGGCGCCGCTGCCGCCGCCGCATCCCGACAGCCTCGCCTACTGCGTCTACACCTCCGGCTCCACCGGACGGCCCAAGGGATGCGCCAACACCCATCGCGCCCTGCTCAACCGCCTGCGCTGGGGACAGGACGACGATCCGCTCGGGCCCGACGACGTTCTCCTCCAGAAGACGCCCCTCAGCTTCGACATCGCCATCTACGAACTGCTCTGGCCGCCGATGGCCGGCAGCCGTCTGGCGATGGCCCCGCCCGGCGCGCATCGCGACCCGCAGGCCCTGCGCGCGCTGATCACCCGCCACCGCGTCAGCCACGTCCACTTCGTGCCCTCCATGCTCGCCGCCTTCGTCGCCGCGGGCGAGCTCGACGCCTGCACCGGCCTGCGGCGCATCCTGTGCACGGGCGAGGCGCTGCCGCCGCCGCTGCAGGAGGCGGTGCTGGCCCGCTCCCCGGCCCGGCTGGTCAACCTCTACGGCCCGACCGAGGCGGCGATCGAGGTCACCGCCTGGACCTGCCGGAGCGAGCCGGGGGCGGCGAGCGTGCCGATCGGCCACCCGATCGCCAACACCGCCATCCACCTGCTGGACGCCGACCTCCACCCGGTTCCTTCAGGCGTGGCGGGGGAGCTGTACATCGGCGGGGTCGGGCTGGCGCGGGGCTACCGCGGCCGGGCGGGCACCACCGCCGAGCGCTTCGTGCCCGACCCGCTCGGCGCGCCGGGGGCGCGGCTGTACCGGACCGGCGACCGGGCCCGGCGGCGGGCGGACGGGGCGCTGGAGTTCCTCGGCCGGCTCGACGAGCAGGTGAAGATCCGTGGTTTTCGCATCGAGCCCGGCGAGGTGGCCGCGCGCCTGGCGGGCCATGCGGGGGTGGCCGCGGCCGCGGTGATCGCCGCACCGGCCCCGGGCGGCCTGCGGCTGGTCGCCTACGTCGTGCCGGAGGGCGGCGCCGAAGCAACCGACGCGGCGGCGCCGACCGCGCTCGATGCGGGGTTCGAGGCGGCCCTGCGCGCGCACCTCGCCGTGCAACTGCCCGACTACATGGTGCCGACCCGCTTCGTCGGGCTGGCGCGGCTTCCGCTCAGCGCCAACGGCAAGCTCGACCGGCGGGCCCTGCCGCTGCCGGACTGGACCGGAGCAACCGAGGCCGAGGCGGGCGAGGCGCCTCGGGGCGAGACCGAGACGGCGCTCGCCGCGATCTGGTGCGCGGTGCTCGGCCTGGAGCGCGTCGCCCGCCACGACAACTTCTTCGAGCGCGGCGGCGATTCCATCCTGGCCACGCGCGTGGTCTCGCGTCTGCGGCAGGAACACGGGATCGAGCTGCCCCTGCACCGTCTGTTCGAGGCGGCGACGCTGGCCGATCTCGCCGCGGGCCTCGACCTGTCCGGGCGCGCGGGCGCCGAGATCGACGCGATGAGCGACCTGCTCGACGCGCTGGAGCACGTCGGATGAACGACATGAGCGGACTGCGCGCGGACCAGCTCCGCACCATCGCCGAGCGCCTCGGCGCGCTGCCCGTCGAGAAGCGCCGGCTCTTTCTCGATCAGGTGCGCGCGCGCGGCATCGATCTGGCCCGGCTTCCGATCGCGTCGGCACCGCGCTCGGACGCGATGCCGCTCTCCGATGCGCAGCGCCGGCTCTGGCTTCTCTGGCAGCTCGAACCGGACAGCACGGCCTATCACATCGTCGGCGCGCTCCGCCTCGGAGGCCCCCTCGACGAGGCCTCCCTCGCGTCCGCCTTCGCCGCCGTGATCGAGCGCCACGAAGCCCTGCGCACGGAGTTTCCGAGCCGGGAGGGCGAGCCGGTCCAGCGGATCCGCGCCGCGATGCCCGTCGAGATGCTGCGCCGCGACCTGAGCGGCCTCGATCACGGGCGGGCCGAGGCCGAGCGGGAGCGGATCGCCGCGGAGCAGGCAGGCACACCCTTCGACCTGACGCAGGGACCGCTCCTGAGGATCGCCCTCGTGCGGGAGGCGCAGGATCGACACCTCCTGCTCCTGACGCTCCACCACATCATCGCCGACGGCCGGTCGATCGACCTGCTCGTCGACGATCTCGGCCTCGCCTACGAGGCGTTCCGCCGGGGCGGCACGCCGGACTGGGCGCCGACGCCGCTGCACTATGCCGACTACGCCGTCTGGCAGAACCGGATGCTGGAGGCCGGCGCCGCGGCGGACGGCCTCGCCTTCTGGACCGGACTGCTCGGCACCGAACACCCGGTCCTCGATCTGCCCGCGGACCGCCCCCGCCCGGAGATGCCGAGCTTTTCCGGGGGCAGCGTGTCCACGCGGCTTTCCGCGGAGACGTCCGCCCGGGTCCACGCGCTGGCGCGGCGCCATCGCGCGACCCCGTTCCACGTCCTCGTCGCAAGCTACGCGATCCTGCTGCAACGGCTCGGCGGTCAGGCGAGCGTGCGCATCGGCGTGCCGGTGGCGAACCGGATGCAGGCCGGGACCGAGTCGATGATGGGCACCTTCGCGAACACGCAGGTGCTGCCCTTCGCCTTCGATTCCCGCATGAACTTCCGCGAGGCGGTGGAAGCGGTCCGCGACCTCGCCGTGGACGCGCAGGCACACCAGTCGGTGCCCTTCGAACGCCTCGTCGGCGCATTGCGCCCGGAGCGGGAGCTCAGCCGCAATCCCCTGTTCCAGGTGCTTTTCCAGCATCGTCAGCAGCGCGACGCGGCGAAGATCCGTCTGGGCGATCTCGATGTCGAGCGCGTGCCCCGCTCGAGCGGACGGGCGCAGGTCGACCTGAGCCTGACCACGACCGAGGAGGGGCCCGACGCGATCCTGGCCGAGCTCGTCTACGCGCGCGATCTGATCGACGAGGCGACGGCCCTGCGCTGGCGCGACGGTTTCGTGGCGCTTCTCGGGCATCTGGTCTCGGCGCCGGAACGGCCGCTCCACGAGGCGAGCCTGCTGACGGAAGGCGACCACGCCGAGCTGCGACGCGCGAACGCGACGGCGCGGGCGTTCGCGCCGCCGGCTTCGAGCGTCCTCGACCTGATCGCGATCCAGGTCGCGGCCCGGCCCGGGGCGATCGCCGTCTGCGACGACGACCACACCCTCAGCTTCGCCGAACTCGACGCCCGCAGCACCCGCCTCGCCCGGCGCCTGCGCGCGCAGGGCGCCGGACCCGACACCCTGGTCGGCCTCGCCCTCGAACGCGGCTGCGCCCTGCCCACGGCCGTGCTCGCCATCCTCAAGGCCGGCGCCGCCTTCCTGCCGATGCTGCCCGACCTGCCCCGTGCCCGCCTCGACGAGATGGTCCGCGAGGCCGGCCTGCGCCTGCTGCTCACCGACCGCGCCCTCGCCCCCGCCCTGCCCGACCGCCGCGACCATCCCGACCTCGCCGTGATCACGATCGAACAGGACGAGGAAGAACACGGCCTCGACGCGGCGCCGCTGCCGCCGCCGCACCCCGACAGCCTCGCCTACTGCATCTACACCTCCGGCTCGACCGGACGGCCCAAGGGCTGCGCCAACACCCACCGCGCCCTGCTCAACCGCCTGCGCTGGGGGCAGGACGACGATCCGCTCGGGCCCGACGACGTCCTCCTCCAGAAGACGCCGCTCAGCTTCGACATCGCCATCTACGAACTGCTCTGGCCGCCGATGGCCGGCAGCCGTCTGGTGATGGCCCCGCCCGGCGCGCACCGCGACCCGCAGGCCCTGCGCGCACTGATCACACGCCACCGCGTCAGCCACGTCCACTTCGTGCCCTCCATGCTCGCCGCCTTCGTCGCCGCGGGCGAGCTCGACGCCTGCACCGGCCTGCGGCGCATCCTGTGCACGGGCGAGGCGCTGCCGCCGCCGCTGCAGGAGGCGGTGCTGGCCCGCTCCCCGGCCCGGCTGGTCAACCTCTACGGCCCGACCGAGGCGGCGATCGAGGTCACCGCCTGGACCTGCCGGAGCGAGCCGGGGGCGGCGAGCGTGCCGATCGGCCACCCGATCGCCAACACCGCCATCCACCTGCTGGACGCCGACCTCCACCCGGTTCCTTCAGGCGTGGCGGGGGAGCTGTACATCGGCGGGGTCGGGCTGGCGCGGGGCTACCGCGGCCGGGCGGGCGCCACCGCCGAGCGCTTCGTGCCCGACCCGCTCGGCGCGCCGGGGGCGCGGCTGTACCGGACCGGCGACCGGGCCCGGCGGCGGGCGGACGGGGCGCTGGAGTTCCTCGGCCGGCTCGACGAGCAGGTGAAGATCCGCGGTTTGCGCATCGAGCCCGGGGAGGTGGCCGCGCGCCTGGCGGGCCATGCGGGGGTGGCCGCGGCCGCCGTGATCGCGGTCCAGGCCCCGGGCGGCCTGCGGCTGGTCGCCTACGTCGTGCCGGAGGGCGATGCCGAGGCGGCGCTGGTGCCGACCGCGCTCGACGCGGGGTTCGAGGCGGCGTTGCGCGCGCATCTGGCCGGGCAACTGCCGGACTACATGGTGCCGACCCGCTTCGTCGGCCTGGCGCGGCTTCCGCTCAGCGCCAACGGCAAGCTCGACCGGCGGGCCCTGCCGCTGCCCGACTGGACCGGGGCGGGCGAGGCCGAGGCGGGCGAGGCGCCGCGGGACGGCACCGAGACGGCGCTGGCCGCGATCTGGCGCGCGGTGCTCGGCCTGGAGCGCGTCGCCCGCCACGACAACTTCTTCGAACGCGGCGGCGATTCCATCCTGGCGCTGCAACTGGTGACCCGCGCCCGCCGGGCCGGCCTCGACCTGAGCCCGCGGGCGGTGTTCGAGCACCAGAGCCTGGCGGCGCTGGCCGCGCACGCCCTCTCCACGGCGGGGCAGTCCGGGCAGGCCCCCGGCCCCGCGCCGGCGGAGCGGACGGGGCCGGTCCCGCCGACGCCGATCCAGCGCTGGTTCCTGGCGACGCCGGTGCCGCGGCGCCGGCACTGGAACCAGGCGGTGGTGCTGGGCCTGCCCGGGCCGGTCGACGCGCGGCGGCTGGAGCGCGCCCTGCACGGGCTGGTGGCGCGGCACGCGGCGCTGCGGCTGCGCTTCGCCCGGACGGGCGGGAGCGACGGGGCGGCCGGAGCCCGGGAGGGGGAGGACGACGGATCGGACTGGGTGCAGACCTGCCTGACCCCGGCGGAGGCCGCCGCCGCGGGGGCGGAGCTGCTCTGGCAGCGGCGGGCGCAGCCGGGCGCCGCGGAGGCCGGGGCGTCGGGAGGGTTCGCGGCGCTGGCGCAGGAGGCGCAGACCAGCCTCGACCTGGAGCGCGGCCCGGTCCTGCGCGCGGTGCTGGTGCGGCCGGACGAGCCGGGGAGCGGGACGGCGCCGGTGACGCGCCTGATCGTGGCGATCCACCACCTGTGCGTGGACGCGGTGTCCTGGCGCGTGCTGATCGAGGACCTGACCCTGGCGCTGGCTGCTCCGACGGACATCGCGGAACTCGCGCCGACGGCGGGCTTCCCGGCCTGGGCCGACCATCTGCACGCGGTGGCCGCGCAGCCGGCCTACGCGGCTCTGCGCGCGGGCTGGCTGGCGGGCTGGCTGTCGCACCTGTCGGGGCCGGCCGCGCGGCTGGAGCCGGCCTGCGCGGCGGCGGCCAACGTCGAGGGCGCGCGGCGCCGGCACCGCGCGGCGCTGGACGCCGAGACGACGCGGGCGCTGCTGCGGGCGGCCGCGCGGCCGTACCGGACGCGGATCGACGAGATCCTGCTCACCGGCCTGGCGCTGGGCCTGCGCCGCCATCTCGGGCGCGGCCCGCTGCGGCTGGCGCTGGAGGGGCACGGGCGCGAGGCGGACGCGCTGGCCGATGCGCTGGCCGACGCACGAGCCGAGGGACAGGCCGAGGGGGCGGACGGGGAGAGGGACGGGCCGGCGGCCGCCCGGTTCGACCTGAGCCGGAGCGTGGGCTGGTTCACCAGCCTGACGCCGCTGCGGCTCGACCCGCTGGGCGAGGACGCGGGCACCGCCGCGGCAGCGTCCGGCACGGCGGCGGAAGGAGCATGGCAAGGAGCACGGCAAGGAGCACGGCAAGGAGCACGGCAAGGAGCACGGCAAGAAGCGGAAGGCTCCCCCTGGAGCGGGGCGGTGCTGGGCGCGGCCCTGTGCCGGGTCAAGGAGCAACTGCGCGGCCTGCCCGCGCCCGGCCTCAGCCACGGCCTCCTGCGCTACGGCCCGGACGCGGCGGTGCGCGCGGCCCTGGCCGCCCTGCCGGAGCCGACGGTGACGCTGAACTACCTCGGCCAGATCGACGCGGGCTTCGACACGGGCCTGGACACGGGCGGCGCGGCGGCGGCGGGCGGCCCCCTGTCGCTGCGGCCGGAGCGGGCGGGCCCGGACCGCGCGGCCGACGCGCCGATGGGCGTCGAGGTGCTGGTGAGCGCGCAGGTGCGCGCGGGCCGCCTGCTGCTGGAGTTCAGCTACGCGCGAGGCCGGCACGAGGCGGCGGCGATTGCCGCCCTGGCGCGGGCGAGCCGGACGGCGCTGGAGGCCCTGATCGCGCATTGCGCGGCGCCGGCGACGCGGGCGCGGCTGACCCCCTCGGACGTGCCGCTGTCGGGGCTCGACCAGGCCGGGCTCGACGCGCTGGCCGCGCGCCTGTGCGGACCGGCCGAAGGGGCGCAAGTACCGGACGGGATGCCGGGCGGGATGCCAGGGGAAGTGCTGGACGTCTACCCGCTCTCGCCGCTGCAGCAGGGCCTGCTGTTCCACGCGCTGGAGGCGCCGGAGGCGGACGCCTACCGCAACCAGTTGCGGCTCGACCTGGAGAACCTGGACGCGCCCCGCTTCGCTGCCGCCTTCCGGGCGAGCCTGGCCGCGCACGAGAGCCTGCGCAGCGCGATCGTGGCCGACACCGTCACCGGCCGGCCGCTGCAGGCGGTGCTCTCCGCCGTGCCCGACCCGGTGGTGCTGGAGGACTGGACCGGAGCCGACGCGTCGGACGCGACGCCGGATCTGCCCACCGACCTGACGTCGGACCTGCCGGCCCGGCTCGCGGCGCTGGCGGGCGCGGAGCGGGCGCGCGGCTTCGACCTCGCCCGGCCGCCGCTGCTGCGGCTGCGGCTGGTCCGCACCGGCGCGGCGCGCCATCACCTGATCCTGACGCTGCACCACATCGTGCTCGACGGCTGGAGCACCGCGCGGCTGCTGGCGGAGGTGATCGGGCGCTACCGGGGCCGGCAGGACGGCGCCGCGCCGGCGCCCGGCCGGTTCCGGGACTACATCGCGTGGCTGTCGCGGCGGGACCGGGCGGGCGCGGAGGCGTTCTGGCGCGAACGGCTGGCCCGCCTCGACGCGCCGACGCGGCTGGCCGACGGCTTCCGCGGACCGGAGGCGGCGCAGGGGGAGGCGGAGGGGGAGGCGCAGGGGGAAGCGGCGGAGGCGTGCCTGTGCCTGGACGCGGCGGCGACGGCGCGGCTTCAGGCGCGGGCGCGGGCGTGGCGTCTGACGCCGAACACGCTGGTGCAGGGCGCCTGGGCGCGGCTGGCGGGGGCGCGGGTGGGCGCCGGCGCGGCGGGCGCGGAGCGGGTGTGCTTCGGGGTGACGGTGGCGGGGCGTCCCGAGGCGCTGCCGGGCGCCGAGACGATGCTGGGGCTGTTCATCAACACGCTGCCGCTGGTGGCCGAGCTCGATCCGCAGCGGGGGGTGCGGGATTGGCTGACGGGGCTGCAGGACCTGAACCTGTCGCTGCGCGAGCAGGCGCACGTGCCGCTGTTCGCACTGCAGCGCCTGGCCGGCCAGGCCGGGCGGGCGCTGTTCGACAGCCTGGTGGTGTTCGAGAACTACCCGGTCGAGGCGGCGCTGTCGCACCTGAAGGCACCGGCCGGGCCGCGGGAGGACCGGGGGGCGCTTCGCGTGCTCGGGCAGCAGGTGCGCGAGCGGACGCACTACCCGCTCGCCCTGGTCGCCCACCTGCGCGGCGCCCCGGAAGGCGCGGCGGCGGAGACGGCGGACGGGACGGCGGGGGCGCGGCTCGACCTGCGCCTGGGCTACGACCCGGCCCGGATCGGGGCGGACGAGGCGCGCGCGACCCTCGACCAGCTCGCCGCCGGGCTCGACGCCCTCGCCGCCGCCGAACCCGACACCCCCCTCGGCGCCATCCCAGCCATGCCGGCCCAGAACGAACAAGACGAAGGAAACACGACGGCGGAGCCGAGCGGAGCCGGTTACGTGCACGACATGATCCGCCGCTTCGCCGAGGCTCGGCCCGAGCGGACCGCGGTCATCTTCGACGATCGCGAGTCGAGCCGCGGTTCGCTCGAAGCGCAGGCCAACCGGATCGCGCACGCGCTGCGTCGCCGCGATGTCGGTCCCGATGCGGTCGTCGGCGTCATGCTGGAACGGTCCGTCTCCCTGCTCGCCGCCCTCTTGGGGACCCTGAAGGCGGGCGGAGCCTTCCTGCCGCTCGCTCCGGACCTGCCGCCCGGACGAATCGCCGAGATGGTCTCGGAGGGCGGCGCCCGTCACGTTCTCACCCGTCACGGCCTCGCCGGCAGGCTCGACGGCATCGAGTCCATCCGCGTGGTGACGCTCGAAGCGATCGAGGAGACCGCTCGTCCCTCGGAGGCCGAGGCGCCGCCTTGCGTCGTCCTTCATCCCGAGAACCTCGCCTACCTGATCCACACCTCCGGCTCGACCGGCCGGCCGAAAGCGGTGGCCGTGGCGCACGGCCCCCTCGCCATGCATGTCCGGGCGACGGCGCCCCTCTACGACATGGACGAAGCCTCGCGCGAGTTCCACTTCATCGCCTTCTCCTTCGACGGCGCGCACGAGCGCTGGCTGACCGCCTTGACCTGCGGGGCGAGCCTCGTCCTGCGCGACGAAGCGCTCTGGTCGCCCGAACGGACCTTCGCCGCCTTCCGGCGCCACGGCGTCACCAATGCCGGGTTCCCGCCGAGCTACATCGACGAACTGGCCCGGTGGGTGGAATCCGCCGGAGAGGCACCCGCACTCGACCTCTACTCGTTCGGCGGCGAAGCGATGCCGCGCGAGGCGTTCGAGCGCATGCGGCGCGTCCTGAAACCGCGGGCGCTGATCAACGGCTACGGTCCGACCGAAACGGTGGTGACGCCGCTCGTCTGGAAGGTCGGCGCCGACACCGCCTGCGACGCGCCCTACGCCCCGATCGGCCATCCGGTCGGAGCCCGCACGGCATGGGTCCTCGATCGCGACCTCCACCCGGTTCCTTCAGGCGTGGCGGGGGAGCTGTACATCGGCGGGGTCGGGCTGGCGCGGGGCTACCGCGGCCGGGCGGGCGCCACCGCCGAGCGCTTCGTGCCCGACCCGCTCGGCGCGCCGGGGGCGCGGCTGTATCGGACCGGCGACCGGGCCCGGCGGCGGGCGGACGGGGCGCTGGAGTTCCTCGGCCGGCTCGACGAGCAGGTGAAGATCCGTGGTTTTCGCATCGAGCCCGGCGAGGTGGCCGCGCGCCTGGCGGGCCATGCGGGGGTGGCCGCGGCCGCGGTGATCGCCGCACCGGCCCCGGGCGGCCTGCGGCTGGTCGCCTACGTCGTGCCGGAGGGCGGCGCCGAAGCAACCGACGCGGCGGCGCCGACCGCGCTCGATGCGGGGTTCGAGGCGGCCCTGCGCGCGCATCTGGCCGGGCAACTGCCCGACTACATGGTGCCGACCCGCTTCGTCGGGCTGGCGCGGCTTCCGCTCAGCGCCAACGGCAAGCTCGACCGGCGGGCCCTGCCGCCGCCCGACTGGACCGGAGCGGGCGAGGCCGAGGCGGGCGAGGCGCCTCGGGGCGAGGGCGAGACGGCGCTCGCCGCGATCTGGTGCGCGGTGCTCGGCCTGGAGCGCGTCGCCCGCCACGACAACTTCTTCGAACGCGGCGGCGATTCCATCCTGGCGCTGCAACTGGTGACCCGCGCCCGCCGGGCCGGGCTCGACCTGAGCCCGCGGGCGGTGTTCGAGCATCAGAGCCTGGCGGCGCTGGCCGCGCACGCGCCCTCCGCGGCGGGGCAGCCCGCCCCGGCCCCCGGCCCCGCGCCGGCGGAGCGGACGGGGCCGGTCCCGCCGACGCCGATCCAGCGCTGGTTCCTGGCGACGCCGGTGCCACAGCGCCAGCACTGGAACCAGGCGGTGGTGTTGGGCCTGCCCGGGCCGGTCGACGCGCGGCGGCTGGAGCGCGCCCTGCACGGGCTGGTGGCGCGGCACGCGGCGCTGCGGCTGCGCTTCGCCCGGACGGGCGGGGGCGACGGGGCGGCCGGAGCCCGGGAGGGGGAGGACGACGGATCGGACTGGGTGCAGACCTGCCTGACCCCGGCGGAGGCGGAGGCCGCGGGGGCGGAGCTGCTCTGGCAGCGGCGGGCGCAGCCGGGCGGCGCGGAGGCCGGGGCGCCGGGCGGGTTCGCGGCGCTGGCGCAGGAGGCGCAGACCAGCCTCGACCTGGAGCGCGGCCCGGTCCTGCGCGCGGTGCTGGTGCGGCCGGACGAGCCGGGGAGCGGGACGGCGCCGCCGGTGACGCGCCTGATCGTGGCGATCCACCACCTGTGCGTGGACGCGGTGTCCTGGCGCGTGCTGATCGAGGATCTGGCCCTGGCGCTGGCTGCTCCGACGGACATCGCGGAACTCGCGCCGACGGCGGGCTTCCCGGCCTGGGCCGACCATCTCCACGCGGTGGCGGCGCAGCCGGCCTACGCGGCTCTGCGCGCGGGCTGGCTGGCGGGCTGGCTGTCGCACCTGTCGGGGCCGGCCGCGCGGCTGGAGCCGGCCTGCGCGGCGGCGGCCAACGTCGAGGGCGCGCGGCGCCGGCACCGCGCGGCGCTGGACGCCGAGACGACGCGGGCGCTGCTGCGGGCGGCCGCGCGGCCGTACCGGACGCGGATCGACGAGATCCTGCTCACCGGCCTGGCGCTGGGCCTGCGCCGCCATCTCGGGCGCGGCCCGCTGCGGCTGGCGCTGGAGGGGCACGGGCGCGAGGCGGACGCGCTGGCCGATGCGCTGGCCGACGCACGAGCCGAGGGACAGGCCGAGGGGGCGGACGGGGAGAGGGACGGGCCGGCGGCCGCCCGGTTCGACCTGAGCCGGAGCGTGGGCTGGTTCACCAGCCTGACGCCGCTGCGGCTCGACCCGCTGGGCGAGGACGCGGGCACCGCCGCGGCAGCCTCCGACACGGCGGCGGAAGGGGCATGGCAAGAAGCGGAAGGCTCTCCCTGGAGCGGGGCGGTGCTGGGCGCGGCCCTGTGCCGGGTCAAGGAGCAACTGCGCGGCCTGCCCGCGCCCGGCCTCAGCCACGGCCTCCTGCGCTACGGCCCGGACGCGGCGGCGCGCGCGGCCCTGGCCGCCCTGCCGGAGCCGACGGTGACGCTGAACTACCTCGGCCAGATCGACGCGGGCTTCGACGCGGGCCTGGACGCGGGCGGCGCGGCGGGGGCGGGCGGCCCCCTGTCGCTGCGGCCGGAGCGGGCGGGCCCGGACCGCGCGGCCGACGCGCCGATGGGCGTCGAGGTGCTGGTGAGCGCGCAGGTGCGCGCGGGCCGCCTGCTGCTGGAGTTCAGCTACGCGCGAGGCCGGCACGAGGCGGCGGCGATCGCCGCCCTGGCGCGGGCGAGCCGGACGGCACTGGAGGCCCTGATCGCGCATTGCGCGGCGCCGGCGACGCGGGCGCGGCTCACCCCCTCGGACGTGCCGCTGTCGGGGCTCGACCAGGCCGGGCTCGACGCGCTGACGGCGCGCCTGCGCGGACCGGCCGAAGGGGCGCAAGTACCGGACGGGATGCCGGGAGAACTGCCGGGCGGGATGCCGGGCGAGGTGCTGGACGTGTACCCGCTCTCGCCGCTGCAGCAGGGCCTGCTGTTCCACGCGCTGGAGGCGCCGGAGGCGGACGCCTACCGCAACCAGTTGCGGCTCGACCTGGAGAACCTGGACGCGCCCCGCTTCGCCGCGGCCTTCCGGGCGAGCCTGGCCGCGCACGAGAGCCTGCGCAGCGCGATCGTGGCCGACACCGCCACCGGCCGGCCGCTGCAGGCGGTGCTCTCCGCCCTGCCCGACCCGGTGGTGCTGGAGGACTGGACCGGGACGGACGCGGCGGACCCGACGCCGGATCTGCCCACCGACCCGACGCCGGACCTGCCAGCCCGTCTGGAGGCGCTGGCGGGCGCGGAGCGGGCGCGCGGCTTCGACCTCGCCCGGCCGCCGCTGCTGCGGCTGCGGCTGGTCCGCACCGGCGCGGCGCGCCATCACCTGATCCTGACGCTACACCACATCGTGCTCGACGGCTGGAGCACCGCGCGGCTGCTGGCGGAGGTGATCGGGCGCTACCGGGGCCGGCAGGACGGCGCCGCGCCGACGCCCGGCCGGTTCCGCGACTACATCGCGTGGCTGTCGCGGCGGGACCGGGCGGGCGCGGAGGCGTTCTGGCGCGAACGGCTGGCCCGCCTCGACGCGCCGACGCGGCTGGCCGACGGCTTCCGCGAACCGGAGGCGGCGCAGGGGGAGGCGCAAGGGGAAGCGGAGGCGTGCCTGTGCCTGGACGCGGCGGCGACGGCGCGGCTTCAGGCGCGGGCGCGGGCGTGGCGTCTGACGCCGAACACGCTGGTGCAGAGCGCCTGGGCGCGGCTGGCGGGGGCGCGGGTGGGCGCCGGCGCGGCGGGCGCGGAGCGGGTGTGCTTCGGCGTGACGGTGGCGGGGCGTCCCGAGACGCTGGCGGGCGCCGAGACGATGCTGGGGCTGTTCATCAACACGCTGCCGCTGGTGGTCGAGCTCGATCCGCAGCAGGGGGTGCGGGACTGGCTGACGGGGCTGCAGGGCCTGAATCTGTCGCTGCGCGAGCAGGCGCACGTGCCGCTGTTCGCACTGCAGCGCCTGGCCGGCCAGGCCGGGCGGGCGCTGTTCGACAGCCTGGTGGTGTTCGAGAACTACCCGGTCGAGGCGGCGCTGTCGCACCTGAAGGACCCGGCCGGGGCGCGGGGCGGTCTTCGCGTGCTCGGGCAGCAGGTGCGCGAGCGGACGCACTACCCGCTCGCCCTGGTCGCCCACCTGCGCGGCGCCCCGGAAGGCGCGGCGGCGGAGACGGCGGACGGGACGGCGGGGGCGCGGCTCGACCTGCGCCTGGGCTACGACCCGGCCCGGATCGGCGCGCACGAGGCGCGCGCGACCCTCCACCAGCTCGCCGCCGGGCTCGACGCCCTCGCCGCCTCCGAGCCCGACACCCCCCTCGGAGCCATCCCCGCCATGCCGTACCAGGACGAACAGGACGAAGGGAACACGACGGCGCGGGCGTTCACGCCGCCGGCTTCGAGCGTCCTCGACCTGATCGCGATCCAGGTCGCGGCCCGGCCCGGGGCGATCGCCGTCTGCGACGACGACCATACCCTCAGCTTCGCCGAACTCGACGCCCGCAGCACCCGCCTCGCCCGGCGCCTGCGCGCGCAGGGCGCCGGACCCGACACCCTGGTCGGCCTCGCCCTCGAACGCGGCTGCGCCCTGCCCACGGCCGTGCTCGCCATCCTCAAGGCCGGCGCCGCCTTCCTGCCGATGCTGCCCGACCTGCCCCGTGCCCGCCTCGACGAGATGGTCCGCGAGGCCGGCCTGCGCCTGATGCTCACCGACCGCGCCCTCGCCCCCGCCCTGCCCGACCGCTGCGACCATCCCGACCTCGCCGTGATCACGATCGAACAGGACGAGGACCAGGAAGAACACGGCCTCGACGCGGCGCCGCTGCCGGCGCCGCATCCCGACAGCCTCGCCTACTGCATCTACACCTCCGGCTCGACCGGACGGCCCAAGGGCTGCGCCAACACCCACCGCGCCCTGCTCAACCGCCTGCGCTGGATGCAGGAGGAATACGGCTTCGGGCCCGACGACCGCGTGTTGCAGAAGACCCCGGCGAGTTTCGACGTCTCGGTCTGGGAACTCGTCCTGCCGCCGATGGCGGGCAGCCGTCTGGTGATGGCCCCGCCCGGCGCGCATCGCGACCCGCAGGCCCTGCGCACGCTGATCACCCGCCACGGCGTCAGCCACGTCCACTTCGTGCCCTCCATGCTCGCCGCCTTCGTCGCCGCGGGCGAACTCGACGCCTGCACCGGCCTGCGGCGCATCCTGTGCAGCGGCGAGGCGCTGCCGCCGCCGTTGCAGGAGGCGGTGCTGGCCCGCTCGCCGGCCCAATTGATCAACCTCTACGGCCCGACCGAGGCGGCGATCGACGTGACCGCCTGGACCTGCCGGAGCGAGCCGGGGGCGGCGAGCGTGCCGATCGGCCACCCGATCGCCAACACCGCCATCCACCTGCTGGACGCCGATCTCCACCCGGTTCCCTCGGGGGTTGCGGGGGAGCTGTACATCGGCGGGGTCGGGCTGGCGCGGGGCTACCACGGCCGGGCGGGCGCCACCGCCGAGCGCTTCGTGCCCGATCCGCTCGGCGCGCCGGGGGCGCGGCTGTACCGCACCGGCGACCGGGCCCGGCGGCGGGCGGACGGGGCGCTGGAGTTCCTCGGCCGGCTCGACGAGCAGGTGAAGATCCGCGGGTTCCGCATCGAGCCCGGGGAGGTGGCCGCGCGCCTGTCGGGCCATGCGGGGGTGGCCGCGGCCGCCGTGATCGCCGCGCCGGCCCCGGGCGGCCTGCGGCTGGTCGCCTACGTCGTTCCGGAAGGCGGTGCCGAGGGTGGAGGCGGGACACCGGAGGCTGCGGCGCCCCTCGGGCCGACCGCGCTCGACGCGGGGTTCGAGGCGGCCCTGCGCTCCCATCTGGCCGGGCAACTGCCCGACTACATGGTGCCGACCCGCTTCGTCGGGTTGGCCCGGCTTCCGCTCAGCGCCAACGGCAAGCTCGACCGGCGGGCCCTGCCGCCGCCCGACTGGACCGGGGCGGACGAGGCCGAGGCGGGCGAGGCGCCTCAGGGCGAGACCGAGACGGCGCTCGCCGCGATCTGGTGCGCGGTGCTCGGCCTGGAACGCGTCGCCCGCCACGACAACTTCTTCGAGCGCGGCGGCGATTCGCTTCTCGTGATGAGGCTCGGTGCGCTCGTCCTGGAACGCTTCGGGCGGCGGCTGCCGCTGCGCGCCGTGTTCGACCACCCGACCCTCGCGGACCTGGCGGCCGCGCTGGACGAGCCCGGCGACGAGAACCCGAGCGAGGGCCGGCTCGCCGACATGGAAAGCTGGCTCGACGAGATCGAGGCTTGAGCGCATGAGCATCGACGCCACGCAGATCGCCCGGCGCTTCGCCGGCCTGACGCCCGAGGGCCGCAAAGCCTTCCTCGCCAAGCTCGCCGCGAACGGCATCGACTTCGCCGCACTCCCGATCGTGCCCGTGCAGGATCGGGAAACGCTGCCTCTGTCCGATGCCCAGCGCGGGCTGTGGCTGACCTGGCAGCGCGATCCCGAGAATCCCGCCTACAACCTCACCGGCATCCTGACGGTCGCAGGGCCGATCGATCGCGACGTCCTTCAGGACGCGCTCGACGGCCTCGTGCGTCGCCACGAGAGCCTGCGCACCACCTTCCTCCTCGGTGCGGAGGGCGAGCCGTACCAGCGCGTCCACGCCGCGATGCCGGTTCCCGTGATCCTGCGTGAGGACGTGCGGGACGAGCGCCAGAGCCGGGCGCGGGCGGAGACGCTGGCGCGCACGCCGTTCGACCTCGAAACCGGCCCGCTCCTGCGGATCGAGCTGCATCGGCTCGGCGAGGACGATTCCCGCCTCGTGCTCGGCTTTCACCACATCGTCGCGGATGGCTGGTCGATCGGTCTCTTCCTGCGCGACCTCGCGGCCCTCTACGCTGCCCGGCGCAACGACCTCCCCGACGGCTTGCCGCCGATGCCCGTGCAATATGCCGATTATGCCGCCTGGCAGCGGCACCGGCTGGAGGCGGGTGAGGCCGGGCGGCAGATCGCCTTCTGGCGCGATCGGCTCGGGAGCGGGGACGAGCCGACACCGCTTCCGCTCGACCGGCCGCGCAGGGCGCAGCGCGACGACGCCGGCGGATCCCGCGATCTCGCCCTGCCGCCGGACCTGAGCGAGGCCCTGCGCGCGCTGGCGCGGCGCGAGGGTGCGACGACCTTCATGGCGGTGCTCTCGCTCTTCGCGCTGACGCTCGCCCGGTTCGGCGACACGGAGACGGTCCGCATCGGAACGCCGCTGGCGAACCGTGAGCGGCCCGAGACGCAGCCGATGATCGGCTACTTCACCAACCTCGCGGTGTTGTCCCTGGACATCGATCAGCGCGACGGTTTTCGCGCGCTGCTGGCCGCGGTGCGGGAGCGCGTGCTGGCGGCGCAGAGCCATGTCGACGTGCCCTTCGACCGTTTGGTCGAGGCGCTGGCCCCGCCGCACCGGCCGGGCCTGCATCCGTTCTTCCAGGTGAAGGTCACGGAACAGGCCGGCATGCCCGTCGGCGGGCGCTTCGCCGGGATGCCGATGCGCCTTGCCGGAATCGACAGCGGTGCCGCCCATTTCGACCTGAGCCTCGATCTCCTGGACAGGCCCGACGGCATCGCCTGCCGCATCGCCTATGCCCGCGACCTGTTCGATCCCGAGACGATCGCGGCGCTGGCCGACGGCTTCGCGGCGCTGGCCGCCGACGTCGCGGCCGAACCCGACCGGCCCCTCCACGCCGTCGGCACCCGCTCCCGTGAGACCGCCGGAGGGCCCCGGCCCGAGCCCGCGCAGGATGTCGTCGACGATATCGTCGATTCTTGGCGCGCCCATGCCGCGCTGGCGCCGGATGCGGTGGCCCTGCGGCAGGACGGGACGACCCGCAGCCGGGCCGAACTCGACCGCGCCTCGGACCGGCTCGCCGCGCGCCTTCTCGCCTCGGGGCTTCGCGGTGACGAGCCTGTCGCCCTCCTGATGGAGCGCAGCCCGGAATGGGTCGCGGCGCTGCTGGCGGTGCTCAAGGCGGGCGGGGCCTACCTTCCGCTCGATCCCGCGCTTCCCCGCGAGCGGGTCGCCGCCCTGATCGCCGACAGCGGTGCGCGCCGGATCGTGACCGACGGGCCGGACGATCACGGCCTCGCGCGCTTCACCGTCTCGTTCGCCGACGAGCCCGTCACGACCGCGCTGTCCCTGACGCGGACCCTTCCGCGCGCGGAGCCGGATCAGGCCGCCTACCTGATCTACACCTCGGGCTCGACCGGCCGGCCCAAGGGCGTCGTCGTCACGCGCGGCGGCTTGGCCAGCTACGTGCGCGGCGCGATCGACCGGCTGGCGATCACGCCCGGCCTGCGGCTCGCCATGGCCTCGACAGTCGCGGCCGATCTCGGCAACACGGTGCTGTTCGGGGCGCTCGCGGCGGGCGCGGAACTCGACCTCATCGATCGGAAGACCGCCTTCGATCCCGATGCGTTCGCCGCGCATATGGCGCAGCATCGAATCGACGCGCTCAAGATCGTGCCGAGCCATCTCGGTGCGCTGCTCCAAGCCTCACGTCCGGCCGACGTGCTGCCCGGGACGCTCCTCGTTCTGGGCGGTGAGCCTCTTCCCTGGTCCCTCGTCGAGCGCGTCGCCGCGCTGAAGCCCGGCTGCCGCGTCGTCAACCATTACGGGCCGACCGAGGCGACGGTGGGCGCGCTCTGCCAGGATGCGGCGCAGGCCGAGCGCGCGGCGGGCACCGTCCCGATCGGCCGCCCCCTCGACGGCGCCGCGGCCCACGTGCTCGATCTCTGGCTGTGCCCGGTGCCGGTTGGGGCGACGGGCGAACTCCATCTCGGCGGCCGGACCCTGGGGCGCGGCTATCTCGGACGGGCGGCCGCGACCGCCGAGCGCTTCGTGCCCGATCCGTTCGGCGCACCGGGAGCGCGCCTCTACCGTACCGGGGATCGCGTTCGGCGCCTGCGCGACGGCAGCCTCGAATTCCGCGGCCGCGCCGACGACCAGGTCAAGATTCGCGGGCACCGCGTCGAGCCCGGCGAGGCGGCGGCGTTCCTGCGCGGGCTCGACGGCGTTCGCGACGCCGCGGTCGTCGCGGTCGCGGAGGGGGAGGATCGGGACAGGCTTCAACTCGCCGGCTACGTCGTCGCGCAGGAGAGCGTCGATCTCGACGCGCTGCGGCGGCAGGCGACGCGGCACCTTCCCGAAGCGCTGGTCCCCGCGAGCCTGACGCGGCTCGCGGCACTCCCGCTGACCCCGAACGGCAAGCTCGACCGGCGCGCCCTGCCTCTCCCGCCCAAGCCGCGGCGGTCGGCCGAACCGCCGCGCGTGGGCGCGGAAGCCGATCTCGCCACGATCTGGGCCAACCTGCTCGGCCTCGAGCCCGGCGAGATCGGGCGCGCGCAGTCCTTCGCCGACCTCGGCGGCGATTCGATCCTCAGTCTCAAGATGCTCGCGCGCATCCGCAAGCAGGGGTTCCCGGGTGGCAAGGGCCTCACGCTCGCCGCCATCCTCAACGCGGAGAGCCTCGCGGCCCTGGCCGCGCGGCTTGCCCCGGCGCAGGCGGCGCCGGCCGAGCCGTCGAGCGTGGAGCTCGTACGCCTGCACGAGGGCGGTTCGGGCGTGCCCCTGTTCTGCATCCCCGGCCTGATCGCGAACGCGACCGAGTTCACGGGCCTTGCGGAAAGCCTCGGCGGAAGGCGGCCGGTGCTCGGCTTCGTCAGTCACGTCCATACCCGGCGGCGCTGGCACGGATACGACATCGCCGCGCTGAGCGACGCGTACGCCGCGTCGATCGCCGGCATCACCAGGGGCGGTCGCTGTGCGCTGATCGGATGGTCCTCGGGCGGCGACCTCGCCTTCGAGACGGCCCGGCGCCTCGAAGGGCGGGCCGAGGTGGCGTTTCTCGGACTCGTCGACGTGTTCGAATCGGTGCCCTTCGGCAGCGACCGCCCGCTCGACGACGCGGACCGTGGCCGCGCCGCAGGGCGACTCGCGCCGTGGCTCGCCCGTTCGAGGATGGCTCGGCACTGGCGCGCCCTGATCGCGCGGATG
Organism: Methylorubrum populi; assembly: GCA_036946625.1. Lineage (NCBI taxonomy): Bacteria > Pseudomonadati > Pseudomonadota > Alphaproteobacteria > Hyphomicrobiales > Methylobacteriaceae > Methylorubrum > Methylorubrum populi. Next base: position 1,202,448 of record JAQIIU010000002.1, read on the forward strand.
GACGGCGAGGAGCGCTCGGGACTCGACGCCTATCTCGCCGACAGCGCCGAGGAGCCGCCCGCGGACGGCCCGGACCTCGACTCGCGGGAGTTCGAACTCTGGGCGCTGCTCGACAAGCGTATCCGTGCCAAGCGCCACGTCTACGCTCCGCTGCCGTGCCCGGTCCACGTCTGGCAGGCCGAGGATTCCCTGACCCGGAGCGAGCGCTTGCGCGACTGGAGCCTCCTCGCACCGGTGGCCTCGCACGTCACGGTGCCCGGGACGCGCCACCTCGACATCGTCCGCCATGCCGTCTTCCGCAGGAGCGTCGCCGAAATGCTGGACAGGGCGACGGACTGATCGACGCCTGGACGCGCGGGCGGCGAGAATGCGACTGTGGCTTCTTCGACACACGCCACGGTGGGGTTTCCGCGGCAACAACTCAGCGCAAGCCGGCCGCGATCCGCAACGAACAGATAAGTTATTTGATTGCAGTAATTTAACAGGATTATAAGGGCCGTGGCTAGAGTCCTTCTTGTTTAAATTAGAATGATGATAAAATTCAAGAGATTGATATTTTCGACTCTGAAGATATGGTTCTTTCCGAAGTTTATTCTTGGATTCAAGCAAGCCACAAGCCTCTGTCCTTCGTCCGAGTCTGCCGGCAGATCCGGCGGCATCGCCCGGTTGCGGCTCGGGCGAGCGGAAGAGGCAACGTTCGTCCCGCCCTGCCGCGGGCGCCGCGCGACGAATTCACCCGCCAATCCAACGGAATCCACGATTCGGCCGGCAGGTCGACACCAGGGAGTTGCATCGATGCCCGGAGCCGGGGCCGCCATCAACGAAGGACGATCCTCAGGCGCGAGCCGATGCTCCGGAAGGCTCGCGAACCGGCGCTTCGCCGCCTGCCTCGCCCTCGTCGCGGCCTCGTCCCAGGTCCAGGCGCAGCCGCAGGTGACCCTCGAGGAGTTGAGCGTCCAGGGCGTGGGAGGGGCCGGAGGGGCCCGGGTCGAGCGCGCCGACGGGCCGGTGAACGGTTACGTGGCCAAGCGCAGCGCTTCGGGAACCAAGACCGACACGCCCATCACCGAGACGCCGCAATCGATCTCCGTGGTTCCGGCTCGGCAGATCCGCGACACCGGCTCCACGAGCTTCGCCGAAGCCCTCGCCTACACGCCCGGCGTCGCCGCGCAGGCGGTGGGCGGCTTCGGACGCACCTCGGACGGCTTCACGATCCGCGGCTTCAACGTCGAGACCGGCAATGCGGGTCTGCTGCGCGACGGCCTCAAGCTCCAGTCCGGCGTCTACGACGGCACCCAGGAGCCCTACGGACTGGAACGGCTCGAAGTCCTGAAGGGCGCGGCCTCGATCCTCTACGGCCAGCTTTCCCCCGGCGGCGTCATCAACGCCGTCAGCAAGCGTCCGCTGCCGACGCCCTACAACGAACTGAACTACACGGTCGGCAGCTTCAACCGGCAGGAGGTCTCCGGCGATTTCAGCGGCCCCCTCACCGCCGACGGCGAGTGGTCCTATCGTCTGACCGGCCTCGGCCGGATCAGCGACAGCTATCTCGCCTTCACGCCCGACGACAAGCTCTACATCGCGCCCGCGGTCACATGGCATCCTTCGGCCGGGACGTGGGTGACGGTCCTCGGCTACTATCAGGAGATCCGCACGCGCTTCCCGCCGCCGCTGCCGGGGGTGGGTACGCTCCTCGACAACACGCCCTTCGGGCGCTTCCCGATCGAACGCTTCTACGGCGAGCCGAACTTCGATCGCTTCGACTCGCGCAGCGGCGCGGTCGGCTACATGGTCGATCACGCCTTCTCGGACACGGTGCGGCTGCGCCACTCCCTGCGCTACTATCAGGCCGGCGTCGATTGGGATTACCTCCAGCCCGGCACCCTGGCGGCGGACCGGCGCACCTTCAGCCGCAGCGTCAGCGTCCGCAACGAGAACGCGACCGGGATCGCCTCGGATACCTCCCTGGAGACCAAGTTCGCGCTCGGCCCGACCGCGCACACGCTGATCGCCGGCATCGACTATTACCGCAGCTTCCTGAACTCCGAGCGTTTCGGCGGCACGGCCGGTTCGCTCGACGTCTACACGCCGGTCTACGGGCGCAGCACGCCGATCGTGAACTATGCGGTCAACAACGGTTCCAAGAGCCTGCTCGACCAGATCGGGATCTACGCGCAGGACCAGATCCGGTTCGACCGCTTCCTGCTGCTTCTCGGCGGACGCCAGGATTTCGCCCGGACCCAGATCCTGACCTACCGCACCGGCGCGCGGCTCGACCAGAACGACGACGCCTTCAGCGGGCGGGTCGGCCTGCTCTATCTCGGCGACGACGGCCTCGCGCCCTACGTGTCCTTCAGCCAATCCTTCCAGACCTTTGCGATCACGGACCGCCTGGGCAATCCCTTCCAGCCCACCACCGGCGAGCAGGTCGAGGGCGGCCTGCGCTGGGAGATCCCGGGGGCCGATACGCTGCTCAGCGGGGCGGTCTTCGAGATCAACCAGCGGAATGCGCTGGTGCCCGATCCGATCGACCCGACCTTCTCGGCCCAGACCGGTCAGATCCGCTCGCAGGGTGCGGAGTTCGAGGCGCGCTCGAACTACGGTCCGCTGCAACTCGTCGCCTCCTACTCCTACACGGACACGCGGCAGGTGCGCACGACCAACCCGGCCGCCCTCAACCAGCGCGTCGACCTCGTGCCGTACCACCTCGCTTCGGCCTTCGGCACCTACGAGATGAGCCAGTTCGGACTGCCCGGCCTGCGGCTCGGCGGCGGCATCCGCTACATCGGCAGTTCGAACATCACCGGCGCGACCTTCGACACCCACCCCGCCACGCTCGTCGATCTCGTCGGCCTCTACGATTTCGGCGTGGCCAACCCGGACATGAAGGGCTGGCGGGCGCAGCTCAACCTGCGCAACGTCACGGATCGCTCCTACGTGACCTGCCAGACGGTCCGCGGCTGCCGCTTCAGCGAGCCCCTCAACGTCTTCGGCACGATCGGCTACCGGTGGTGAACCTCGCGCCGACGCGGCGGACCGTGCTCGGCGGCCTCGCGCTCGCAGCGCTGCCGCCCTGCGCCCCGTCGCAGGGTGCGGAGGCCGCGAGCCGCCGCATCGTCACGCTCGACGGCCTGTTCACCGAGACGCTGCTCGCCATCGGCCGCGTGCCGGTCGCGACCGCCAACCGGCCGCTCTACGAGAAGCTGACGGCCGTGCCGGCCCTGCCGGCCGAGGTCGTCGACCTCGGACCGCTCCAGGAGCCCAATCTCGAACTCCTGCAGATGCTGCGGCCCGACCTCATCGTCGCCGCGACGCTTCAGGCCCAGACCCAGACCGCGCTCGCCCGCATCGCCCCGGTCATCCCCTTTCCGACCCTCGCGGGCGCCGTGCCGCCGCTCGATCACCTGCGCCGCATGACCCTCGACCTGGGCCGGCTCGCGGGCCGGGAAGCGGCGGCGGACGCCCTCGTCTCGCGAACCGACCTGACCCTGGAAGCCGCCCACGGCCGGCTCGCCGGCCGGACGGCGCGGCCCGTCTACATCGCGCGGCTGCGCGAGGACGGACGCCAGGTCGCGATGTTCGGCGGGAAGAGCACGGTCGGAGCCGTCGCGGCTCGGCTCGGGCTCGCCAATGCCTGGGCCGGCCGGCAGAGCGGCGCCGGCACGGCGGTCGCCGGAATCGAGGATCTGGCGGGCACCCCGGACGCGCTGTTCGTCCACTTCGATCGCGGCTCCGAGACCGCCCGCGCCCTGGAGCGCCTGAACGGGAGCCCGATCTGGCAGGCGCTGCCCTTCGTGCGCGAGAACCGCATCCTCGCCCTGCCCGTCGTCCACCCGAACGGGGGCCTGCCCTCGGCCGCGCGCTTCGCCGGGCAGCTCGCCGCGCGCCTGCCGGCGGAGCCCGCATGAGTTCCGCGAGACGCGCCGGTGCCGGCATGATCCTCGGCGCGACGCTCGTCGCGCTCGCGGGAATCGCCACGATCCTGCTCTTCGGCCTCAACCTTGCGGGCACGCTGCCGGCGGCAGGATGGAGCGCCGCCCTGCTTCATCCCGATCCCGGGAACCTGCCGCAGCTCGTGGTCCACGACAGCCTGCTGCCCCGGCTCGCGGTCGGCCTTCTCTGCGGAGCCGGGCTGGGGCTCGCCGGTGCGCTGTTCCAGCAGGTGCTCGACAATCCGCTCGCCGAGCCCGGCACGCTCGGCGTCTTCGCCGGAGCCAAGCTCGCGCTGGCGCTGGCGACCCTGTGGCTGCCGGAACTGCTCGCCTTCGGCTACGAGCCGGTCGCGCTCACGGGCGGCGCGGCCTGCCTCGGCCTCGTGCTGCTCCTGAGCAACCGCCAGGGGTTCGCGCCGCTCGCCGTGATCCTCGCCGGCCTCATCGTCGCACTGTACTTCGAGGCGATCGCCAAGATGCTGGTGCTGGCGCATTTCGAGGCGCTCGCCGACCTGTTCCAGTGGCAGGCGGGATGGCTCAACCAGAACAGTTGGTCGGTGGCGGCGAGCCTCGCGCCGCGGATCGGCCTCGCGGCGCTCGCCGCCGCCCTGCTCGCCCGCCCCCTGGCACTGCTCGACCTCGACGAGGCGGGCGCGCGCAGCCTCGGCCTGCCGATCGCCTGGATCCGGCTCGCCGCGCTCCTCGTCGCCGTGTTCCTCGGCGCGAGCATCGCCGGAGCCGTCGGCGCGATCGGCTTCATCGGGCTTGCCGGCCCGGCGATCGCCCGGCTCGGCGGCGCGCGGCGGCTGCGGGATCGCATGCTCTGGGGCAGCCTCGTCGGCGCCGTCCTGCTGGCCCTCGCCGACCAACTGGTCCAGGCCCTGTTCGGGCGCATCGGCCTGCCCACGGGAACCGTGACCGCGCTGCTCGGCGCGCCGCTGCTCGTCGTCCTGCTCGTCCGCCTGCGCAAACCGGACACCGAGACGCGCCTGGCCGTCGCCCCATCGGCCGCGCGCCGCCGACGGTCCTGGCCGCTCGTCGCCGCCCTGGTGCCGACGCTTCTCCTCCTCGTCCTCGTCGCGCTCGCCCTCGGCCGGCTGCCGGGAGGCTGGGTCTGGACCTGGTCCGATCTCGGTCCGCTCCTGCCGTGGCGGGCGCCGCGCGTGTTCGCCGCCCTCGGCGCCGGGGTGATGCTCGGCGGCGCCGGCACCCTCCTGCAGCGCCTGACCGGCAACCCGATCGCCAGCCCCGAACTGCTCGGCATCTCCTCGGGCGCGGCGCTCGCCCTCGTCGCGGCCGTGTTCGCCGGCTCCGACCCCGGACGCGCCGGCCTCCTCGCCTGCGCGATCGTCGGTGCCGGTCTCGTCCTCGCGGCGGTGCTCGCGCTCGGGCGCCGCTCCGGCTACGCCCCGGCCCACATGCTGCTCGTCGGGGTGGCGCTCACCTACCTGCTCGGCTCGGTCGTCGCCCTGATCCTCGCCAGCGCCGATCCGCGCACCGCGATCCTGCTGACGTGGTTGTCGGGCTCGACCTACAACGCGGGCGACGGCGAGGCCGCCTTCGCCTGCGTCCTGGCCGCCGTGACGCTCCTCGCCGCACCGCTCCTGGCGCGCTGGCTGGAGATCCTGCCCCTCGGGGCGAGTGCGGCGCGGGCGGTCGGCGTCGCGGTCCCGCGGGCGCGGCTCGGCCTGCTCGCCGCCACGGCGGTGTTGACGGGGGCCTCGACCCTGATCGTCGGCCCCTTGAGCTTCGTCGGGCTGATGGCGCCCCATATCGCCCGGATGGTCGGCCTGCAGCGCCCGACGCCGCAATTCGTGGCCGCCGGCCTGCTCGGCGGCACGATCATGGTCGGCGCGGACTGGCTCGGCCGCATGATCGCCTTTCCCTGGCAGGTTCCGGCCGGTCTCGTCGCGACCGGCCTCGGCGGAACTTACTTCATCTGGCTGATGCTGCGGCGGTGAGAGGGGTCGCCGAACCGATGGACCTGCGGGGAAGGGACTTGCAGAGGCGGCTCGACCCATGCGTTGTCGCCGCCATGACCCTTGAAGCGCTCGCGCCTCTCTTCACCGGTCCGCTCGCGCCCTACGCCGACCGGCTGGTGCCCGCCTCCGATCCGCGCCCCGGAGTGAGCGGGCGAGCGCTTCTCGATCCCGAGATCCTGGCCGAACGACTCGCCCGCTTCGCGCGCAACTACGAGGCGCCCGAGCCCCGCGCCGTCGCCTCGATCTGGTCGAAGCATCACCTCGCCTCCCTCGTCGTCCCGACGCTCCTGGCCGAGCTCGTCCTCGGCCGCACCTTGCCGGTCGCGCTCGACGCGGTCGAGGTGATCGCGGGCGCGGACGGGCGCAGCAGCGCCTTCCGGCTTCGCGAATCCGATCCGCCCCTCGCGCCGCGGGGCCGGTTCGCGCCGCTGATCGACGGACACCTGGAACCGCTCTTCGACGGGCTCGCGGCCGTGTCGGGACTTCGTCCGCGCGTGCTCTGGAGCAATGCCGGCCTCGTCTTCGACGGGATCGCGCGGCAGGCCGAGGCGCTGCCCCTGCCGGATCGGGCCGGCCTCGACGCGCTCCGCCGCCTTCTCGCCGACGCGCGGCGGCCCGACGGGCGGCCGAACGCGCTCCATGCCCCCGTGCGCCTGGTCGGCCCGGCAGGGGCGGCATCCCGCCGCCGCCGGGTCTGCTGCCTGCGCTACCTGATCCCGGCACAGGGCCTGTGCGGCACCTGTCCCATCGAGACGAGACCTGCATGATGCCGAACCACGGGGCGCCGCTGTTCACGCTGCGCGAGGCCAGCTTCGCGGTCGGCGGGCGCACGCTCCTGCAACCGCTGACGCTGGCGCTGCCCGCCGGCGAGGTCGTCGGGCTGATCGGCCATAACGGCTCCGGCAAGTCGACGCTGATCAAGCTGCTCGCCCGGCAGCAGCCGGCGAGCGCCGGCGAGGTCGCGTTCGAGGGGCGTCCGTTGAAAGCCTGGGGCGAGCGCGCCTTTGCCCGCAAGGTCGCCTACCTGCCCCAGTCCCAGCCGGCGGCCAGCGGGATGCTGGTGCGGGAACTCGTCGCGCTCGGGCGCTATCCCTGGCACGGCGCGTTCGGCCGATTCACGCCGGGCGACCGCAACAAGGTCGAGGAGGCGATGGCCCGCACGGGGATCGAAGCCTTCGCCGACCGGCTCGTCGAGACGCTGTCCGGGGGCGAGCGTCAGCGCGCCTGGCTCGCGATGCTGTTGGCACAGGACACCCGCTGCCTGCTTCTCGACGAGCCGACTTCGGCGCTCGACGTGGCACATGGCGTCGAGATGCTCGCGCGTGTGCGGACGCTGTCGCAGGATGCCGGTCTCGGCGTGGTCGTCGTTCTCCACGACGTGAATCTCGCTGCCCGCTTCTGTGACCGTATCCTGGCGCTTCATTCGGGCGCGCTGATCGCGCAAGGCACGCCCGATACGATCATGGCGCCGGACACGCTCCGCTCGGTCTACGGGATCGAGATGGGCGTCATGCCCCATCCTGATACCGGACTGCCGCTGAGCTACCTGCGCGCGGACCGACAGCCTGCGCATCGGCACCGTGCATGGAATTCCGCTCAGGAGGCTGCGGTGAAGGCCTGAGCGCCGACCAGCGCGCCAGCCTGGAGCGCAACGCCTTGGCCGGCTCGGACCGGCCCGGCATTCTCGAGACCAATTTTCCCTGCAAAATTAAAAGCATAACTTTTGACGGCCCGGGCATCGGAATTCTTGGCGCCTTGGCAGAAAAATTTGAGTGATTTCAATTGATTGGATGCTATTTAAACAATCGAGTGGGAGTGAGGCGGCTCCGCCACCCCTTCCCAGCGACGGCGACATCGAACGCGCGCGAGAGAGTTTTAGGAGTTTGAGGTTGCCGGCCGACTCCGCCGATGCCGAAACGCTGTTGCGCGACGCGCTGGCCGATGCCGGCACCGCCTGGAATCTCGGAAGCTTCGGCGCCGTGGCCGAGTTCATGCGCGACGACGGCGAACCCGTCCAGGCACTCCCCGACGACCGGATGGGTCTTGCCACCGACCGCGGTGCCATCGCCCTGACGCCCGGTCCGGGCCTGCGCCCCGTCGCCTACGAGACGGGCTTCTCCGGCGGCTACAACCACGCCGTGGCGCTCTGCCTGCCCGAAGCCGCCTGCGCCATGAGCGGCCGCACCGTTCTCACGGAACTCGGCCCCGACCGGGAGGCCGCTCGCCCGGAGGATCGGGAGGCGATCCTGTTCGATCTGGGGCTGGGGCTGCGTGCGGTCGATGCCTGCCTGCGTGCGCGCGATCCGGAGGTCGTGGCGTGCCTGCGGGCCGGCGCCGGGAAGCCGCTCCTCGCCGCGGACAACCCGGTCGGCCGGCACCTCGTGGCCATGAGCCCGCACCGGATCTTCCGCGCGCGGATCGGGCGGATCGAGGTCTACGCGCCGATCCCGGGCCCTGGCGAGACGAGCCCGGAAGGGCCGCACACCCACGTTCTGCCCAAGCTTCTGCGCGCCGGCCGCACCCATGCGGCGACGACGCCGATCCCCGCCGGCTTCGTGCCGTGCGCCGGCCTTCATCCGCCGCACCCCTACAAGGACATGATGGGCCGGCGCATCCCCTTCGATCCCGACCGTCACGCCGCCTTCCAAGCCCTGCTCGAACGCTGGGGCGATCCGGATCTTCTGGCCGTCAAGCGCGGGATGGCGGGGGCCCTGCCGGATGCGGTGTCGCCCAAGCACGCGCAATCGGCCCGCCGCGTGGCCGAGCTTCAGGCGCGTTTCCTGCGCGGGGAGGACGTGCCGCCGGCAACGGATGACGAGGACGCCGACGAGCATGCCTGAACCGGGGCACGGGCCCGCGGGGCCCGTGGCGGGAATCCGGCTCCCGGTGAAGGCCGGAAGCGAGCGCTTGCCTTGAAACGACGGCCTCAGAGCATCGTCCTGGACATCGGATCCAGGACGATGCTCTCGGTTTTTGATTTCGCATCGTCTTTTCAGACAAGCCGGCAGCCACCTTTCGGGACGATGCTCTAGAACGACAGCTTCATGCCCGCCACGAACGTCCGCGGCGGTCCGGCGAAGATCGAGCCCGTGGTGCCGGCGAGGACGGCCCGGCCGTTCTGAAGCCCCGTCGTCGCGTCGATCGTGTTCGCCAGCGGATTGGCCGAGCCGACATACGCCGTGTCGAGCACGTTGCGCACCTCGCCGTAGAGGTCGATGCGCCGGGCATAGCCGTTCGTCGGCGCCGCCGAATAGTGGACGTTGAGATTCAGGATCACGAAGCCGGGCACCTTCAGCAGGTTGGCGCTGTCGACGAAGGTGCCGTCCTGCGCCACCACCTCGGCGAAGCCGCCGAGCCCGGCGAGCGGTCCCGCCGGCACGTCGTAGCCGACCCGGGCCAGGAGCTGGTGGGCCGGCACGCCGGGGATGCGTTGGCCGGCCCGGTCGAAGCGCGCGGTGAGGCTGCCGGCGCTGATCTGCTCGACGTAGTCGGTGTAGACCTGATCGTCGAAGGTGTAGGCGAGCACGCCGCGCCAGCCCGGCGCGAAGGTCCAATCGGCCCCGACCTCGATGCCGCGATGCTCGGAGGCCGGCGCGTTGAAGGTGTAGCTGAGCAGGCCCGCCCCCGGCGACTGCGTGACGAGTTCGTTGCGGAAGAACTCGTAGAAGCCGGTGACGCCGAGCTTCAGCCCTTCGAACGGGATGACGTCGGCGCCGAGGTCGAACCCCAGATTCTCCTGCGTCTTCAGGTCGGCATTGTTGCCGGGAAGCCCGGCGGAGGTCACGAACAGGCTCGAGAAGGACGGCGTCGAGTAGCCGGTGGCCACGCGGCCGCGCAGGGCCCAGGCCGGATCCGGCCGATAGACCAGGGCGAATTCCGGCGCGACGTTGAGGAAGCGGCGGTCGGCCCGCGCCAGGGTCGCCGTCGTGCCGGCGGCCGTCGTCGCGAAGGTGCGGTTGCGCCCGACGATGCCCGTCTCCTCCGCGCCGATCCCGGCCGCCGCCGTCCATTCGGGCGCCAGTTCGAGTTCGAGCCGCGCCCGCCCGCCGAGATTGGATTGCAGCGCGTCCTGGAACCCGATCAGCGCGCCGAGCCGGGGGCCGGCGTAGGGCGCGCGGTTGTAGGTCGAGGCGGTGATGTCGACGGCGCTGTAGGCGAGTGCCACGTAGCCCACTGTCGGCAGGCCGAACGCCTCGCCGCGCCGGGTCAGGTCGGTCATCGCGAAATAGGAGGGCAGGCTGCCCCGGCCGGAGGTGGTGTAGAAGGGCTGGTTGTAGTTGCGCTCGTCGAAGCCGACCTGCACCCGCCACGTGGTCTGCGCGTCGATGTCGTGCTCCCAGCGCCCGGCGACGATCGTGCGCCGGTCGCTGCGGCGGAACGCGCCTTCCGTCGCCGTCACCGGCACCCGGGAGCCGAAGGCGCCGTTGGCCAGCAGGCCGAAGGTGGTGCAGCCGGGCGCGGCGGTCGCGGCCGCCTCGCAGCCGCGCTGGTAGGGATTGATGCGGAACTGATCGAGCGAGGCCCGGGCGGGGATGTTGGCGTTCACTTCGTTGTCGATCACCTTCAGCGTGAAGCGGTTGTCCGGGCTCGGGGTGTAGCTCGCCAGCAGGTTGACCGTCTGCGTGTCGTAGGAGGAATGGTCCTGGTAGCCGTTGGCGCGCAGATCGCTGGCGAACAGGCTGACCTCGAACGGTCCGCTGACCCCGCCGACGCTGAAATAGCTGTTGAGATAGCCGAAGCTGCCGGCATCGACGCCGATCTCGTAGCCGTCGATCTCGCGGCCGGTGCGGGTGCGGAAGGCCAGCGCGCCGCCGGTGGCGTAGTTGCCGAACAGGGCCGATTGCGGTCCCCGGAACACGTCGATGCGCGAATAGGCCCGCGGATCGACCAGATCGAAGCGCGAGGCGCCGTCGGCCTGGGTGACGGGGAAGCCGTCCTCCAGGACGACCATGTTGCGCGTGACGCCGGTGGCGCGGGCGTTGTTGCCGCGGATCGAGATCACCACGTCGCGCCCGCCATTGCCCTGGCGCAGGGTCACGCCGGGGCTGTCGAGGAGCACCGTGCCGATGCTGGTGGCCGGCCGGGCGGCGATGGTGCCCTCGCGCCCGACGGCGGTGACGACCTGCCCGACCGGGCGCTCGATCACGAGCGGCGCCGATCCCGGCGGACCGGCGACGCCGAAGCCGGGCGAGGCGGAAGCCGCGCCGGCCCGGGGGCGGGACGTTCCATCGCCGGTGACGGCGAGTTCTTCGAGGGTGACGGTTTCGCCGGCGGCTGCATCGGGAGCCGCTTGCGCCGAAGCCGTGATGGACAGGGCGAGCCATGCGACGGCGCAGCGTGCCGTGCTGCCCGACAAGGGGGAAGGCATGAGTTCAGGGTCCGTGACTGAGGGATCGGGGTGATCGGCTCAGACGGCGGGCGGACCTCGGGGACCGGTGCCCTGATTGGGCGGGGCACGGGCGCGGATCGTCTCGGCGGCGCGCCACGGGATCGGCGCGGCGCGCGGCGGCCAGGCCGGCCGATGGGAGACGGCCGGTGCCGGCCCGGGGATGACGACGGCCTGGACCTGGGTGCAGCAATCACGATGCCCGCAGGCCCTGCCGTCATCGGAGGGCGCGCCGGCGGCATCGTGCTCCGCGCACAGGACGCTGCCGGTAAAGGACGGCGCGGCGGGCGCGAGAACCGTGAGGAAGGCCTGGAGCGCGAGCGCGTAGAGCGCGATCACCCCGATGATCGCGCGGCCGTGCACGGATCGGTGCGGGCGCTCGCGCATGGCCAAGCTCATACGGAGCGTCCGCGCATCCGGTCAACGCGGTTGTCCGCGTCGGTCGGCACTTCAGGATGACGCGCACGCCTTCGGGCAGCGCGATGTTCGAAAGCCTTCAGGCCGGCAGGCCGGCCGGCTCGAACAGGAAGTCGTCCACGGAGGGGATCGTGACCGCGAGGTTCGCGCCGTAACCGGCCTTCGACAGGCGCCAGGGGCGCTCGGAGCGGGCGCGGATCGCCTCGGAGGGGCGCAGGCGGCGCAGGGAGCCGTCCTCGCCCATCTCCTCGATCGTCAGGAAGCCGTAGACCTGAAGGCGCGAGGCGATCAGCTTGGTCTCGCGGTCGCCCGCCGGAACCCGCAGGCTGCCGGTGGCATAGACCGCGTCCATCAGATTGCGCTGGTCGGCCCTGGCCCGGCTGCGCGGAGCCTCGACCGCTCCGAACGCCGCGTTGACGGCTCCCTGCCGGGCGGCCGCGGGCCGGCGGAAGGGGATGACGTTGTCCGTTCCCGGAACGCTACGCATGCACACAGCACCTTCGTATCGACAAAAGCTCCCAGACCGGTGCGCTCTCACGGCGCCTGTCCGGTCGATGCGAAGCTTTCGACGATCCCGATTAATGCCTGCTTAGCCATGCCCGGCCGCGGCCGGCGGAAGGCGTCCCGAAACGGGCCGCCTTCCCCGTTGCTCCCTGCGCCTCAGTTCAGCGCGACGGCGAAGTCCCCTTCGGTCCTGGCGCGGATCTCGTCCTCGGTGACGCCGTCGGCGAGTTCGATCAGGGTCATGCCGCCGTCGCCCTTCTTGTCGATGGTGAACACGCCGAGATCCGTGATCACCATGTCGACGACGCCCGTGCCGGTCAGCGGCAGGTCGCAGGCCTTCAGCAGCTTCGCGCTCTCCGAGCCGTCCTTGCCCTTGGCGACGTGCTCCATCACCACCACGACCTTCTTCACGCCCGCCACGAGGTCCATCGCCCCACCCATCCCCTTCACCATCTTGCCGGGGATCATCCAGTTGGCGAGGTCGCCGTTCTGCGCCACCTGCATCGCGCCGAGGATCGACAGGTCGATGTGCCCGCCGCGGATCATCCCGAACGAGTCGGCGGACGAGAAGTAGCTGGTCGTCGGCAGCGCCGTGATGGTCTGCTTGCCGGCGTTGATGAGGTCGGGATCCTCCTCGCCCTCGTAGGGGAACGGCCCCATGCCGAGCATGCCGTTCTCGGACTGCAACTGCACCGACATGCCCTCGGGGATGTAGTTCGACACCAGCGTCGGGATGCCGATGCCGAGGTTCACGTAGAAGCCGTCCTCCAGCTCCTTGGCGGCGCGCTCCGCCATCTGCTCGCGGGTCCAGGCCATTGTTGTCGATCTCCCCTGCTCAGATCTGGCCGCCGCCGGCCGCCGCCGCGTCCGGCTCCTTGCGCCGGCGCACGGTGCGCTGCTCGATCCGCTTCTCGCGCGCCGGCACGTGGAGGATGCGGCCGATGAAGATGCCCGGCGTGTGGATGTGGTCGGGGTCGATCTCGCCCGGCTGCACGAGGTGCTCGACCTGCGCGACCGTGACCTCGGCGGCGGTCGCCATCATCGGATTGAAGTTGCGCGCGGTCTTCCGGTAGACGAGGTTGCCTTCCGTATCGCCCTTCCAGGCGTGGACGATGGCGAGATCGGCGAACAGCCCGCGCTCCATCACGTAGCTCTCGCCGTCGAACGCGCGCACCTCCTTGCCCTCCGCGACCTGGGTGCCGACGCCGGTCTTGGTGAAGAAGGCCGGGATGCCGGCCCCGCCCGCGCGGATGCGCTCGGCGAGGGTGCCTTGCGGGTTGAACTCGATCTCGAGCTCGCCGCCGAGATACTGGCGGGCGAACTCCTTGTTCTCGCCGACATAGGACGAGATCATCTTCCTGACCTGGCGGGTGTCGAGCAGCTTGCCGAGGCCCACGCCGTCGATACCGGCATTGTTGGAGATGACGGTCAGGTCCTTCACGCCGGAGGCCTGAATGGCGTCGATCAACTCGTCGGGGATGCCGCACAGGCCGAAGCCGCCGGCCATGATCGTCATGCCGTCGCGCAGCAGGCCGGCCAGCGCCGCCTTCGGATCCGGATAGACCTTCTTCATCGAAAACCGTCCCTCCCTCGTCGTCTTCGCCACGGCGGGCGCGACCGCCTCGAAGGCGGCCGGCCGCACGCTCGATCGATGGGGATCGGGTGTGCAACGCGAGTCGCCCTTCGTCAAACCGGCGACGCAATCGTTCGCGATGCAAAAGCCTCGTGCCGTCACCATCCACCGGTCCGAAGGGACGCGGCCGAGCGTTCTCCCCGGAGGGCGGCCCGCATCGTCCACCGCGTTGCGGTCCCGTCATCGTTCGTTCGCGAGACAAGAGGGACCGGAACCGGCTAAAGGATCGGGCCGCACGGCTCGTCACGCCGACACGGTCCGGCTCGAAACCGATCGCGTCGTCTGCCCACGGAGTGCAATGTCGCTGCGCCGCACCCTTCCCGCCCTCGGACTCGGGCTGCTCGCCACGGGATTGGTCGCCGCCTGCCTGCCGTGGTCGATCGAGGCGCCCGGGGCGACCCGCTTCGTCAGCCGGAACCTGCAACAGAGCTGGGGCGTCGCGCTCGCCGCCCGGGGGCGCACCGAGGTGGTGGTGCTTCCCCTCCCCCGGATCGTGTTCGACGACATCCGCCTGACCGAGGGCGATGCCGCCGGGCCTGTGCTGGCCTCGGGCGGGAGCCTGTCGCTCCAGCTCGGCCTCGCCGCCCTGCTGACCGGCCGCGTCGAGGTCGATTCGCTGACGCTCGACGGCGCCGAGGTGATGCTGCCGCGCGATGCCCGCGATTCCCGCTGGGCCCAGGCCGCCGAGCGCCTGACCCACGCCATCGCCGGCGAGGACGGCGACCGGCCGCGGCGGATCATCCTGGCCCGCTGCGGGGTCACGGGACGCGACCCGCGCGACAGCGCGCTGAAGACCGCCCGCGACGTCGATCTCACGATCTCCTGGCCGACATGGAGCGAGAGCCTCGCCCTGACAGGCGGCCTGAGGTGGGAGGGCGGCAGCGTCCGGCTCACGCTCTCCGACCTGCACCCGCACGCGCTCCTCTCCGGCGGCGCGAGCCCCTTCGCCGCCGCCCTCTCCTGGCCCTCGGGCTCGCTGAGCGCGGAGGGCCGCGGCAGCCTGCGTGACGGTATCAAGGTTTCGGGCACCGGCAGTCTCCAGACCCGCTCCCTGCGCGGCACGCTGGCCCTCGCCGGGGGCGATCTCGCCCTGTCCCCCTTCGTCGAGGATTTGTCCGTCGAGGGCAGCTTCGAGGCCGCGTCGGGCCAGATCCAGTTCCCGAACGTGACGGTGCGCACGGGCGGCAACGTCTTGGAGGGGGCCGGCTCGGCCGCCTTCGGTTCGGGGCGCACCGCCATGCAGGCGACGCTCGCCGCCGAGAGCCTCAACCTCTCGCCGCTTCTCGCCGACCTGCTGCGCCTGACCGGGTTCGACGAAGGGGCCGACGACCGGGCGTGGCGCTCCCGCTCCCTCGACCTCGCGCCCTTGACCGCGGGCGACCTCGACCTGCGGATCTCGGCCGGCAGCGCCCGGATCGGCCCGGTGCAGATGACCGACCTCGCCTCCAGCGTCCTCGTGCGCGAGGGCGGCATCGAAGCCTCGCTCGGCCGGGCCGGCGTGCAGGGCGGCGTGGTCAAGGGGCGTGTCACCCTGGCGGGGGACGATGGGGATGCCGCGCTCACCCGCGTCAAGGCGCAGGGCAGTTTCGACGGGATCGATCTCGGCGCCCTGCTGAACGATCTCGGCCAATCCCGCTGGATGCTCGGCGTGAGCCAGGGCAGCCTCGCGCTGGAGGGTGAGGGCCGCGATGCCGATGCCTTCGCCCGCTCGGTCGCCGGCCGGGTCGCGCTGGCGAGCGCCGACGGCGCGATCGCCGGCCTCGACCTCGCCGACGTGATCCATCGCGGCGGGACCGTCGCGCCCGGGGCGCTGGCCCGGCGCAACGGCCGGACGCCCTTCGAACGCGCCGCCGTCACGCTGTTGTTCGCCGACGGCGTCGGCGAGATCGTGGAGGGCTCGCTCGCCTCCCGCACCCTCGACGCGTCGCTGCACGGGCGCATCTCCCTGGTCGACCGCCGCTTCCAGGCACGGGCCGAGTTGCTGTCGCGGGTCGCCGCCTCCGCGGAGGGGACGCCGCCCGCGACCGCTCTGTTCGAGATCGCCGGACCGTGGGACGCCGTGACGGCTCGCCGAAGCCAGCATGCGCAGGCCGACGATCCGCGGCAGCGCGTTCTCGGGAAAGGCTTCCGGCGCCCGGGAGCCGACCTGCCGCTCGGGATCCGCGCCTACGTCCCCGCCCATTCGGCGGGGAACCCCTGACGGTCCCCCGGCCTCTGGCCCGGTTCGTCCCGCTCAGGAATGTCCGCTCGCGCTGCCGGCGGCGGACGTGCCGCCCGAGCCGGTGCCGCCGGCGCTGGTGCCGCCCTCGCTGGTGCTGCCCTTGGCCTTCTCGAAGGCGCGGCGGACCAGATCCGTGCCGACTTCCAGCGCCGCGTCGAGCGCCCGCTGCGACAGGGTGCCCGCTTCCACCGTCTCCCCGGCATAGAGCGGCTGCTCCAGGGCGAGAGAATCGCCGCGGGTGACGCGCAGGCGGGCGACCTCGCGGCCCTGCTCGACGGGGGCGACGAGCGGCCCCTGGTAGACCACCTTGGCGGTCACCCGGTCGGAGGTGCCGCGGGGCAGGAGCAGGCGCACGGGCCTGTTGGCCACGACCGGCACCGAGCCCTTTTCGCCGCCGAACACCGAGACCTCGGCCACGGTCTCGTTCGCCGCGAAGACCTGCCGCGGCTCGAAAGCGCGGAAGCCCCATTCCATCAGCTTGCGGGCCTCGGCCGCGCGGTCGCGGGCGGTCTTCAGGCCCGAGACCACCATGATCAGCCGCTGCCCGTTCTGCACCGCCGAGCCGGTCAGCGCGTAGCCGGATTCTTCGAGGTAGCCGGTCTTCAGGCCGTCGGCGCCGATATCGAGGGTCAGGAGCGGGTTGCGGTTCTGCTGCTTGATCTTGTTCCAGGTGAACTCGCGCTCGGAGTAGATCTTGTAGAATTCCGGATAGGTCTCGATCAGGTACTGGGCGATCCGCGCCAGGTCGCGGGCGGTCACCTTCTGGTCGGGCGCCGAGTAGCCGGTCGCGTTGCGGAAGGTCGAGTGCGTCATCCCGATCTCCTTCGCGCGCTGGTTCATCATGCCGGCGAAGGCTTCCTCGGTGCCGGCCATGTTCTCGGCGATGGTGATCGCCGCGTCGTTGCCCGACTGCACGATCAGGCCGCGCAGCAGGTCGGAGAGCTTGATGCGGCTGTTGACCTGCGCGAACATCGAGGAGCCGCCGCCCCCCGCTCCGCCGCGGCGCCACGCGTCCTCGGTCACCGTGAATTCGGTGTCCATGGAGAGCCGCCCCTCCTTGATGGCGCGGAACACGATCTCCGCCGTCATCAGCTTGGCCATGCTCGCCGGGGAGAAGGGCTCGTCGGCGGCTTTCTCGAACAGCACCGAGCCGGATTCGGCATCGATCAGAATCGCGTGGACGGCCGCCGTCTGGAAGGCCTGGGCGCGGGCAGGGCCCGGATACGAGGCGGCGGCGAGCACCACGGACAGCAGGGCCGCCACCGCCCGACATGCCGTTGAAAACCGTTGCCCACGCATCGTCGCCTCTCCCGTGATCCCGTCTTCCGCCCGCTCTCGCCAAGCGTGACCTTAGACTGGATAGAATGCGATTTCGAAGACAAAGTTCGCTTCTTCACCGCGTCACGAACGCGCCTTCGGGGCCGGCCGCGACGTGTGGAAGAACCGGCCGATCCCTGCATCGAACCCATGGATTTCCGGGACTTTTACCCCAACGAGGAGCGGTCCGCCCGCCATCGCCCGCCGGCCGACGCGCCCGGCGGGCGCAGCCGGTCGAGACCGGCATTCTCGATCGGCTGCTCGCCCGGGGCGAGGCCCGGCGCCGGGTCCGCGGAGGCCGTTCGTCCCGTCAGGCCGCGTGAGCGGGCGAAGTTTCCGTCGCCGCGCGCAATCGTATGGGGACAAGCGCCCTCTCGTCGTCTCGCGATAGCGCACGACCTTCGGTATAGCCGGTTCATGGAACTGATCTCCGCAACGCAGGCCCTGTCCGACGCCTGTGCCCGGCTCGCCGCGCAGCCCTTCGTGACCGTCGATACGGAGTTCATGCGCGAGACGACCTATTATCCGAAGCTCTGCCTGATCCAGATGGCCGGGCCGGACGGATTCGTCTGCCTCGTCGATCCCCTCGCCCAGGATCTCGATCTCCGGCCGTTCTTCGAATTGATGGCGGACGAGGGCACCGTGAAGGTGTTTCACTCGGCCCGGCAGGATCTGGAGATCATCTGGCTGCTCGGCGGGCTCCTGCCGCATCCGTTCTTCGACACGCAGGTCGCCGCGATGGTCTGCGGCTACGGCGACTCGGTCTCCTACGAGCAGCTCGTCAACGACGTCGCCAAGGCGCGCATCGACAAGTCGTCCCGCTTCACCGACTGGTCGCGCCGCCCCCTCTCCGAGGCGCAGCTCGCCTACGCGCTCTCCGACGTCACCCATCTCGTGACGATCTATCAGATGCTCGCCGCCGAACTGGTGCGGACCGACCGCGGCCTCTGGCTCGACGAGGAGATGGCGGTCCTCACCTCGCCCGAGACCTATCAGGCCGAGCCCGCCCAGGCGTGGCGCCGGCTCTCGGGGCGGATGCGCAAGCCGCGCGAGATCGCCGTGCTGATGGAGGTGGCCGGCTGGCGCGAGGCGGAGGCGCAGAGCCGCAACGTGCCCCGCGGGCGCATCCTCAAGGACGAGGCGGTGATCGACATCGCCACCGCGGCGCCCCGCAGTGTCGAGGCGCTGGGACGGCTGCGGACGATCCCCGCGGGCTTCGAGCGCTCGCGTACCGGCTCCGAGATCCTCGCGGCGGTCGAGCGGGGCTTTGCCCGCGACCTGTCGCAGATCGCCGTGCCCGAGCGCAGCCGCTCGCGCGGCAGCGGCAGCGGCGCCCTGGTCGACCTCCTCAAGGTGCTGCTCAAGGCGGTGGCCGAGGCCGAGGGCGTGGCGCCCAAGATCATCGCCACGGTGGACGACCTGGAGGCGCTCGCCGAGGACGACGGGGCCGATGTGCCCGTGCTCCAGGGCTGGCGCCGCGGATTGTTCGGCGAGAAGGCGCTCGCGCTCAAGCACGGCCGGATGGCGCTGGCGGTGGAGCGGGGCCGGGTCACCGTGCGCGCCCTGCCGTAGCCCATGGCCGACACCTTCCTGTGACGGAGGGCGTTGCTCACGGTCATGCCCTTGGCGACGGAGCGGAAGCATCGTAATTCGGGAACAAGCTAGGAGCCCTGCGCCCGCTCCGGCTCACGCCGGACGCGACGCTGCCTCTGAAGGAGGGCCGGAATCTTGCCGTCTCGCCGACCGACCGCGTCGGTGAAACGGCCGAGTTCGGGAGCATCGGCCCGGTTGCGCCGGCCTGACGCCCGCCCGAAAGTGGGCCCGATTTTCCCGTCAGCGTCTCTCCCAACGATGCCGCCCGACACGTCCGCCGCCCCGGAGGCCGGCACCTGCTACAGGCTCGCCTGGCATCCGCCCTACGACTGGGGTCATCTCGAACGGTTCTTCGCCGACCATGCGAGCCCCGGCATCGAGACGGTCACGCCGGGCCGCTACGCCCGCACTTTCGTCCTCGACGGGCGCCGCGGCACGCTCGCCGTCACGCCCGCGGCGGGGGCTCTCTCGGTCCGCATCCGCTGCCCGGCCCCTGGGGAAACCCACGAAGGAATCCTGGCGCGGCTGCGGGCGATGTTCGATCTCGATACCGACCCGCGGGCGGTCGCGGCCGGCCTCGCCCGCGATCCGCTGACGGCGGCCCTCGTGGCGCGACGGCCGGGCCTGCGCAGGCCGGGCGCCTTCGACGGGTTCGAACTCGCGGTGCGGGCGATCCTCGGTCAGCAGGTTTCCGTCGCCGCCGCGACGCGGCTCGCCGGCCGGCTGGTCTCGACCTTCGGCACGCCGCTGGCGCCGGAGGAGCGCGGGGCCGAACCCGGCCTGACCCATCTGTTCCCCAGGCCGGAACAGCTCGTGGAGGCGGAGGTGTCGCTGGTGCTGAACATGCCCCGCGCCCGCGGCCGGGCGATCCAGGGCCTCGCCGCCGCGATGCGGGCGACGCCCGGCCTGTTCACCCCCGTCGGCGGCCTCGACGAAACGGTGGCGCGGCTGAAGGCGCTGCCGGGCATCGGCGACTGGACCGCGCACTACGTCGCCATGCGGGCGCTGGCGCAGGACGACGCCTTCCCGGCCGGCGATGTCGGCCTGATGCGGGCGCTCGATGTCGGGGCCGGACGGCCGAACCGGCCGCAACTCCTCGACCGGGCAGCGGCGTGGCGGCCCTGGCGCGCCTACGCCGCGGTGCATCTCTGGGCGGAGGACGCCGCCCGGCGGGAACCGGGGAGCAAGCCATGACGACCCGCGATCCCGGCGCCGCCGACGATTTCGGCCGCGACCGCCTCGTCCCGTGAGCGTTAACGTCTCGTTTACCATAACCGCCCACGGTCGGTCTCAGGAGAGAGAGCCATGATCCGACGAGTCGGCCGTAGTTTCGATGTCCTCAGCGAGGCGCAGATCGTGGCCGGCCGCACCGCCGGCCGCCGCGTCGCCCCGGACGTCCTGGCGCCCGCGCCGAGCCCGCGGCCGATCACCCAGCTTCTCGACACCATCCAGCACGTCGCCGAGGCCGCGACCGGTGAGCGCAGCTTCCTGCATGTCGGCGGCTCCGCGCACCGGAACGGCTGAGCGAGGAGACGAGGGTCAGGCGGCGGGCGCGCCCAGCTCGATCAGCACGATCTCCGGCGGAACGCCGAAGCGGACGCCGACCCCGCTGACGCCGAGGCCGCCGGAGACGATCAGGTGGTGCCCCTCCTCGACGACGTGACCGTAGGCGAAGCGCTGGCCGAAGCGCGAGTTCAGCACCGGCGAGTAGCCCAGCACGCGGATCTGGCCGCCATGGGTGTGGCCCGCCAGCGTGAGGGAGATGCGGGGCGGCACCTTCACGAAGATGTCGGGCTCGTGTGCCATGAGGATCACCGGCGCGTCGTCGCCGACCTGCGCCAGCGTCGCCGGGATGTCGGCGAGACTGCGGCGGCTGCCGACCGGCAGGAACGGCTCCTGATCCGCGAGCCCGGCGATCCAGAACGGGCGGCCGTCATGAACGAGCCGTACGGCGTCGTTTTCCAGAACCGGGATGCCGCGTGCCTCCAGCAGGCGACGCACTTCGACCGGCCCCTTGCCGGCTCGCATCGCCTCGCGGTCGTCCCACCAATCGTGGTTGCCGAGCACGGCGTAGGTGCCGAGCGGCGCGCGCAGCTCCGCGGCGAGCCGGGCGAAATCGGGCAGCGGCACCGGCTGCCACGTCACCTTCCGTCCCGCCGGATAGTCGCCGAGCAGCAGGATCAGGTCGGGTGCGAGGGCGTTCGTCGCCGCCACGATCTCCGCGACCCGGCCGAGCGGCATGTAGGGTTCGCAGACATGGATGTCGGCGAGCACCGCGATCCGCAGGCGCAGGCCCGGGGTCCAGCCCGGCGGGGTCAGGGCGTAGCGGGTCAGCGCCAGCCGGAACCGGGGCTCGACGACGAAGGCGTAGGCGCCGCCCGAACCCAGGGTGAGCCCGGTGGCACCGAGGCCGCCCAGGACCTGCCTGCGGGTGGGGAGGATGAGCATGCCGCCAGAGCCTACGACGCGGCCGCGGCGTCAAGCCTCGATCGCAGGCCCGGTCGCAAGGTCTCAGAGCCTGTTTGACTGCGGTGCTCCCATCTCGACCCTCATCCTGAGGTGCCGCGTGAGCGGCCTCGAAGGGTGCTCCAGGGATCGCGCGGGATCTGGAGCACCCTTCGAGGCCTCCGCTGCGCTCCGGCACCTCAGGATGAGGGTCGGGATGGGAGTCATGGCTTTCCTCTCGCCTTGCCGTGGCCTGACGAAGACACGTCGACCGGCCGAACAGGCTCTTAGTCGACGGGCTCGTCCTCGTGGACGAAACGGAACGCGTTCCGGGCCTCCGCCTTGGCGCGGGCCGCCTTCAGGGCGGCGGCGTTGACGTGGACGGCGGCGGCGAGCGCCGGCAGGGCCACGGGGCGGAAGTTCTCGCGATCCCCGGCCACGGTCACCGGGGCGACGTTGCCCGGTTCTGCCGCGAAGGTCGGGGTTCGGCTGGGGGCGTACATGGTTCCTGTCCTGTCTGGTCTTCGGGGCGGCCGGTGCGGGGCCGCGGCAATGCGATTCGACGCCTCACGGGACACGAGGTCGGCGCTTCGACGATCCCTTCGACCATGCCTTGATGGCAGGATTGCGAGGATGCCGTCCGCCCTGTGATCGATCCTTCCACATGAACGGAAGCTTAAGGCTGCGCGGGAGTCCCCTTTTTCAGCAGGCCGTCAAATCGGGCACCTTGCCGGGCCATGTTTTCGTTGGGCGATAGTGCAGAGCAGCAAGCCCGATCTTGCTATGCACGCAGGAACATTACACCGCACGGTCTCTGTCACCCTTTCGGACCCGGGACACTTCAAGGGGCAGGCGCAGCCTCCAGCCCTTGCTCGGCGATCCACGCCGCGGTCCGGTCGAGGGCGCGAGCCAAGCGCTCGAACAGGGTGTCGATCTCGTCCGGCTGGATCACCAGCGGCGGGCATACGGCGATGCGGTCGCCGGCCAGGAAGCGCACGATCAGGCCCTCGGCCTGGGCGAAGGCGACGCAGCGGGCGGCCACCCCGGCCTTCGGATCGAACGGCCGCTTCGAAGCCTTGTCGGCGACGATCTCGATGCCGCCGATCAGTCCCATGCCCCGCGCCTCGCCGACGAGCGGATGGTCCGAGAGTCGCGCCAGCGCCGCCTGGAATTGCGGCGCCCGTTCGGCCGCCCGCTCGACGATGCGGTCGCGCCGGTAGATGTGGAGCGCACGGCTGGCCACGGCGCAGGCGACCGGGTGGCCTGAATAGGTGGTGCCGTGGCCGAAGCCGCCGAGCTTGGCGCTCTCGTCGAGCATCGCCCGGTAGAGCGGCTCGTCGATGCCGATGCCGCCGAGCGGCAGGTAGCCGGAGGTCAGCGCCTTGGCGAAGGACAGCGTGTGCGGGCGAAGGCCCACCGCCTCGCTGCCGAACCACGTGCCGAGCCGGCCGAAGCCGCAGATCACCTCGTCGGCGATCAGGCGCACGTCGTAGCGGTCGAGCACGGCGGAGATCGCCGCGAAATAGCCCGCGGGCGGCACGATCACCCCGCCCGCGCCCATCACCGGCTCGGCGAAGAAGGCGGCCACCGTATCGGGGTCTTCGGCGAGGATCTGCGCTTCGAGTTCGGCGGCCAGCCGCTGCGAGAAGGCCTCCTCGCTCTCGCCGGCCTCCGCGCCGCGGTAGTGGTGCGGGCAGGCGGCGTGCAGGAAACCCGCGATCGGCAGGTCCCAGTCGGTGTGGTTGGCGGGAAGTCCGGTGAGCGAGGCGGTCGCCACCGTGACGCCGTGATAGCCCTTCACGCGGCCGATGATCTTCTTCTTGCGCGGGCGCCCGAGCGCATTGTTCATGTACCAGACGAGCTTGATCTGTGCGTCGTTGGCCTCCGACCCCGAGGACGTGAAGAAGATCTTCGAGGTCGGGACCGGCATCAGTTCCTTCAGCGTCTCGGCGAGTTCGATCGCCGGATCGTGGCTGCGGCCCGAGAACAGGTGGGCGAAGGGCAGCCGGCCCATCTGCTCGGCGGCGGCCTCGACCAGTTCCTCGTTGTCGTAGCCGAGCGCGGTGCACCACAGCCCGGCCATGCCTTCGAGATAGGGGCGCCCGTCGGTGTCGTAGACCCAGACGCCGTGGCCCCGCTCCAGCACCAGCGGGCCCGTGTCCCGGAAGCTCGCGAGGTTGGTATAGGGGTGGATCAGGGTCTCGACGTCGCGGGCGGCGATGTTCGACAACATGATGCGGGCAGCCGATGAGACTTCACCGACGGGAGCGCGTCGGCAGCCCCGCCACACTAACGGCCGCAATCCCCGTCAGGAAGGCACCGCCCTCGTCTCGAAACGCGCCCATGCCCGCGATGCTCGACCCCGCCACCATCGTCGCCGTGCCCGCGCGGGGTCGGGCCTGCGGGCCCTGCACGCTGTGCTGCAAGGTCTACGCGGTGCCGGCGGTGGAAAGCCCGGCCGGGCGCTGGTGCCGGCACGTCCGTTCCGGCGGCGGTTGCGGGATTCACGCGGAGCGCCCCGATCATTGCCGGGCCTTCCACTGCCTCTGGATGACCGAGAGCTGGATCGGCCCGGAATGGCGGCCCGACCGCGCCAAGATGGTCTTGAGCCTCGACCCCGTGACCCGCTTCCTCAACGTGCAGGTCGATCCAGGGCAAGCGGGAGCGTGGAAGCGGGCGCCCTATCACGAACAACTGCGCCGCTGGGCGGCGGCCTCGCTGCCGCTGCGGCGCTACGTGCTCGTCCACGTCAACACCGGCACCACCGTCGTGTTGCCGGATCGGGACGTGCCGCTCGGCGTGTTCGGTCCCGGGGACCGGCTCGTGGCCCGCGAGCGGATGACACCGGCGGGCCCGACGGCCGATGTCGAGAAGGTCTCGCGGCCGGCTTGAACGTCGCCTGGGTCCGTCGTTCTCAGGTCATGCAGCGGCCGGGCACCATCCTGCGCGCTTCCGGGCCGACGAGCGAACTCAGCGGAGCCTCGCAGCCCTCACGCGTCAGCCGTCGCGGCTTGACCGGAAGCTCCTCCTGGGCCGAGCGGGTCGGGGCCGCCTCGCTGCGGCCGGCCGGGCGGGGCGCGGTGGCGACGCGGACCGGGCTGAGCGCGGTGGAGTAGGGCCGCATGCCCGGCAGGGGCGTCGCAGGGGCTTCGTAGGCGACGCGCGGGGCGCTCGGCGCCGCCATCGCATCGGCCTCCTGCCGAACGACCGGCAGAAGAAGCAGGGTCAGGATCGCAGCGGGGGCACTCACACCGAGGATGAAGCCGGGCCGAAGCATCTTCGCGATCTCCGATGGGAGCTTGACAGGTTGTCAGCACAACGCGGTCTTGCGATGGCCGGTTCCTTCACTGTCCCGCTTCGGGTCAAATCAGTATTCTTCTCCTCCACAGCGTTCCGCCCGCGTCGCCGGAACCGGCGTCGGCTCCGGGCCTATCGTGATAAAAAAGCACCTGTGGATGAAAAACGCGCCGTCCCGAACCGAAATCCGGAACCCGAGCGGCACATATTCGTTGAGTGAGCACCCGGCCATCTGGTCCTCCCCGCATTCCCCTTGTGCATCGGCCGGAACCTCTCCCACGGGTCGGACCATGGTCCGGCCCGTTTTTTCGTGCACACTCCCGTCGAACGCGCCATCGCCGATCCGGTCACGAAAAAGGGCGCCGGCCTCGGAGGCCGGCGCCCTTTCGTCCGTGCCGACGCGTGGTCGGCTCAGGCGGTGCGTGCCTCGCGGCGGCGGGCGCTCTGCTGGAAGAACAGCGCCTGGCTGATCACGGCCGACACGTTGGCGGGCTGGAACGGCTTGGCGATCAGGAAGGCCGGCTCCGGACGCTCGCCGGTGAGGAAGCGCTCGGGGTACGCGGTGATGAAGATCACCGGCACCTCGAAGGTCTTCAGGAGATCGTTGACGGCGTCCAGGCCGGAGGACCCATCGGCGAGCTGGATGTCGGCGAGGATCAGGCCGGGGCGCTTGCTCTCCGCGGCGATCTTCACCGCCTCGCTGCGGGTGCGCGCCACGCCGATGACGTTGTGGCCGAGGCCTTCGACCAGCGCTTCGAGATCCATGGCGATCAGCGGCTCGTCCTCGATGATGAGGATCTCGGTCGCCATGTCGGCGGCGAGTTCGCGGCCCGCCTCGTCCACGAGGTCGCGGACCTTGGCGACGTCCACGTCGAGAATCACGCCGGCATCCTCCTCCGAGAAGCCTTCGAGGCACGACAACAGGAAGGCCTGGCGGGGCAGCGGGGTGATCTGGCCGAGCCGCACCTCGGCCGGCAGGTCGTGCTGCACCTGATCGCTGGCGCCGTTGACCGAAAGCGAGTTCCAGATGCGCGTGAAGACGCGGAAGAGGTCGGCCTTGACGTTCGTGCTGCGGCCGAGGGTCTCGGGTTCGTTGACCAGCGTTTCGAGCGTGGCCGCGACATAGGCGTCGCCCGCCACCTGACTGCCCGTGAGCGCGCGCGCGTAACGGCGCAGGTACGGCAGGTGCTGCACGACCAGTTGTGCTGTGGACATGAGTTCCCCTGAGCCTCTTCGCTCTTACTTGTCGATCCGATCGATGCGCCCCTAACGCGGGGGCTCGGTGTCCGTTCCTAGCAGCCGCGGAACCGAAGCCGCATGGCGGCGTTGCTGCTGCAGCCATGACTCATGTCAAGCCGCAAGACAATCGCGGCAGATCTGGCGCCAAGGGGATCTTGAAAGCATGAACGAGGACGAGTCGGCCGGCATGTTCCCATCCGGGGACCGGCCCACTCGGGTGCGTGGGGACAGCGGGCTGAACGACCAGACCCAGAAGCGCATCGGCAACCACTTGCGTACAGTCTACGATTCCGTCGTACGGCAACCGATCCCGGATCGCTTCCGCGATTTGATCGCGCGTCTCGATGAGGCCGACTCGAAGCCTGACGATCCGGCTGGCGCCTGACCGGCCGGGCTCCGCAATGGTCGAGCCGCTCCCGTCGCCGGGGGCGGCTCGCCCGTCCGCGTCAGAGCGTCGGCGAACGCCCGCGCATCAGGCCGATCACGGCCGAGACCGCGAACAGAACGATCGCCACGAAGAAGACGAGCTTGGCGGCCTCCATGGCCGTGCCGGCAATGCCGCCGAAGCCCAGCAGGGCCGCGACGAGAGCAACCACCAGGAACGTAACAGCCCAACCGAGCATGGCGAAGATCCTTCCAAGAACTGGCACGGCCGATGCAGCCGCCTCTCGGGTTCAATAACGTCAAGTTTTCGCTCCCGGTTCCTTTGAGGTTCCTCGCCATCCAAAGACTTCATGACGAGCAGAGACCGAGGCTGGGCACCGGCCGGAACCGACTGGCAAAGCCGACCGTTCGTTACCATCTCGTGCGTGACGATCAGGTTTCGGAGATATGAAGGAGGCGTTCGGCGTGCCTGCACGGAAAAAGCCCGCAGCCCTCGGTACCGCCCTGACGAAAGCCGCCCTTGCCGCTGCGGCGCGGCTCGTCTCGGTGCTCTCGCCGCAGCCGGTGCTGCAACCCGTTCCCGTCCGCGTGAAATCGGGCCGTCGCCGCTGAGGTGCCGCGCTTCGCCGAGCCTGCGCGATCACGTCGAGCGCCGCCCCTCGACCGGGCGGTGCTTTTTTCTGGCCGTTTCCCGTCCACAGGCTTCATCGTCCAGGACACGAGATCGTCTTGACGAAGCGGACGGCACCGATGCGGCTTCGTGCCGGTTCGGGTGGTATTGCCCTCACCCGTCGGGGGCAAGGCGCATCGCCCGCGAGTTGGCGAACGCGCCGCGCTGTCGTAGGCGGGCGGCACCGTCGCCGCCCGAAGCATCCTCATGAGTGAATCCACCGCGGAAGCGTCAACCGCCGCTCCGGATTTCGAGAACGCCCTGCCCGAGCCCGGGCGCATGGAGCGCTTGAGTCCCCTCGTGCGGCGACGGATCTGCCCCAATGGCGGTCCCTTCACCGCGAGCGGCACCTGCAGCTACGTCGTCGGGCGCGGCCGCGTCGCCGTGATCGATCCGGGCCCGGCGGATGCCGTCCACGTCGATGCGTTGCTTGCCGCGCTCGACGGCGAGCGGGTCGAGGCGATCGTCGTCACCCATACCCACCGCGACCACTCCCCGGGCGCGCGCCTGCTCCAGGCCCGAACGGGCGCACCGATCGTCGGCTGCGGTCCGCACCGCCCGGCCCGGCAACTCGCCGCGAACGAACTGCCCGCCCTCGACGCCAGTGCCGACCGGGAGCACCGGCCCGACCGCGAGCTTGCGGACGGCCGGAGCCTGGAAGGAGACGGCTGGACCCTGACCGCGGTGGCGACGCCCGGCCACACCATGAACCATCTCGCCTTCGCGCTTCCCCAGGAGAACGTGCTGTTCTCCGGCGATCACGTGATGGCGTGGTCGACCTCGATCGTCGCACCGCCCGACGGCTCGATGCGGGCCTACATGGCGTCGCTGGAACGCCTGCGGGAGCGAGGCGAGACGCTCTACTGGCCGGGGCACGGCGGGCCGGTGCGCGATCCGCGCCGCTTCGTGCGCGGGCTCGCCGCCCATCGGCGCCAGCGCGAGGCCGCGATCCGCGCCCGGCTCGCGGCGGGCGACCACGACATCGGGACGATCGTCCGTACGGTCTACCAGGGTCTCGCGCCGCACCTGCTCGGGGCGGCGGCGCTTTCGGTCTTCGCCCATCTGGAGGATCTGGTGGAACGCGGCCTCGCCGTCACCGACGGGCCGCCCCTGCTCGACGGGACCTTTCGTCCAGCCTGAATACCTACTTGAGTGCGATGGCGAGGTTGGCGACCTCGTCGAGGTAGGAGCGGATCCGGTCGGCGTTGTCGCCGAAGTCGCGGTCGCCGATCCGGGAGGCCGAGCGCACGTCGATGCGCGCCCCATCCGCGCGCGGGTGGACGCGCACGGTGATGTCGGCGGGCAGGTTCAGGATGCGGGTATGGGCGACCGCCTCGATGCGGCCGTTGCCGATCCGCCCGCCCGGCCGGATCGCCTCGACGATCTGCCACTTGCGATTCACCGCGGCCTTGCGCGCCAGTTCGAAGGCTTCGTCGGCCCCCACGTCCAGGGTCAGCGGTGCGATCTGCGGATAGGCCGTTCGCTGCGCCTCCCGCGTCGCCGGACCGGGCTCGGGCGGGTAGCGTCCCTCCCGCGCGGCGAAGGCGAGGCGCGAACGCGAGAAGGCCGGCGGACGCTCGATATCCGTCGTGACGTCGGTGAGGGCCGGGAGGCGCACGCCCTTCAGGGCGGCGTAGGCCGGATAGGCCAGGACGAGGCTCGCCACGAACAGGCCGCCGATGGCCGCGCCCAGTCCGCCCGCGCCCTCGCGCCAGACCCGCACGACCGCGAACAGGGCGAAGGCCACCGCGACGACGGACAGCGCGATTCCGCTGCCGAGCACGGCCAGGGCCGGCGCCGCATCCGCGGATGGGCTGCGCACGATCAGCACCGCCATGCCGGTGACGATGAGGGAGAACAGGGCCAGCGTCCGGGCGTAGCGGCCGGCCCGCGTCACGGGTTCGTCGAGAAGCTGGCGGCGCATGGCCTCTGGAACGGCGAAGGGAAGTCGAACCGCCAGTCTACAGGCTGGGGGTGATGCGCGCCACTCGGCTGCCGACGCCTTGCGGCTCTGCTACAAGCGGGTCGACCATGTCCGAGCGTCAAGCCCGCCCCGCCCCGATCGCCGAGCCTGCCGATCCGTTGCGGGTCTGGTTTCGCTTCATCCGCCTCAGCCGGCGTGTCACCGCGGCGGTCGCCGCGGAACTGCGCGGACTCGGCCTCTCGATCCCGCAATTCGACGTCCTCTCGACGCTCACCGAGCGCGAGGGATTGACGCAGCAGGAACTGGCCGCACGGCTGTACGTGACCAAAGGCAACGTGTCGGGCTTGGTCGATCGCTTGGTCGAGGCCGGCTGGGTCGAGCGCCGGCCGATCCCCGGAGACCGCCGCTCGCATGCGCTCCATCTCACGCCCGACGGGGCAGAGCTTGCAAGGCAGGGCATTACGGCACAGGCGGCTTACGTGTCTCGCACGCTCGGCCAACTCGGCGGGACCGATCTCCGCGCCTTCGAAGAACTGGTCATACGGTGGCGCGAACTCGCCCGTGCCGACGCGGCATCCTGACGCCACGGAATCGAGCGAGGATCGACCTCTTCCGACGATGGAGCCGGGCGGTCGAGCCGCGGATTCCGCGTCCCGGACCGCCGCGGCTGGATCAGGCCTCGCCGGTGCGGCCGGTCGATTGACCGCCCTTGCGGCCGGCGGACGAGGCCAGCTCGCGATCCTGCGAGAACGAGCGCTTCTCGGCGGGAACCGAACGACCGCCCTTGCTGGCGATCTCACGCTGCCGCTCGATATTCATGGAAGCGAAACCTCGCTTCGAGGTGGAATTACCAGATGCCATCAGCGCCTCCTCAGGCTTTGTCTGCACATCCTGATCAACCTTCAGCGCACTCGATTGTTCCTTGGCCGTACCGACTGCCGATGCGGGGGAAACCCCTGTTCGATCCAAACGTTAGCCGCTCTCGGCGAGGGATTTGCGCGAAGTTGTGAACAGGCCCTCCACAGGCCCCGTCACATCCGAGAGGAGCCGGACATGACCAATCGCCATATGGTGAAGCCTTCGCTCGCGGCCAAGTCCGCCGATCGGTCCGCCGATCAGGCAGAGCCGAACCGGACGCCCCTGCCGCCGATGCCGGCCCCGGAGGACAGCCGGACGGCCGCCACCCGCGAGGAGCCGATCGATTCGCCGCAGCCCAATGCCGGCGCCGAGCGCGAGCCGCCGCCGAAGGGAGAGATCGGGCTCGCCACCCGCCGGACTTGGTGAAACCGGCGGCATGATGCAGGAATCCGGTGCGCGTTTGCCGTTGATCCCGATACCTCTACCAAGCTGCCTGGAAGCCGACCGATGGTCGTATCCCTTGCGTCCGGCGGACGCCCGCCGCCGCGCCTTCGCGCGGGCAACCGGCGATGAGTCGGGATCATCGACGGTTGGTAAAGGCTGAGCCGAAGACCGGCCACCTCTTTGACAGGCGGCGCCGACGCGGCTACCGGCGGCGCCTTTCCGCCCGCCATCCGGGAGGTGCATCGGAGTGAAGCCATGACCCTCGATACCGAGGTGATGTCGCTACGGCAGGTGCCGCTGTTTCGGGAGGTCGAGCCGTCGCGTCTCAAGCTCCTCGCCTTCGCCAGCGAGCGGGTGCATTTCGAGGCCGGCCAGACCTTCTTCGTCCGCGGCGAGGCGGCGGACGCGGCCTATCTCATCCTCGAAGGTTCGGCCGCCGTCTCCATCGACGGCCCCGTCGGCCCCTTGCGCCTCGCCCTGCTCGGACCGAACGCCCTGGTCGGGGAGATGGGCATCCTCGCCGATCAGCCGCGCTCGGCGACCGTGACCGCCGATGGCGCGACGACGGCGCTGCGCATCGATCGCGACGTGTTCCTGGAACTGCTCGCCCAGTTTCCGCAGATCGGCATCGCCGTGATGCGCGACCTGGCGCTGCGCCTCGAACAGACCAACCAGCGGCTCGCCGAGCGCAACGGCAGCGCGTGACGTAGAGCGCCGCCGCGGCGGGTCAGCGGTACTTCCACCCCCACTCGCCGTAGATCGGGTAGCCCCGCCGCCGCGCCTCGTAGGCTGCCCCGGGATCGTTCGGGCGGTAGCCGCCGCGGTAGGCGTAGGGGCTCGGCTCGATGTCGTCGGGGTTCTGCAGTTGCTGGCGCAGGTCGTCGTCGCCCTCGCCCGAGGAGCCGCCCGCGCCGAAGGCCCAGGCGGAGCCAGCCGGCAGCACCAGGGCGGTCAGGACCGCCGCGCCTCCGATCAGCCTGCGCTTCATCGCCGGTCTCCGTGCGCCACCGACCCGTCAACGGCGACGGCCCGCCGCCGGTTGCGGTCCGCAGCGTCGCAAACGGCCTACGGCGTCGGATAGGTGATGAATTCCATCAGCGAGCCGTCCGGGTCGCGGAAGTAGACGCTGATCCCCGCTCCGGCCGCGCCGCTGCGCTCGACCGGGCCGAGTTCGACCGGGACACCGTGGGCTTCGAGATGCGCCCTCGCCTCCTCGATCGGTCCGGACCAGCGGAAGCACAGGTCGCTGTTGCCGGGCATCACCGGCTCCCGCGCCCGCGGCGTGCCGATCTGGCCCGGGCCGTGGACGTTGAGCTGCACGCCGCCGAAGCGGAACACCACGCCCTTGCCGAACGGGATCACCTCCGCCCGCAGCACGTCGCGGTAGAAGGCCGTCGAGCGCTCCCAATCGGAGACGTGGATGACGCAATGGTCGAGGTGGATCGCCGGGGCCAGCGCCGCCGCGTCGGTGTCGCCTCCCTCGGCGAGCTGGGTCTCCGTCTCGGGCATGCGTCTCTCCTCCGAATGCGGTTGCGCCGCCCAGATAAGGCGGCCCGCCGTCGCGGCGAGGCGCCCTCACGGCAACGTTCCTGGCTCGATGCGGCCTCGAAGTCACACCCGACCCGCCTCGGGACGGGTAGTCATAGAGCCATGACATGCAACCTCGACCCGACCCCGGGAGCGACGACAGGAGCCCCTATGGCAGCCCGCAAGACCGCCCTCCTGACCACCCGCCGGGTGATGCTCGCCGCGCTCTGCCTCGTGCCGCTCGCCGCCTGCCAATCCGCGAAGCCGGGCCTGATGGCCGGGGCCGACGACGACGCGGCCTGGTACATCGGCACGATGCCCGACAAGCCGTTCGACGTGCCGCTGGTCGACAGGTCCCGCATCGATCCGAAGTACCGCCGGCAGGAGGTCGCCTATAACGGCCCCGAGGCGCCGGGAACGATCGTCGTCGATATCGACAAGCGCCAGCTCGCCCTGGTGCAGGAGGGCGGCACCGCGCTCCAGTACGGCGTCGGCGTCGGCAAGGCCGGCTTCTCGTGGAAGGGCGACGCACGGGTCGGGCGCAAGGGGGTGTGGCCCGATTGGAGCCCGACCACGACCATGGTCTCGCTCAATCCCGGCATCGAGCGCTCGCGCAAGGGCGGCATCGACAACCCGCTCGGCGCGCGCGCGCTCTACCTCTACCAGGGCAACCGCGACACGTTGTTCCGCATCCACGGCACCAACGAGCCCTGGAGCATCGGCGAGCAGATGTCCTCGGGCTGCGTGCGCCTGCTCAACGAGGACATCGTCGATCTCTACGAGCGCGTTCCCGTAGGCGCTCGGGTGATCGTGAGGCGCAGCGGAAAGTACCGCGCCTGATCGGACCGCGCAGGGAACTTTTCGCGCCCGCCGAACGTCCTCATCCCGCGGTCAAGCTTGATCGCGGGATCGACGCCGCACGAACCTGCCCATGACCCTCTCCATCACGAACCTTCAGCCGATCATCGCGATCCTGGCCGGCATCCTGATCCTGATCGCCCCGCGGCTGCTCAACTACATCGTGGCGATCTATCTCATCGTCGTCGGGCTGATCGGGCTGGGTGTGCTGCGGCACTTGTCCTGAGCCCCACCGCCGATCCGGAGGCTGCGGCGATGGCCGCGTTCGGGCGCGATGAAACGTGCCTGAAACCGGCGGTCGCACGGCGATCTTCGTCATCCCGTGCCCTTCGGCGCCGGGATGCCATCCCCTTTTTCGGATGGTGCTCCAGCCTCTGACAGAGCGATCACATCGTCACTCCTCCTCACGGAGCGACGCGAAGCTTATCCTTGCACTGCGACATGAGATGCGCCACGCCCGCGTGAGCGGCGCTTGGTCGCCACGTCCGTCCAGCGGAGAGACTGATGACGAAATGGGTCTATTCCTTCGGTGACGGCAAGGCCGAGGGCGAGGCGTCGATGCGCAACCTCCTCGGCGGCAAGGGGGCCAACCTCGCCGAGATGTCGAACCTCGGCCTGCCGGTGCCCCCCGGCTTCACCATCACCACGGAAGTCTGCACCTACTACTACCAGCACGATGAGACCTACCCGGCGGAACTCGCCGACGAGGTGAAGGCCGCCCTGGAGAAGGTGGGCGCGCTGACAGGCCGCCGCTTCGGCGATGCCGACAAGCCGCTGCTCGTCTCGGTCCGCTCGGGCGCCCGCGCCTCGATGCCGGGCATGATGGACACCGTGCTCAACCTCGGCCTCAACGACGCCACGGTCGAGGCCCTGGCGAAGGACGCCGAGGACGAGCGCTTCGCCTACGATTCCTACCGCCGCTTCATCACCATGTACTCGAACGTCGTGCTCGGCGTGGAGCACCACGCCTTCGAGGAGGCACTGGAGCACTACAAGGAGCAGAAGGGCCTCAACCTCGACACCGAACTGAAGGCCGGCGACTGGAAGCACCTGATCGGCGTCTACAAGAAGATCGTCCGCGACGAGCACGGCTCCGACTTCCCGCAGAAGCCGGAGGATCAGCTCTGGGGCGCGATCGGCGCGGTGTTCGATTCCTGGATGATCCCGCGGGCCAAGAAGTACCGCGAGCTGAACAACATCCCCGAGAGCTGGGGCACGGCCGTGAACGTCCAGGCCATGGTGTTCGGCAACATGGGCGACACCTCGGCCACCGGCGTCGCCTTCACCCGCAACCCGTCGACCGGCGAGAGCGCGCTCTACGGCGAGTTCCTGATCAACGCGCAAGGGGAAGACGTGGTGGCGGGCATCCGCACGCCGCAGGACATCACCGAGAAGGCCCGGATCGAGGCCAAGAGCGACAAGCCTTCGATGGAGAAGGCGATGCCCGAGAGTTTTTCGGAATTGACCCGCATCTACGGGATTCTGGAAAAGCACTACCGCGACATGCAGGACATGGAGTTCACCATCGAGCGCGGCAAGCTCTGGATGCTCCAGACCCGCAACGGCAAGCGCACCGCCAAGGCGGCCCTGCGCATCGCCGTCGAGCTCGCGGGCGAAGGCCTGATCTCTAGGCAAGAGGCGGTCAGGCGCATCGAGCCCGGCGCCCTCGACCAGCTCCTGCATCCGACCATCGATCCGGATGCCGAGCGCAAGGTGATCGCCACCGGCCTGCCGGCCTCGCCCGGCGCGGCGGTCGGCGAGATCGTGTTCAACTCCGAGGAAGCCGAAGAGGCCAGGAAGGCCGAGCGCCGCTGCATCCTCGTGCGCATCGAGACCTCGCCGGAGGACATCCACGGCATGCACGCGGCCGAGGGCATCCTCACG
Organism: Methylorubrum populi; assembly: GCA_036946625.1. NCBI lineage: Bacteria > Pseudomonadati > Pseudomonadota > Alphaproteobacteria > Hyphomicrobiales > Methylobacteriaceae > Methylorubrum > Methylorubrum populi. Next base: position 1,236,963 of record JAQIIU010000002.1, read on the forward strand.
ACCCGCGGCGGCATGACCAGCCACGCGGCGGTGGTCGCCCGCGGCATGGGCAAGCCCTGCGTCTCCGGCGTCGGCTCGATCCGCATCGACTACAAGGCCAGGACGCTCACCGTCGGCGGCGTGACCCTGAAGGCGGGTGACGTCATCACCATCGACGGCTCGACCGGGCAGGTGATCCAGGGCGAGGTCAAGATGCTCCAGCCGGAGCTGTCGGGCGACTTCGCCGCGCTGATGGAGTGGGCGGACGCGGTGCGGACCATGAAGGTGCGCACCAACGCCGACACCCCGGCCGACGCCCGCGCCGCCCGCAAGTTCGGCGCCGAGGGCATCGGCCTGTGCCGCACCGAGCACATGTTCTTCGAGGGCGACCGCATCGTCGCGGTGCGCGAGATGATCCTCGCCGACGACGCGGAAGGGCGCCGTGCGGCGCTCGCCAAGATCCTCCCCTACCAGCGCCAGGACTTTCTGGAGCTGTTCACGATCATGTCGGGCCTGCCCGTCACGATCCGCCTGCTCGATCCGCCGCTGCACGAGTTCCTGCCGCACACGGACGAGGAGATCCGGGAGGTGATGTCGGCCACCGGCATCGCCGAGGACAAGATCCGTCACCGCATCCGCGAACTGTCCGAGCACAACCCGATGCTCGGCTTCCGCGGCTGCCGCCTCGCCATCGCCTTCCCCGAGATCGCCGAGATGCAGGCCCGCGCGATCTTCGAGGCCGCGGTCCAGGCCGCCAAGGATACCGGCGCGCCGGTGACGCCGGAGGTGATGGTGCCGCTGGTGTTCACGCGGATGGAGTTCGACATCGTCAAGGCCCGCATCGACGCCATGGCCAAGGCCGTGGCGGAGGAGACCGGCGCGAAGCTCGCGTATCAGGTCGGCACGATGATCGAGCTGCCGCGCGCCGCCCTCAAGGCCGGCGAGATCGCCGAGACCGCGGAGTTCTTCTCCTTCGGCACCAACGATCTCACCCAGACGGCGCTGGGCATTTCCCGCGACGACGCCGCGACCTTCCTCGGGCCCTACACCCAGAAGGGCATCCTTTCGGTCGATCCGTTCGTGTCGATCGATCAGGAGGGCGTGGGCGAACTGGTGAGGATCGGCGCCGAGCGCGGGCGCAAGACCCGCGAGGGGCTCAAGCTCGGCATCTGCGGCGAGCACGGCGGCGACCCGGCCTCGATCGGCTTCTGCCAGGAGGTCGGCCTCGACTACGTCTCCTGCTCGCCCTTCCGCGTGCCGATCGCCCGTCTCGCGGCGGCCCAGGCCGCCCTCGGCAGCGATGCCTGAGACCGATGCCGCAAGACCCCGCGGGCCATGGCTCGCGGGGGCTTCGGGGAAGAGGCGACAAGCTTCGCAATTATTTTGCGGACAGCCCCCTGAACCCGTGTCGCGCGGGCACGTTACCTGCTAGCGGAAGACCTCAGCGCGGCGCGCGCCGATCGGCCTTCCGACCAGGGCACCCGCGGGACTTCCAGCCATGTCGAATCCCGACTCCCCTTCCGCCCTTCTCGATCATCGCACCATCGTTCCCGGCCACCGGGCGATGCAGGCCGCCTATCTCTGGATCATCGCGACGTTCGCCGCGGCGACCGGCGTGGTCGGGCTGGTCTATCTCGAAGCCGACCGCAACGGACGCGAGGCGGGCCGGATGATCGTGACGGCGCAGGGCGGCACCGGCTACGTCGCCGTCCTGGTCGACGGCATGGCCCGGCGCCACGGCCGCCCGGCGCCTTAACCGTCCGGCAACCACGTTCGCGATTAAACTCCACGCCGTGAGGAACGGTCGCATCGGCCTGCGCTAGGCTGGGGCTTCCGGCCGCTCGTGAGCGTGGAGTGTCGGCGTTGCGTACGAGACGCGTTCGAGGTCTGGGGCTCGGCCCCCGCTGGATCGTCTCGGCCGTCGTGCCGTGGATGCTGGCGAGCGGGCTTCTCATCTCCTTCACCGCGACGGCCGGCACCGACGCGACGCTGCGGCCGGGCCGACTATCCGAGCGAGATGTCGCCGCCGGTCCGCTCGCCGCCTCCACGACGTGGAGCCCGGACGTGATCGATGCCGGGCTGGTGGCGCCCGGCAGCGCGCACGAGGCCGAGCCGGGGGAGGACGGGCTGCCGGCGCCGGCCGACTCGGACGGCGCCACGCCCGCCACACCCCGCGCCGTTGCCCTGTCCTCCGTGACGCCCGCCCCCGCCGACGCGACGCCGATCGAGGTCGCCGCCGCGAACCTCGTGCTGCCCGGCTTCTCCGCGCGCCTCGATCACGGGCCGTCCGTCCTCGACCCGCAGACGTCCACGCCGGAGGCCAAATCCCACTACGCCGACCTGATCGAACCGGAGGCGATGGACCGCGAGCAGCGCTGCCTCGCCGAGGCGGTCTATTTCGAGGCCCGCAGCGAGTCCGAGGAAGGTCAGGCTGCGGTGGCGCAGGTGGTGCTCAACCGCGTCAAGAGCGGGCTCTATCCGTCCTCCGTCTGCGGCGTCGTCTACCAGAACCGCCACCGCTTCATGGGCTGCCAGTTCTCCTTCGCCTGCGAGGGCAAGTCGCTGCGCATCACCGACGCCGAATCCTGGCGCACCGCGACCCGCGTCGCCGGCGCGGTGATCGAGGGCCGCACCTATGTCAGCGAAGTCGGTGGCGCGACCCACTACCACGCCGACTACGTCCGCCCCGGCTGGTCCCGCCGGCTCAAGCGCAAGGACATGATCGGCCGGCATATCTTCTATCAGTTGAAGCCGAACCAGACGTGAGGGGCGGCGGACGGCACCGCGCCGCGGGCCGAGACTTGCCGGTGGATCGGAGACCGTTCTTGGAGCCGTCGCGGTCCTGGAGCGATCCAGGGCGCCGCATTTTCCGAAAAAAGTCGCGCCGCTGGGTCGCTTCGCCATCACTCGCGAACGACGGCTTGGCAAAAGTCACCAGACGTGCCCGCTCACCGCCCCCGCTTCGGATAATTGGCTCTCCCGATCACCAGCAGCTTGTCCGAATCCCGGTCCGGCGCGAACAGGCCCAGCGTCTCGCCGCGGCGCCCTTGCGTCCGCGCGGCGCGGTCGGCTCGAAGAGGCGCTCGAACACGAGGCCGTCGTCCGCCTCCCTTCGGGTCCAGCCCTCGAACACGGGGGGCACGTCGAAGCGGGCGGGGCCGAGCGTGATCTCGGCGGCGCGGGCGGGCTGCTCCACCGCGAACGGCAGGGCGAGGCCGAGCCACACCCCGCTCGGGCGAAGCCGCCCCGTCACGTCACGACGCTCGGCTCCGCGCGGCCGGTCAGCGCCGCGATGTCGGCCAGTTCCCGCGCCACGGCGACCACCGGGCCGAGGACGTCGGCCACCGGCAGCTCCAGCCGGTCGGGCGCGGATTCGTAGCGCTCGATATAGACCCGCAGGGTCGCGCCGGCGGTGCCGGTGCCCGAAAGGCGGTAGACGATGCGCGCATCCTCCTCGAAGATGACACGCACGCCCTGCGCCTCGGTGACCGAGCCGTCGACGGGATCGACGTAGCGGAAATCGTCCGCCGCCTTCACCGTGAGGCCGCCGACTTTGCCGCCCGGCAGGGAGTCGACCTTGGCGCGCAGGCCATCCATCAGCCGCTTGGCGGCGGCGGCATCGATCTCCTCGTAGTCGTGGCGGGTGTAGTAGTCGCGCCCGTATCGCCCCCAGTGCTCGCGCACCAGATCCCGGGCCGGCTTGGCCGTGGCCGCGAGGATGTTGAGCCAGAGCAGCACCGCCCACAGCCCGTCCTTCTCGCGCACGTGGTTCGAGCCGGTGCCGGCGCTCTCCTCGCCGCACAGGGTGATGCGGCCGGCATCCAGCAGGTTGCCGAAGAACTTCCAGCCGGTCGGCGTCTCGAACGCCTCGATGCCGAGGGAGGCCGCGACGCGATCGACCGCCCGGCTCGTCGGCATCGAGCGGGCGACGCCCGCGAGCCCTCCGGCATAACCCGGCGCCCGGTGGGCGTGGGCGGCCAGCAGCGCGAGGCTGTCGCTCGGGGTGACGAACAGGCCGGGCGCCACGATCATGTTGCGGTCGCCGTCGCCATCCGAGGCCGCGCCGAAATCCGGCGCGTCCGGCCCCTGCATCAGGTCGAAGAGCGCGTGGGCGTGGACCGGATTCGGATCGGGATGGTGGCCGCCGAAATCCGGCTTCGGCTCGCCGTTGACGACGGTGCCGGGCGCCGCGCCGAGCGCGCCTTCGAGGATCGCCTTGGCATAGGGGCCGGTCACCGCCGAGAGCGCGTCGAAGCGCATCCGGAAGCCGGAGGCGAACATCTTCGACAGGGCCTCGAAGTCGAACAGTTCGCGCATCAGCGCGGCGTAGTCGGCGACCGGATCGATCACCTCGACCGTCATCCCGTCGATCTCGGTGGTGCCGATCCGGCCGAGGTCGAGATCGGGCGCGTCGGAGATGCGGTACTCGCCGATCGCCTTGGTGCGCTCGAAGATCGCCGCCGTGACGCTCTCCGGCGCCGGGCCGCCGTTGCCGCCGTTGTACTTGATGCCGAAATCGCCCTGCGGCCCGCCCGGATTGTGGCTGGCCGAGAGCACGATGCCGCCGACCGCCCGGTGCTTGCGGATGACGCAGGAGGCGGCCGGCGTCGAGAGCAGGCCGCCCTGCCCCACCAACACCCTGCCGAACCCGTTGGCGGCGGCGATCTTCAGGGCGATCTGCACCACCTCCTCGTTGTAGAAGCGGCCGTCGCCGCCGACGACCAGGGTCGCGCCCTTGTGCTCGGGGATGCAGTCGACGATCGCCTGCACGAAGTTCTGGACGTAGTGCGGCTGCCGGAAGACGGGCACCTTCTTGCGCAGGCCCGAGGTGCCGGGCTTCTGGTCCGGATAAGGGCTGGTCGGCACCCGTTTCGACGCCATGGTTCGCTCGATTCTCGCAAGGGATCGGTTCGCAGGTCGTAGTGCGGTTTGCCGGTTCGAATAGGGCGGCGGCGCCGATTTCCTCAAGCTTCGGCGGTGCCGTCACGCCTCGGAGCCGGAGCGGACGTTCAGGACCGACGGGTTTTTCCTCAATCGCCCGGCGATGGCCTCGACGCTCGTCCGAGAGAGCCGCACGAAGGCGATGCTCACCTCCTCAAGGCCCTCCTCCTCGCCCGGGCGCACCACGAACTGGCGCACCCGCGAGGCCCGCTCGCCCGTGACCTCCTGCAGCGTGTCGATCGAGAGGCTGCCGGCCTTGACCGTGAGGTGGAGCGCGCGCGTCTGCATCCGGTCGCGCCAGCTCTCCTCGATCGGCTTCACCCCGGCCAGAATGCCGACGACGAGGACGGTGGCGGCGATGGCGGCGACGTAGAGACCGCCGCCGACCGCGAGTCCGATCGCCGCCACCGCCCACAGGCTCGCGGGCGGTGGTGAGGCCCTTCACCACCTCGCCGCGCAGCAGGATCGTGCCCGCGCCGAGGAAGCCGATGCCGGAGACGACCTGCGCGGCCACGCGGGAGGGATCGAGCACGACATCCTTCTGCCCGAGCACGTCGGAGAAGCCGAAGGCCGAGACCAGCATGAACAGGCAGGCGCCGACGCAGACCAGCATGTGCGTGCGCAGGCCCGCGGCCCAGAGCAGCCGCTCCCGCTCGAAGCCGATCACGCTGCCCATGGCGCCCGCGAGCACCAGCCGCGCCACCATCTCCCCGTTGCCGAGCATCGCCCTCCTCGTATCCGCCGCGGCGTCGAGACTGCGCCCGGCGCTTCCAGGGTGCAACGCGTCCGAGCCTTGACGCTTCCGGCCGCGCGGGTCCAATGCGGCGCGAGTTTCAAGCCGTCACGGGCCGTCGATGCCGCCGCTTCTCGCCCTGCCCTTCCCGGCCATCGATCCGGTCGCGGTCTCGATCGGACCGGTCGAGATCAAGTGGTACGCGCTGTCCTACATCGCCGGGCTGATCGGCGGCTGGTTCTACGCCCGCCGGCTGGCCGCGGCCGATTCCCTCTGGGGCGTGGTCAGGCGTCCGACGCTCGCCGACATCGACGACCTGATCGTCTGGGTGGCGCTCGGCGTCGTGCTCGGCGGGCGCATCGGCTACGTGCTGTTCTACAACCTGCCGCTCTACCTCGATCACCCGATGGAGATCCTGGCGATCCGCAACGGCGGCATGTCGTTCCACGGCGGCTTCCTCGGCGCGATCCTGGCGCTGCTGCTGTTCGCCCGCGCGCGGAGCCTCAACGGCTACACCATGCTCGACCTCGCCGCGGTGGTGGTGCCGATCGGCCTGTTCTTCGGGCGCATCGCCAATTTCGTGAACGGCGAGCTGTGGGGCCGACCCGCGCCCGACTTTCCCTACGCCATCGTGTTCCCGACCGGGGGCGACGTGCCGCGCTATCCCAGCCAGTTGTTCGAGGCGGGCACGGAAGGGCTCCTGCTCTTCATCGTCATGGCTCTCGCCGTGCGGCGCTTCGGCTTCCGCAAGCCGGGCCTGCTCGGCGGCATCTTCGTGCTCGGCTACGCGCTGACGCGCACCTTCTGCGAGTTCTTCCGCGAGCCGGACCGGCAGCTCGGCTTTCTGTTCGGCCAGGACGTGAACGCGCTGGGCGGCGGCGTCACCATGGGCATGCTGCTCTGCGTGCCGATGGCGTTGGTCGGGCTCGTCTACATCGTGCTCGCCGCCCGCGGGGTGACGCGGCCACGGCCGAAAGGGCCGGAAATCCAGGCCGAAGCCGGGCAGATCTGAGCGTGGAGCCCGGGGCGACACCGCTTTTCGCGATCCTCGCGCGGGAGATCCGCGAGAGCGGGCCGATCGGGCTCGACCGCTACATGGCGCTCTGCCTCGGCCATCCGCGCCACGGCTACTACGCCACGCGCGATCCCTTCGGGGCGGCCGGCGACTTCGTCACCGCGCCGGAGATCAGCCAGATGTTCGGCGAGCTGATCGGCGCCTGGGCCGCCGCGGTTCTGGCGACAATGCCGGGCGAGCGCCCTTGCCTGGTGGAACTCGGGCCCGGCCGCGGCACGCTGATGGCCGACGCGCTGCGGGCGCTCCGCGCGGCCGGCGCCGCCTTCGACCTCCACCTCGTCGAGACGAGCCCGGTCCTGCGCCGGCTCCAGGCCGAGCGGCTCGCCGGGGCCGCGCCGACCTTCCACGATTCGGTGGCGAGCCTGCCCGACGCGCCGCTCCTCGTGATCGCCAACGAGTTCTTCGACGCCCTGCCCGCCCGTCAGTTCGTGCGCACGGGGCGAGGCTGGCGCGAGCGCCGCGTCGGCCTCGCGCCGGGGGGCGATGCGCTGGCCTTCGGCCTCGATCCGGAGCCCGACCCGCGCCTCTCGGCGGAGGCGCCCGAGGGCGCCGTGCTCACCCTGCCGAGTCAAGGGCTCGCCGTGATGCGCGACCTCTGCCGACGCCTCGTCGCCCGGGGCGGTGCCCTGCTCGCCATCGATTACGGTCACGACCGATCCCGTTTCGGCGATACCTTTCAGGCCCTCGCCGACCATCGCTTCGCCGATCCGCTGGCCCGACCGGGCGCGGCGGATCTGACCCTTCACGTCGATTTCGGAGCGCTCGCCCGCGCCGCCCTCGTGGAGGGCGCGGCGGTGCACGGACCCGTCACGCAGCGCGATTTCCTGTTTGGGCTCGGGCTGGCGGCCCGCGCCGAGCGGCTCTCGGCCCGTGCGACGCCGGCCCAGGCCGAGGCGATCGGAGCTGCCTTCGCCCGCCTGACCGATCCCGATCCGCACGGCATGGGGGCCCTGTTCAAGGTGCTCGGCGTGAGCCATCCGGCGCTGGGCCCCCTGCCGGCGCTCCCGCCTCCCGTCGAGAGACCCTGAGAGCCCATGTTCATCGAAGCGCCCGAACTCAGCTCGCACTCTTACGTGCGGCACGCCTTCTTCACTCGGCAGGGCGGCGTCTCGGAAGGGCTCTACGCGTCGCTGAACGGCGGGATCGGCTCGCAGGACGAGGCGGCGCGGGTCGGCGAGAATCGGGCGCGGATGTGCGCGCAGCTCGGACTGCCGAGCGGGAATCTCGTCAGCCTCTATCAGGTCCACTCGGCCGAGGTGGTCACCGTCGAAGCGCCCTTCCCCCTCGCCGAGCGTCCGAAGGCGGATGCCATGGTGACCCGCGTTCCCGGCCTCGCGCTCGGCATCGCCACCGCCGATTGCGGCCCGATCCTGTTCGCCGATCCGGAGAATCGGGTCGTCGGCGCCGCCCATGCCGGATGGAAGGGCGCACTCGGCGGTGTCGTCGAGGCGACGGTGACGGCAATGGAGGTGCTCGGCGCGCAGCGCGAAAACATCGTCGCCGTCCTCGGGCCGACGATCTCGCAGCCCTCCTACGAAGTCGGCGCCGAGTTCGTGGATCGCTTCCGTGCCGAGGTGCCCGATTCCGAGCGGTTCTTCGCGGGGGGGCGGCCGGGCCATGCCCAGTTCGACCTTCCAGCCTTCATTCTCGATCGGCTGGCGCAGGCGGGCATCGGCGAGGCGGCCTCGCTCGGCCTGTGCACCTATGCCGACTCCGACCGATTCTACAGCTTCCGGCGCACCACACACCGGAAAGAGCCCGATTACGGCCGACTGATCTCGGCGATTGCACTGACGCCCTGACGGTTTATCTTACAGAATTCACAAAAATCGTTGCATCGATGCAACGCCCGCCGCAAGGGCACCCACGGCCAGGCTTTTGTGCGCTGAAGCACTCGCATCCCGCGCCGCATCCATCGTAAGCCTTCCGACGTCGCGGAACGCCGTGGTTGTATCCCTGCGACAATCTGTCCGGAACCGTCACCAAAAAAGCTCGGCCGTAAGTGAACCTTGGCCGTTTGGCGGCGTTTCCCGGTTGGCAACGACGGCAGTCTAAAGACCACTGCCACAAAGGGGCCGCCTTCTGGACGGTCGGCGTGGTCGAGCCGCAACAGCATCTTCCGGGATGCTGCAATAGATACGGGGCACCGTGCCGCTCCGCTTCCCTGGAGGCGGCGGCACAGTCTAAAGAGGATCAGAGTGATGAAATCCTTCCTTCGCGCCGGTACGGCCATGGCCGGCATCGCCTTCGCCGGTTCGGCGCTCGCCGCCGACCTCCCGCGCCGCGCGGCTCCCCCGCCGGTGTTCCAGCCGGTGCCGGTCTTCACCTGGACGGGCTTCTACGCCGGTTTCAACGCCGGTTACGGCTTCGGCACCGGTAACGACAACAACACCCCGACCGTGATCGGCGTCGGCCCCGCCAGCGGCCTCGTCGGCGCCGGCACCACCGCGGTTGTCGCCTTCAACAACCGCCGCAGCGACGAAGGCTTCGTCGGCGGTGGTCAGATCGGCTACAACTACCAGTTCACCCCGGGCTCCGGTGTCGTGATCGGTGTCGAGGCCGACGCCCAGTACGTCGATTTCGGCCGTGACCGGAACCGCTTCGCCCTGGCCGGCGGCCCGCTCCTGGCCGGCACCCAGGTGTTCAACCCGAACGGCCTGTCGGGCCTCGACTTCTTCGGCACCGTCCGCGGCCGCCTCGGCTACGCCTTCGACCGCACCCTCGTGTACGGCACCGGCGGCTTCGCCTACGGCTCCGGCGGCGGCTCCGACTTCGGCCTGCCCGGCGGTTCCTCCGACGACTTCCGCACCGGCTGGGCCGCCGGTGGTGGTATCGAGTACGCTCTCCCGACCGACTCGTTCCTGAACTTCTTCAAGTCCTCGGCCGTCACGCTGAAGGTCGAAGGTCTGTACGTGAACCTCGATCGCGGCAACCGTCTGAACGGCGCCTTCGGTGCCACCCCGGCCGGCAACCTCGTCTACACGAACAGCCCGGGCGTCGTGCTCGCCTCCGGCAGCGTTGCCCGTCAGCGCGAGACCGAGTTCGCCGTCGTCCGCGCCGGCCTGAACTACAAGTTCGGCTCGTACTGAGACCCAATAGCCGGCGGTTCCTCAGCGAACCGCCGGACATCGTTCGGAAAAGCCCGGCCTCGCGGCCGGGCTTTTTTGTCGTCCGCTGAAGACAAACCGACCGATTCCGGCCGCGGCGAGAACGGACAATCGCTGGACGCCCCCTGACAAAAGCTCGACCGGCCCCCATCTCGTAACCGCCGTGCGGTGACGACGCCGTCGGCGCCTTCAGGAGGACGGCTCCATGAACAGCGAAGAACGCGACATCATCAACGGCATCTTCCAGCGCCTCGAACAGGCCTCCGGCCAGCCCCGTGACGCCGATGCCGAGCGCTTCATCGCCGAGAAGCTGCGCAGCCAGCCCTACGCCCCCTACGCGATGGCCCAGTTGATCTACGTGCAGGAGGAGGCGATCAAGAGTCTCAACCAGCAGCTCGAGCAGGCCCGCAGCCAAGCCCAGTCCCAGCCCTCGGGCGGCGGCTTCCTATCGAGCATCTTCGGCGGCGGCCAGCGCTCCGAGCCGCAGCGCCCGGCCGGCCAGCCCTGGGGCCAGCAGGGCGGATACGGCGGTCCGCAGCAGGGTTACGGCCAGCCCGGCGGGTACGGCAGTGCACCTCAAGGCGGCCCCTGGGGTGGCCAGCCGCAGCAGCCGGCCCGCGGCGGCGGCGGCTTCCTCGCCACCGCCCTGCCGATGGCGGCCGGTGCGGCCGGCGGCATGCTGCTCGGCAGCGCCCTCTCCAACGCCTTCGCAGGCGGCCATTCCGCCCTCGGCAGCGCCGCCGCGGCAGGCCTCGGCGGGGGCGGCGAGACGATCGTCGAGAACAACGACTTCGGCGGCGGGGGCGACCAGGATCTCGGCTCGGCGCTGGGCGGCAGCGACGGCGGCTTCCAGGATGCCTCGTTCGGCGGCGATTCCGGCGGTGACTTCGGCGGCGATCTCGGCGACGGCGGCGACGACGACTGGGCCTGATCCCGCCTGATCTGCCCCGACGGATCGAAAAGCCCGGAGCCGGTGGAACCGGTGCCGGGCTTCTTCGCTCGAGTCTGTCGGTGTGTGCGGAAGCGGGAAGTGTATCGGCAATAGAGTGAACCGGGTCGGGTTTCCCGGAGGCCGTTTGATTTGGGTCACGCAGCCAAGGCCTGCGCCTCCTTGAGTAAAGTAGCGCGCTTCGGCTTCGGCGGGAGGTACATTTCCAGACCGGTTCGAGCAGGCGGCGGGTGTTGAACCAGTCGACCCATTCGAGGGTGGCGAACTCCACCGCCTCGAAGCTGCGCCACGGTCCGGATCAATGGATCACCCGGTCGCGCGGACAGATGGCGGCCGGGTCGGGGATCGTGGTGCGAACCTTCTTGCCCCGCACGATACCCTCCAGCCCCGTGACCCGCATCAGCCGCGCCACCGTGCAACGGGCCGCCGGGATCCCTTCCCGGACGAGTTGCCGCCAGACCTTGCGCACGCCGTAGACGCAGAAGTTTTCCTTCGAACACGCGCCGGATCTCGACCATCAGTGCCGCGTCCGAGCGAGTCCGGGCCGGCAGCTTGCCGGGATCGACCCGCCGCGCAGCATGAGCGTAGTACGTCGACGGGGCGATCGGCAGGACCTTGCAGATCGGCCTCATCCTGAGGCTCTCGAAGGACGGCCCCGTAGGTCGATGGGGTTGGTCCGTCTTCGGATCCCCCGGTGAGCGGTGAGCGCCTCCTTGCGCGTGAGCCGTGAAGGTCAGCGTCTTGTCGGCGTCTTGGATGTGGATCGTCGGCTCCGGCACCGATGGCTTGGCCACGTTCGGCCCGGCAGCGCGTTATCCGCATCAGTCGATCTCGAACGGAGCCGTCCCGTGTCCGCACGTGCCGCCTTGTTTCTCCTGACCCTCGTATCGGCCGCGGAGGCCGCTCCCTTCGACAACCTGAAAGAGGATCTCGCATCCTGTCTGCGCTTCGAGTCGGCCGGGGCGAGGGCGCAGAGATCGATGCCGATGAAGGACAGAGCGGGACTGGCGCTTCAGCGCTGCGCCGTCGAGTTCGAAAGGCTGGATCGCGCCGACGGCCGCCGCCTGCGGAGCGATCAAGGCCTCAGTCCTTCGACCTGGTCGGTGCTCAGAAGCGTCTTCGGTTCTGGCAGCCGTGGACGCAGCCCGGTGCCGAGGTAGCGATCGATCGTACCACCGAGTGTTTTCCTTTGGGTTCACCGGTGAATCGACGACCTTGGTTGGGGCCTGCCGGATTGCCATGTCGCTCTATGCCGACATGAGAAGGAGGGCGGCTCGTGTACGCCGAGGACGCAATCGGTCTGCTCGCGTCCGAAGCGGAGGGGCGGAGCAACCCGTTCCCGTGGCGAACCGCATCAATTCCGTGAAGATGTGTGCAGCAGCACTGACGGATGCCTGACAGGATCGGTCGATAACCGCGACTGCCGTCCGAGTGCGTCCCTGTTGCGCGGTCCGGCCCGGTAGGATGTCGGCCGTCACGTCTCGACGGGACCGGCCATTCGCAGCGGCGGCACTCAGGACTGGACTGGTGCTTGGCCAGATAGCGCCGCATCCTGGCGGCTCCCTGTCTCTCGAAGGCCGGCAGCAGCCGCGGCAGAATCCACGGGAAGAAGGCGCAGAGGCGAGAGAGAAAGCCGTCGCCATAGGGCGCGTAATACTCCAACCCGCCCTCCCGGATCGCCCGCATGATACCCTTGACGACCGTTTCGGGCGCCAACGGTTCCGCGAGGAAGTTCAGGGGCGATCCCCCGGCACGGGCCTCGGCCAGCAGCATCTTCGTGTCGACCGAGGAGGGATAGACGCCCGAGACGGCGATTCCGCGCTCGCGCATCTCGAGCGCCAGGGCCAGCGTGAGGCCGCGCAGGCCGAACTTGCCGGCCGAGTAGATCGCGCTGTTCTTCAGCGGCAAGATACCCGCCATCGAGACGACGTTGACGATGGATCCGCCCGTCGAGACCTGTGGCAGAAAGGCCGCCAGCACGCGGATCGGGCCGAGGAGATTGATCTCCATCTGCCGCTCGATCGCCCCGGAACTCGCCCTGCGGAACGGTCCGGGCACGATGCAGCCGGCGTTGTTGACGATCGCATGGACACAGGGGAAGCGAGCCTGGGTCGCGGCGGCCGCCTCCGCCACGGAGGCGGGATCGGTCACGTCGCACCGCAGGGTCGTCACCTCGTCGCCGAACGCGCGCTGGCAGTCCGCGAGCCCGGCGTCATCGATGTCCAGCATCACCACGTGGAAATGACCTTCGATCAGACGTCGAGTCAGAACGCGGCCGATCCCGCCGGCCGCTCCCGTGACGATGGCGATTCTGCTCAAAGGGTTGCTCACTCCACCGCTCCAACTGCTCGAGTTCGGCTGACGTTCGCCGCTGCCGGGCCGGCTTTGTCCGGACGCGGCGTGAACGCCTGCACGTGGTCGTGGTCGCGACGGAGCCCCTCGAAAGACGCATCGTCGAGATCCGGCCAGCCGAGCCGGCGGCGGACCTCCGACATCAGCCTCCGGAAGGTCGCGGTGTGAACGTAGTTGGTGTGGCGGGGAGATTCGACGTAGGTCCTGCCCCCGCGCAGATCCGGGAAATGGTCCCTGCGGCGTCCGTCGAGCCAGTCGCGGCCGTGGCCGGTCTCGGTCGCGTGGATGTCGGCGACGATCAACTGCGCCATCTCGTCGAAACGACGGTAGGCCGCGTCCGCGAACTCGGTGAAGCCGAGGACGTAGAGGCCACGCCGCTGGCGGTGGAGCACGTTGAGGTAGAGCTGAGGACGGCCTCCGTTCCAGGCGAACAGAGCGGGGTCGAAGAAGGGCATGGCGTAGACGTAGCCGGTGGCGAGCACCACCACGTCGACCGCCTCCTCCGAGCCGTCGCGGAAAACCACGCCGTCGGCGCGGAAGGCCGCGATGTCGGGCTTCGCGATCAGGTCGCCGTGGCTGAGATGGTGCAGGATCTGCGTGTTCATGATCGGGTGGCTGGACAGCGCATCGTGATCCGGCTTCGGCAGGCCGAGGCGGGTCAGGTCGCCGTTCAGCGTGTCGAGCATGGCCCCGACATCGCCCGACACGGCGATGCCCCGCGGTGGAGGAACCTGCCCGCTCATCATCAGGTCGGTCGGCACGCCGAAGAGGTGCTTGGGGATGAAGCGGTAGCCGCGCCGCACGCTGAAGAAGGCGCTGCGGCCGAACTTCGCGGCGTCGCAGGCGATGTCGACGCCCGAATTGCCGGCGCCGACGACGAGCACGCGCTTGCCGGCGAAGGATTGCGGCCGGGTATACGCCACCGAGTGGAGAACCTCGCCGCGGAACGCGCTGCGACCGGGGATCTCCGGCAGATTCGGATGCCACGTCACGCCGGGGCAGGCGATGACGCCGGCGTAGCGGCGCACCTCGCCCGTCGACAGCGTGACCCGCCAGCCGCCCTCGGCCGGCTCGGCCGACGTCACCGCGGTGTTCAGGGTCACGTGCTCGTAGAGCCCGTAGGCGCGGGCGAAGCTGCGGATGTAGTCGAGGATCTGCCGGCAGGACGGGTAGTCCGGGTAGTGCTCCGGCATCGGGAAGCCGTAGAAGTACGAGGTCCACTTCGACGAGATGAAGTGGGCGCTCTCGTAGATCGGCGTGCCGGGGTTGTCGGGATCCCACAATCCGCCCACGTCGCCGTGCCGTTCGAAGCAATCGAACGGAACGCCTTCCGCGAGGAGGGCCCGCGCCATGATGAGACCGCTCGGCCCGGCGCCGACGATGCAGTAGCGGTTGCGGTAGGTCTCCACCGGCACGGCCGCGCGCGTGCGCACCGGGCGGTACTCGGTCGCGGCGATCTGCGCGTAGGCGCCCGGCCGCTTCCGCTTCAGCCAGCGGGCATAGCCGACCGCGACGGCGGCGAGCGGCAGGAACAGCCAGGGCAGGCTGTTGACGACCGGATTGTCGGTGCCGGTCAGCGTGCCGTAGTTCAGCGTGACCAGCACGAGGAAGGCCGTCAGGCCCAGGGCCGCGACCGCGGGCAGGATCTTCGTGGCGAGCGGTCGTGACGGGCGCACAGTCCGGAAGAAGCCGATCACGGCGAGCGCGCAGGCGATCTGCATGGCGATGATGCCGATCGTTCCGAGACCGATCATTGACGATGCGATGCCGAGATACGGGCTGACGCCGCAGAGGCCGAGACCGATCACCAGCGCGGTCTCGAGCCCCGTCATTGCGATGCTCGCGACGTGGGGCGAGTGGTGATCGGGATGGAAGCGCGCGAACGTCGTCGGCAACAGGCGGTCGCTGGCCAGCGCGAACACGTAACGGCTCGCGGCGTTGTGGACCGCCAGGAAGCTTGCCAGGATGCTCAGGACCAGGAGGATGCCGAAGGTCGCGGCCAGCCCCTCGCCGCCGTAGGCGGTCGCCAGGGTGAACAGGAAGTTGCCCGACTCGCGCTGCGCGAGCGCGCGGACCGCCTCGGGACCGGCCGCGCCGATGATGATCCAGACGGAGGCGAGATAGAACACGCCGACGAGGCCGAGCGCCGCGTAGGTCGCCTGCGGGATGGCGCGCCGCGGATCGCGCGTCTCCTCGCCGTAGAGCGCCACGGCCTCGAAGCCGACGAAGCAGACGATGGCGAAGGGGATGACGGCGCCGATGCCCGGATCGGCGAGGTGGGCGAGGCTCCAGACATCCGGCGGGAACGCGCCCAGGCCCTTCTGCGCGATCACGAGAGCCTCGAAGACCAAGAGGACGGCGAACTCCGCCGACAGCAGCCAGGTCAGGAGCTTGGCCGAGAGATCGAGCGAGCGGTATCCGAGCAGGCCGATGAGGCCGATGCCCGCCGCGGCGCAGGCGAGCCAGGAGACCTCGATGCCGGCCTCGTGCAGGACCAGCGCGGCGAAGTAGCCGAACCCGGCCGCGGTCCCGACGGCGTAGGCCGCGTAGGCGATCGCCGCCGCATAGGCCGCGACGACGCCGGCGGGCCGGCCCAGGCCCTGGCCCACCTGCGTGTAGAAGGCGCCCCTGCTGACGATCTCGCGGCTGAGCGCGGTGTAGCCGACGGCGAAGCAGGCCAGCGTTAGGCCGACCAGCGCGAAGGCCCCGGGCATGGACAGCCCCGCTTCCCGCGACAGGGCGAGCGGCATGTTGCCGATCAGGGCCGCCAGCGGGGCGGCGGCGGCGACCACCAACACGACGACGCGGCCGGGACCGATCAACGCGGCGCGCCTGTGGGCGGTCGGGTAGATCTCGGACGTGCGGTTCGGCCGATTCATCGAACAAGCCTTCTCGGCAGGGAACGCGCCCGGATGTGCGCAGATGCGAGCGGGCCGCCGGGTCGGGCGGATGCCCGTGGGGAGAGGGCGCCGGCGATGCGGCCCGTCCCGTCGAGGATCTGGCGGATTTCCGGGATCAGCAGGTCCCGCCTGCCCGCTTGGACCGGGACGGGCGGGAGCGCCGGCTCCTCCTCCGCGATCGGGATCGAGCCGGCGAACGCCGCTGGCCCTGATCATCCAGTCCGGGGCGCCGATCTGCTCCCGCCGCACAGCACGCATCGCGGCCAGGGCCGCCCGTGAAGACCGCAACGGGAGTCAGGGCGGCGGCAACGGGAATCGGCACAACGGCGTCGTATCCGGATCCCGGGTCTCCCGGCAGCAGGGCGAGGATAAGCCCCGCTTCCGGCGGGGGGCATGCGGGCGGGATACGGCAAGCGGCATTTAGGCCGTGAGGCGGATCGGGGCCGCCTCCGTCGTGGCCGCTCCGGAGCCAGCCGTCCTGCGGGCTCTGGCCATCGTGATCAGCACGCCGAGGGCGCCACAGACCTCCAGGCTCATGTCGCGCGCGAGCGTGCCTACCGCGTGCGCGTTGATCAGGGCATGCGTCGCGCCGGGGAAGCGGCGCAGCATCACCGGCACGCCGGCGTCCTCCAGCCGTTTGGCATAGGCCTCTCCCTCGTCGCGCAGCGGATCGAAGGCGGCCACGCCGACATAGGCCGGCGGCAGACCCTCGACCGTCTCCGCCAGGAGCGGCGACACCCTCGGGTCCAGGGCCTCGGACGGATCGGACAGGTAGTGGTTCTTGTACCAGCGCATCTGGGCCGCGGTGAGGAAGAAGCCTTCCTTGAACAGCTCGTAGGACCCGCTTTCCCTGGACAGGTCGGTGACGGGCATCAGCATCGCTTGGAAGGCGGGAACCGGCATCTCCTTGCGGGTACGGGCGCGCTCCGCCGCGATCTGGCAGACCACCGCCGTCAGGTTGCCGCCCGCGCTCTCGCCGCTCACGCCGACGAGATCCGGGTCGCAGCCCCAGGACGCCGCGTTCGCGACCGCGAAGTCGAAGGCCGCGAGCGAGTCGTCCAGCCCCTTGGGGAACTTGTGCTCGGGCGCGAGCCGGTAATCGACCGAGAGGACGCAAACCCCGGCTTCGGCGACCAGGAAGCGGACGAGCGAGTCACAGGACTCGAAGCCGCCGAGCACCCAGCCGCCGCCGTGATAGTAGACGACGAGAGGCAGGTCCTTGCCGGCCGCCTCGGGCTTGTAGAGACGAACCGGGACCGGGCCATGTGGTCCCGGGGCCGTGAGATCCTGGACCGAGCCGACCGGGCGCGGGTCGCCGAATACCCAGGCCTCGACCGCGATCTCCTTGCGTCCCTCCGGCAAGGGCTTGGTCTCGAAGGTATCGCCCCCGACCAGCTTGATCAGCCGTATCCCGAGCTGGACCGTCGGATGCAGCGTCTGACCGTCGATCCGGATCGGGGTGCCTGCCAGCAGGCGCTGGATGCCGGTCGGCAGGCTCCCGAGCGTGCGCATGACGGTGCGGGCGATGCGATCGCCGAAGGTGATGAAGGATGGTGTCATCGAATCCTCGACATGGCGAACGGTGCAGGAGGGTCGGGCCGCGGGCGGACTTCAGAAGTCCAGCAGGTACGAGAGGCCAGTCACGACGGCGTAGCCGGGTCCCGCCGTGCCGTCGACCGTCGCACCGGCGGCGAACGTCTGCGATCCGCCGGACAAGCGCGCGAGCAGGACGCCGGAGGCGATCTTGCCGTAATCGGTCTTGTATTCGAGACCCAGGCCGACGCCGACGCTGGCCGGCAGGATGAAGGCCGCGCTTCCGGTCTTGGTGTCCCAATTCAGGTTGACCGTGCCGGACAGGCGGTCGGTGAAGGCGTGACCGACGCCGACCTGCGTGGTGAAGCCATCCCGCAGGCCCAGGATCTTGCTGGACGGTCCGAGCTGGTCGATGGTGAAGCCGAATTGCGGCAGCACGCTCCAGTTGACCCAGGTGAACGCGCCGTAGACGAGCCATTGCGGGGCGATGCCGGTCTGCGCGTAGACCCGGACGGATTGCGGCAGCGTCCCCGCGCCCGTGGCGACGAGCGGTCCGCCGGACAGCCCGATCGCCGAGGCCAGCGGTCCCAGGGTGAAATTGCCGGTCAGCGCGTGATCCACCGCGGAGCGATACATCACCTGCATGCGCATCGCGTATTCGGGTACCGCGTAGGCCAGGCCGACGCGGTACCCGGCCTTCGCGTCCTGTTCGAGGTTCAGCGTGCCGAGCCGGGTGTTCTCCCGGTACTGCACGCCCTCCAGGAAGCCGCCGCCGAGCACGTAGAGCTTGCCGGGCCCGACATTGGCGCTGGCGGCGCAGGTGGTGCCGTATTCCTGGGTCGTCAGCCGGATGCTGCGCGTCGCGTTGGGCAGCAGGCCGACCTCCGCGAACGAGAGTGCCTGAGCATTCTGCGCGGCGAGGTTGTAGCTCGCCTCGATGCCGTACGGGTACGAGAAGTGGAAGGCGCAGGAGAGCTCCGGCGCGATCCGGAACTTGACGGCGAAGCTCGGCGCGGGAATCGGATCCACGTAGTTGGCGTATCCGACCCGCTGCCCCCGGATCGTCGAGAAGCTCTGGTTCGGGAAGATCCCGAGGGCGCCGATTCGGATGCTGAAGTTCCCTTCCGTGAACAGGATGTCCGTGTCGGCGACCGGCAGCGAGAAACCGCCGGCATGGGCCGGCGCGGCACTCAGCCAGCCGAGCGCGCAGAGAATGGCAGAATACTTTCTCAGAGTCGCGCCGTTATTAATACCGATCATTGCCCGATGTCCCCTCAGCAAAAACTGTCTATACTACTATATCACTGGAAGCCCGCGCATGTAAAATCTGCATTCTCAAAACATGGAAATGATCCTGTGCTGTTGCATTTTTGTGCCGGTGCGGCGGGCCCGCAGCGGCTCACCGCATCATGAAGCGGGCAAGAAGCCGTGCGACCGGTCCGTAGGGAGGCGCGGCCAGGCGCGCCGGATTGAAGCCCCGCACCCGGGTGATGCCCCGGGCGTGGGAGAATCGGCGGAAGCCGTCGCGGCCGTGGTAGGCACCGATCCCGCTCGGCCCGACACCGCCGAAGGGCAGGTCGCCCTGGACGATGTGCAGCAGCGTCCCGTTGATGGTGACGTTGCCCGACAGCGTCCCGTCCAGGACCGCCGTCCGGACCGCGCGGCTCTGGGTGAAGAGGTAGAGGGCGAGCGGGCGCGGCCGCGCCTGGACGAATCGGATGGCGTCTTCGACCCGGTCGTAGGGAAGGATCGGCAGGATCGGCCCGAAGATCTCCTCGCGCATCAGCAGCGCGTCCGTGGGCGGGTCGAGCACGATGGTCGGGGCCATCCGGGTCGCCTCGCCCGCGGCGACGGCATCGTAGCTGAGGACGCGCACACCGCGCTCCCGGCATTCCGCGAGCATGCGGGCGAGGCGGGTGTGGTTGTGCGCGCCGACGAGGCTCGTGTAGTCGCCCTCCCGTCCGCGGGGATAGCAGGACGCGATCTCGGCCAGGATGCGCTCGGCCAGGGCGTCGATGCGCTCGCGCGGCGCCAGGACGTAGTCCGGAGCGATGCAGGTCTGACCGGCATTCATCATCTTGCCGAAGACGAGGTCGCGCGCCGCGCCGGCCAGGGGATAGTCCGGTGCGACGATCGCCGGGGACTTGCCGCCGAGTTCGAGCGTCACCGGCGTCAGGTTCTCGGCGGCCGCAGCCATCACCTTGCGGCCCACCGCCGTCGAGCCGGTGAAGACGAGGTGGTCGAACGGCAGGCGCGAGAAGGCCTCCGCCGTCTCGACGCCGCCCGTGACGACGCAGACCTCTTCGAGGTCGAAGACCTCGGAGACCGCCTCCTGCAGAACCTCCGCCGTCCGCGGCAGCAGTTCGGACGGTTTGATCATCGCGCGGTTGCCGGCCGCCAGCACGTCGACCAGCGGTCCGAGTGCCAGCAGCAGCGGATAGTTCCACGGCACCATGATGCCGACGACGCCCAGGGGCTGGTAGATCACCTGATTGCGGAACGGCCAGAATTCGAGCGCGGTGGCGCGGCGCTCCGGCGCCATCCAGCGTTTCAGCGCGCTCCGCGCATGGGCGATCGCCCGGAGCAGCGGCGCGAGTTCGAGCAGCGCCGTCTCGTGCGCCGAGCGGCCCGAGAAATCCTGCGCGATCGCCGCGCACAGGTCACGATTCCGGGACCGGATCAGGGTCTCGAGGCGCTTCAGTCGATCGCGCCTGACCGAGGGCGGCGGAGATCCGTCCCGCATGAAGGCCGCGCGTTGCGCATCGAGCAACGGGGCGAACGGCGGGACGGCGGTCGACATGGCGTCAGATCCGGGGACGGAGGCCGGAGCCGCCGTGGCAGCGCGGGTCCGCGCCGTGGATCGCATCGCGCCGGCGGCCCGCCGCCGTCTCCGGCAACGAAACCGTATCGATCGAGCGATGTCGTGCCCAGGGATTCATGCGGCTCACCGAAAGCATCTTGCGCGACGACCGTGTTTCTTCGCCTTGAGCAATCATGGAAAAGAGCCTAAGCTCGAAATATCATCGAGACCGACAAGCATCGTCTTATGTTTCACGTTCGGACGTTAGGACTGGTGATCCGGCTCAGAAAGGTGCCGGTCGTGACAATCACGGGTCACATTCGGCCAAACGGGGCGAGCCGGACGCGCCGCGATCCGAGACAAGCGCCGTGATCGAGCCGGCCGCGACACCGAGGGGCGAACCGGCCGAATCCCGCGCGGCCCCGGACGAGACCGCGGATGCGCGCTACGTGACCGCGAACATCCCGGTCTTCCTGCTCCGCTGCCTGGCGGCCACGCTCGAAGACCTGGGCTTCAACCCGTCGCGCATCACCCTCGGGTTCGGGCTGACCCTGGACGATCTCGCCGATCCGAGCTGCCGCGTCTCCTTCCGCCAGGGGCACGAGATCATCCGCCGCGCGCTCAGGCTGGCCAAGGGATACGCCCTCGGGCTGGAGACCGGCAGCCGCGAGACGATCACCTCCATCGGCCTCGTCGGCTACGCCATGATCACCAGCCGCACCGTCGGCGCGGCGATCGACCTCGGGCTCGCGCTGCAGAAGGACACCGGCAGCATGCTGGAGTTCGACAAGCGGATCTCCGGCCGGGACGTGATCGTCTCGGCCAGCAGCCGGTTCCACGCCCCCGACATCAACATCTTCCTGGTCGAAGAGGCGTTCGCGAGCTTCCTGCAGATCGGGCGCGGGCTCGTGGGCGAGCGCTTCCGGCCGCGGCGGATCGAGCTGGCCTATCCGCCCCCTGCCTGCGCGGAGGCCTATCGCCGGATCTTCGACTGCGAGATCCGCTTCGGGTGCACCGAGAATCTCTTCGTCTACGACGCGGAGGAACGGGCCAGACCGCTGACGACTTCGGATCCCCTGAGTCACCGCGAGGTGATGAGCTTCCTCGAACGCAATCGTGTCCGCTGCCGCGAGGCGCAGGAGATCATCGACTCGGTCGAGCGCGTGCTGCGGCAGAACCTTCGGCAGGCACCGAACTGCGAGCGCGTCGCTCAGGAACTCGGCCTGTCCGAGCGGACCCTGCGGCGGCGGCTGGCGGAGTTCGACACCTCGTTCCAGGATCTCCTCGATCGGCAGCGGCGGAACCGGGCCCTGGAACTCCTGGCCAATGCCGGGCTGACGCTCGACGAGATCGCCCTCGCCGTCGGGTTCACGGACGCTCACAACTTCCGCCGTGCGTTCCGGCGCTGGACCGGCAGCACGCCGGGCGCGGTTCGCTCGGACGCCGCCAGATTATGGCCGGAATAGACCCTGGTTTGGGTCCATGCGGCCCTTAGAGAACGCTAGGGTGCCGGCTATCGTCGTGGCTCGATCGTCAAAGCCTCGAACGGACGCACGGTGCAGCCCACCGACCACAACAACGGCGACGCCTATATCCTGTCGCTCGATCTGGGAACGAGCGGCTGCAAGGTCGGCCTCGTCTCCCTGACCGGCGTCGTCGTCGACTGGGCCTTCCGTCCGGTGCCGCTCGTCGTGGTCGATCAGGTCGGCGCCGAGCAGGATCCCGGCGAGTGGTGGAAGGCCTTCGTCTCGGCGACCCGGGAGGTTCTCGGACGCGGCACGGTTCCGCGCTCGCATATCCGCTCCGTGTGCTCGTCGACGCAAGGGGAGGGAACGATCCCGGTCGACCGGGACGGCGAGCCCCTGATGAACGCCGTGCTCTGGATGGACATGCGGGGGGCACAGCCGCTGGCCAAGCAGTTCGGCGGCCGCTTCACCGTCGCCGGCTACGATCCGTTCAGGCTGCAGCGCTGGATCCGGCTGTGCGGGGGGGCGCCCGCCCTGTCCGGAAAGGACCCGGCCGGGCACATGCTCTTCATCCGGGATCATCGCCCGGCCGTCTACGAGCGGACCTACAAATTCCTGAACGTCCTCGACTATTTCAACCTGAAGATGACCGGGCGCTTCGTGGCGACCCAGGACTCGATCCTGACCTCCTGGGTCACGGACAACCGCTCCCCCGACGCGATCCGCTACCACGACGGCCTGATCGCCGGCAGCGGCATCGCCCGCGAAAAGTTCCCGGACCTCGTGCGCTGCACCGACGTCATCGGAACGCTCCGCCCGGCCGTGGCGGCGGAGCTCGGCCTGTCGCCGGAGACGGTGGTCGTGGCCGGGGCGATCGACAACACGGCGGCGGCGATCGGGGCGGGGACGATCGCGGACTACGACGCGCATCTCTACGTCGGCTCGTCGTCCTGGATCGGCGCCCACGTCCCCTTCAAGAAGACCAACATCCTCGATCAGATCGGCTCGGTGCCGTGCGCGCTGTCCGCGCGCTACATGATGATCGCCCTTCAGACGAGCGGCGCGAACAACGTCGCCTTCCTGAAGGACCGCATCATCTTCCACGACGACGGGCTGATCGCGTCGGAGCCCGCGCCGGACGTCTACGAGATCCTCGACCAGATCGTCGCCCGCACCCCGCCCGGCAGCGACGGCGCCATGTACCTGCCCTGGCTGTTCGGCGAGCGCTGCCCCGTCGACGACCGCTCGCTGCGCGCCTGCCTGTTCAACCTCAGCATGGAGCACACCCGCGAGACGGTGGCGCGGGCGGTGTTCGAGGGAACGGCGCTCAACACCCGCTGGATGATGAAGCCGGTGCGACGCTTCCTCGGGCGCCGGACCGAGCACCTGACGATCCTGGGCGGCGGCGCCCTCTCGGACGCGTGGTGCCAGATCTTCGCCGATACATTGGATCTGCCCATCCGCCGCCTGCACGAGCCGCTCAAGGCCAACGCGGTCGGCGCAGGCATCATCGGCGGCGTCGGGCTCGGCCTGACGGACTTTCCCGAGGCGGCCCGGCACATCCGGATCGCCCGCGTCTTCGAGCCGAACCCGGCCCTGCGCCGGCTCTACGACGACCGGTTCGCACTCTTCACCGATCTCCACCAGCGACTGGGCCCACTCTACCGCCGGCTCAACGGCACGAGGACTCCTCAGCACCATGCCTGATTTCCTGACGGAACGGCAGGCGGTCGTCGATACCTGCCGCGACCTGTCGGCCCGGGGCTTCCTGGCCGGCACCGGCGGCAACGTCGCCCTGCGCGTGGACGAGCGGCACTTCGCGATCACGCCTTCGGCCACCGACTACGCCGCCATGGCGGCGGCGGATATCGCCGTGCTCCGGCTCGACACGCGCGAGCAGATTGCGGGCACGCGGCCGGCCTCGGTCGAGCGCGGCCTGCACGCGGCGCTGCTCGCCGCCCGCCCGGACCGACGCGCGAGCGTACACACCCACCAGCCGGTCGCCAGCGCCGTCGCGGTGCTGCACGAGCGCCTCGCGTGGCGGCCGGGCACGGACCGCGCCCTGTACGGCGACCATGTCGGCCTCGTCCCCTACCGGCCCTCCGGGACCGGCCTGCTGGTCAAGGCGCTGGCCCGGAGCCTGCGCCCCGACATCCACGCCTTCCTGCTGGCGAGCCACGGCGTGATCTGCGCCGCGCCGACCCTCGCCGACGCCGCCGCCATGGTGGCCGAGGTCGAGGCGTCCGCCGCCGCGCACCTGCGCGACGCCATCGCCTCCCGCCCCGGCCTCGATGCCGGCCTGCGGGAACTCGCACTCACCTGTCTGGACGGAATCCGAGCGGAGGAAGCACGCGCATGAACATGCAGAATCCCGTACCGGGGGCGGCCTACGCCATCTCCGAATGGCCCGACAACGCGGCGGTGATGGATCGGCTGAACGCGCTGCTCAAGCAGCCGGTCCGCGGAATCCGGAAAGACGCGCTGCCCAAGGTACTCGACTACTTCGAACAGAAGTGCCGGACCTCGAAGGAGCTGGCCGCGCGCACGGCGGAGGTCATTCCCGGCGGCGTGCAGCACAACCTCGCCTTCAACCACCCCTTCCCGCTGGCGGCCACGCGCTGCGACGGCGCCTACATGTGGGATGCCGACGGCAACCGCTACATCGACTTCCTGCAGGCTGGCGGCCCGACGCTGCTGGGCTCCAACTACCTCCCCGTGCGCGAGAAGGTGCACGAGCTTCTCGACGCGTGCGGCCCCGTGACGGGCCTGTTCCACGAGTACGAGGTGAAGCTCGCCGAGCTGATCCGCCGGCACATGCCGAACATCGAGATGTTCCGCATGCTCGGCTCCGGAACCGAGGCGGTGATGGGGGCCATCCGGCTGGCCCGCGCCTACACGGGCAAGAAGTGGGTCATCAAGGTCGGCGGCGCCTATCACGGCTGGAGCGACCAGCTCGTCTACGGCATGCGGGTTCCCGGCACGGGACGCCGCGAGGCGATCGGCATCCCGAAGGGCTCCACCGCCTACACGCAGGAGGTCTTCCCCAACGATCTCGGCGCCCTGCGCCGCAAGCTGTGGCTGAACCGGGCGCGCGGCGGCACCGCGGCCATCATCGTCGAGCCGCTCGGGCCCGAGAGCGGCACCCGCCCGGTCCTGCGCGACTACAACGCGAAGCTGCGCGCCCTCTGCGACGAGTTCGGCGCGCTGCTGATCTTCGACGAGGTCGTGACCGGCTTCCGGGTCGGCATGGGCGGCGCGCAGGGTTACTTCGGCGTCCGCCCCGATCTGACGGTGTTCGGCAAGTGCCTGACCGGCGGCTATCTGATGGCCGGCGGCATCGGCGGCAGCAAGGACGTGATGATGCTGCTGGCCGGCGGCATCGGCACGAGCAGCCGCCGCGCCTTCGTCGGCGGCACCCTGTCGGCCAACCCGCTCTCCTGCCTCGCCGGTTACTATGCGATCGACGAGATGGCGCGGACCAACGCGGCGGTCGCCGCCGGCCGGGCCGGCGACCGGCTCCGCAAAGGACTGAACGAGATCATCGACCGGCTCGGCCTGCCCTACGTCGCCTACAATTTCGGCTCGATCGTGCACCTTCAGACCTCCGCGGTGCTGCTGATGAGCATGCGCAATCCGATCAAGCTGATGCGCGAGGCGTCCGCCCGCAAGCACGCGATGGAGGAGATGGGCGCGGCCTACCTCGCCCACGGCATCCTCACGCTTGCCGGATCGCGCATCTACACGAGCATGGCCGACACCGACGAGGTCATCGACGACGCGCTCTCGCGCTTCGAAGACGTGTTCCGGCTGGTCTGACGATGACCATGGAGAGCCGGGATTCGGTGGCGGAGACCTTGCGCCACGCCGCAGGGCGCCTCGCCGCCAAGGGGCTGATGCAACCCGAGGATACGCTCTCGCAGCGCATCCCCGAGCGTGCCGAGATCGTGCGGATTACCCGCCCTGCGGACGGCGGTCCGGCGCAGGACGTGGTTTGGGAGTCTCTCGACCGGTCGGTCGCGCGCGACCCGCACCACGCGGTCTACGCCGCGCGCCGCGATGTCGGCGCGATCCTCGAGGGCCGCCAGCGCTGGGGCGCGGCCATCGGCCGGCTCGGGCGGCCGATGCCGGCCCTGTTCGACGAGCAGGTGCGCCATCTGGGCAGCGAGGTCCCGCTCGCGGCCGGTCCGGTTCCGACCGTGCCCGGCGCGAGTACGAACGCCCTCGTCTGGGGTGACCGCGTGCTGTGTTTCGGCATGGGCCTGGAGCGCCTGCTGCTGAATGCCGAACTCTTGGAGAAGTGCGCCCAGGCCTTCGTGCTGTCGGCCGCCACGGGACGGCGGGTGAGACGGGTTCCGTGGTGGGTGCGTCTCATCGCGAACCGGCGCCTGTCCCGCGACGAGGGCGAGGCGGCCGAGCGCCATGGACGCGGCGAGCGCTCCGTCATGAAGGCGGGCTACTGAGCGAAGCGGCGGAGCGCAGGTGGCCGATCCCGCCGCGCGACGGTACGTCCGCGGGGTGGCCGGCGACGTTCGGATGGTGCCGGCGGAGGCCGCCCCGCCGTGCCGGACCCGAAAGGGTCGTCATCGCGGCCGTCCGGTGCCGCGGCCTCGCGGTTCGACGACTGCCGGAAGGCAGCGTCTTCCATGCCGGCATTTGTCGGTGAATCTGAGTTGTGGCAGGGGGGATCGATGGACTTTGCGGGCAAGGTGATCCTCGTCGTCGGAGCTTCTTCCGGCATGGGACGCGGCACGGCGGTCGAACTGGCGCGACAGGGAGCCACCATCGTTGCGACGGCACGGCGCCAAGCGCTCCTCGATGAGCTGGCTGCCGAGATCGTGGCAAAGGGGGGACGATGCCTACCGATGGCCGCGGATGCCACGGACGATGCCGCCGCCGCCGCCATCGTCGCGGCGACCATCGAGAAGTTCGGGCGCATCGACTTGGTGTTCCTGAATGCGGGCGGCGCGCCCGCATTGGATCTCACCAAGATGAATGCGATCAATGTCAATCAGTACATGCGGAACAACTACGACGTCGTCGTCAACTATCTCATGCCGACGTTGCAGCAGATGATGAAACAGGGCGGAGGACTGGTGGCGCATACGAATTCGCTCGCCGGCTTCCTCGGCATTCCGCTCCAGGGCCCCTATTCGGCCGCCAAGGGTGCGGCACGGCTGCTGATCGATACGTGCCGCATCGAGTTTGCCCCGCACGGCATTCGATTTGTTACCGTCTATCCCGGTTTCGTCGCGACGGCCGTCACCGCCAACGACGGCATGCCGGCCCCACTGGAGATCTCCGAGGAAAAGGCCGTGCAGCACATCATCTATGCGCTTCGCAAGGAGAAGCCTGACTATCTATTCCCGATGATCATGCGCTGGATCATCAAGCTGCCTCACGTCCTGCCGAAACGTGTGACGAATTGGATTCTTTCCAAGTCCATGCCATGACAGGCCGGTCGCCATGCCGCTGCTGTTCGTCCAGCACGGCCTGATGAAGGCAACGTGACCGGACGCCCGGCCGACGCCGCTCCCGTAGACGGAAGCGGCGCGCTGCGCGGCTCGGAACGCTCCTACGGCCGCGTCGCCCGCGCATTCCACTGGACCACCGCCGCGCCGTTCCTTTGCGTCTATTGCGCGGTCTATTACCGGCACCGGTTCACCGATCGCCGGACCCCGGCGAACTGGACCGCGCCCCAGTTCCACCTCTCCTTCGGGATCAGCATCTCGGGGCTCACCACGCTGCGCGTGACGTGGATGCTGGTCGATCGCCGGCCCGCCCCGGAACCCGACACGAAGCTGGCGCAGCGCGCCGCGCATATGGGCCACCTGCTGCTCTATGCGGTGCTGATCGTCATGCCGGGACCGGCTATCTCGGCACGTCGGTGCCGACCGAATGGTTCTTCGTGCTCGACATCCCCATGTTCCAGGACACGCGCGCCTTTACCACGCTGGTCGGGCGAGGGCTGGGCATGAGCTTTCACGAATGGGGGCGCCGATGGACTTCATCCACAAGAACGGCGGCGCTTACCGCGTCTGGCCGCTCAACCTCGGCCATGCCATCGCCGCCCTGTACCATCATTATGTGCTGCGGGACCGGACCCTCCTCAAGATGGCGGGATGAGCCCGGGTCGTCAGTGTCCCGAGCCCAGGCGCCCGGCGACCAGGATCAGCGTCACTATGACGGTCCCCGATATCCGGTCGACCACGCCGGCCACCTGCGTCCTGCTTCTCGACACGGCGCGCGAGCCGCAGGCCATCCCATGCCGGAGCGCGGCATAGTGCTGAACGGCGCTCGTCAGACTTTCGTCGTCCGGGCGAAATCGAAGGCGCGGAGCACCGGGCGCATCGGATCGCGGCTCGGGTAGTGGAGGAAGCAGCCGGGAATGGCAGGGCACCAGTCCTCCAGCACCCGCTAACGCAGCCTCGGCGATCAGCCGGTCGTTGTCGAAGACGAGCGGCCCGCGCATGCAGCAGGATGCCGGTGTGGTCGGCCAAAGCGCTGCGCGACTTCCCGTCGCGAGGCTCCCTCCTCGATCGCAGCCACAACACGCTCGCGCAGATCGGCGGACAGGGCAGACACCATCGGCTCTCCTCCTCGGAAAGCCGGGAATCGAATCGGATTCCCGCCCGCGTCAAAGCCCCAGGCATTCAATCCGGTCGGTTGACGCTCTAGCCAATACGGGAAGCGCGCTGGCAACTGTGTTGCCAACATCGAGATCAAACATCTGATGTACATCGCGGAAGTTCTACAGAAACAGCAATAATCCGATCAAATTGCTCGATAATGACCCCTTCTGCATAAAAAAGGGGCGTCGCTTCGAGTGCAAGTTTTTTCACCGATCGGGCTTGTTGCATCTGCGGCTTTGTGACATCGTTGTATAGACAATTAGGAGAAGCGCCACAGCCCGAACGGAGACGCGGGCGATTTCTCCGGCGCGGCATCCGCTGGCGCGATGAGTCTGAAGGGTAAGATGACCGAATGATCGTCTTCGATAGCGTCATCAAGCATTATCCGGGCATGACGGCGGCGGTTGGAGGCTTGTCGCTTACCGCGCCGACCGGTCAACTGACAGCCCTTGTCGGTCCTTCAGGCTGCGGGAAGACGACATTACTGCGAATGGTCAACCGACTGATCGTTCCATCCTCTGGTCAGATCCTGCTCGATGGAGAATCAACGGACAACATCGACGTTGTCCGCTTGCGCCGAAGGATCGGTTACGTGATCCAGCATGCCGGCCTGTTTCCCCATCGGACCGTCGTCCAGAACATCGCGACCACCGCACGTCTCAACGGATTGCCGAAGGACAAGGCCCTCCGGGTTGCCCATGAACTTCTCGAGCGCGTCGGCCTAACCGCCGACTTCGCGAGCCGCTATCCCTGGCAGTTGTCGGGAGGCCAGCAGCAACGTGTCGGCGTAGCCCGTGCTCTGGCCTCTGATCCGAAGTTCATGCTGATGGACGAGCCGTTCAGCGCCGTCGATCCAGTGGTGCGCGGGCAACTCCAGGACGAGTTCCTGAGGCTCCAGCGGGACATCGGCAAGACCATCATCATGGTCACGCACGATATAGACGAAGCTTTGAAGCTCGGCGATCAGGTCGCCGTCCTCAGGACGGGCGGCACGCTGGCTCAGGTCGCGACGCCCCAAAATCTTTTGGCGCGCCCGGCCGACGCTTTTGTGGCCGACTTCCTCGGAAGGGACCGAGGGTATCGTCATCTGGGATTCTCCGACTTCGATGCAGCCTTGCCGCTCTGCGCCGAGCCGACGGTATCGCTCGGCACGACGCCTGACGCCGCTCGGAGGGTGGCGCTAGACCGTTGGATTCTGGTGGCAGACGCGGCAGGCCAGCCGCTCGGCTGGGCAGACGTCGAGACGCTCAGACAACCGCTGCGAGAGGGCGATCTCTATCTCGGCGGGACGCTTGCATCGAAAGGCGGCTCCCTGCGGCAGTTCCTGGACGCGGTTCTCAGCTCACCTTCCGGTCGCGGGGTCGTCGTTCACGCATCCGGCGAGCTTGCCGGCACCGCTACGATGGCGCGCGTCGTTGAGGCGATCGAGGGCGTTCGTGGTGGTCATGCCGGCGGAGCCCGGCCATGATTTGGGGCTGGCTCTACCAAGAATCTGGCCGCATCTCGGAACTCTTCGCCTGGCATCTCGGCCTGTCCACGCTCCCGGTCATCATCGGGCTCCTGCTGGCGATTCCGCTCGGTTGGCTCGCCCGGCATCTCGGCCTGTTCCAGGCGGCTTTTCTCGGCGGCGCGGGCCTCCTCTATACGATTCCTTCGCTGGCGCTGTTCGTCCTGCTTCCGCTGGTGCTCGGCACCCGGATCCTCGATCCGCTCAACGTCGTCGTCGCGCTGACGCTCTACTCGCTGGCGCTCCTCGTGCGGACGGTCAGCGACGGACTCGGCGCGGTCCCACCGGCCGTGTTGCAGGCGGCCAGCGCCATGGGCTACCGGCCCGCCGCGCGCTTCCTTCTCGTGGAGCTGCCGCTGGCCGTTCCGGTCATCGCGGCGGGCCTGCGCGTCGCCGTCGTCTCCAACGTCAGCATCGTCTCGGTGGCCGCCCTGGTGGGCACGCCTCAGCTCGGGCTGCTCTTCACGCAGGGGCTGCAGCTTCACTTCCTCACACCGATCATCGTCGGCATCGTCCTGTGCGTGCTTCTGGCGGCGCTGCTGGATGGCTTGGTGCAGTTGCTCGCCAACCGTCTCACCCCCTGGCAAAGGAAAGGGCCCTGACCATGGTGTCCTGGTTCATGGATCCAGAGCACTGGGGTGGGCCGGACGGCGTTCCCGTCCTCCTCGCCCAGCATCTCGCCTATAGCGGCATCGCCCTCTTCGTCGCCTGCCTGATCGCGATGCCGATCGGCCTCTATGTCGGCCATACGCGTCGCGGCGTGGTCGTGGTTGCGGGGGTCGCCAACGCCCTGAGAGCGCTGCCTACTCTCGGGCTGATTGTCCTGCTCGTCATCCTGCTGGGGCCGAGCTTCGCATCCGACCTCGCTTTCGTCTTACCGAGCCTGATCGTCCTCGTACTGCTGGCGGTCCCGCCGATCATGGCTGCGACCTATGCAGGTATCGGGGCCGTGGAGCCGGAGGCGGTGGATGCGGCCCGCGGCATGGGTCAGCGGCCTCTGCAGATTCTCTTCGGTGTCGAACTGCCCTGCGCCCTGCCCCTGATCTTCTCAGGCCTGCGCAGCGCAACCCTACAGATCATCTCGACCGCGACGATCGCGGCCTACGTCTCGCTCGGCGGTCTCGGCCGGCTGATCATCGATGGGCGCGCGCAGAACGACTATCAACAGATGGCGGCCGGAGCGATCCTCGTCGGTCTCCTCGCATTCGCCGTCGATCTGCTGATCGGGCTCCTGTCCCACCTCTTCGTCTCGCCAGGGCTGAAGCGTCATTCAAGACGCTCACCCCTGTGAGCGTCCCCGCATCCCGATCTCCGGCCCACACGTCTAGGAGTACAACGGCATGGTCATCAAGACACTCGCGGCGGTAGGCGCCTGCGCCATCCTTGCTCTTTCAGGCCTCTCGACAACCGCCGTGAGCCAGCCTGCATCGGGAGTCCCAACCGGGCAAGGCGTCACAACGATCGTAATCGGCTCGGGCGACTTTCCCGAGAGCCAGCTAATTGCGACGATCTACGCCAAAGCTCTGACGGCGAAGGGAATCGTCACCACATTGCGAACCAACATCGGCAGTCGCGAAGTCTACATGCCGGCGCTGCTCGACGGGTCGATCGACTTGCTTCCGGAGTATGCCGGTGCCCTATTAAGCTACCTCGACAAGAAGGCAACCGCGCATTCCTCAACCGATGTGGAGGCTGCCCTCAAGGTCGCACTGCCCTCGGGCATTTCCATTCTGACGCCGTCGACGGCCCAGAATGCCGATACGCTGGTCGTAACGCGCTCCACGGCGACGAAGTACAACCTAAAGACAATCGCTGATCTCGCTCCGGTCGCTGGTGAGTTCGTCCTCGGCGGACCGCCGGAATGGAAGACCCGTAAGGAAGGAGTTGTCGGCCTGAAGACTGTCTACAATCTCAAATTCAAGTCATTCAAGGGATTGGACGCCGGCGGTCCGCTAACCCTTTCTGCCTTGAAGAACGGACAGATACAGGTTGCCGATCTGTTCACCAGCGATCCAGAAATCACCACGCAGGATCTCGTCGCATTGGAAGATGTAAAGAATCTCTTCCCCGCCCAAAACATCGTTCCATTGATTGCAACATCGAAGTCTAACGCCATCGTTGCCAAAACATTGGATGCCGTTTCCGCATCTCTGTCGACGCAAGATCTCATTAAGATGAACGAGCGTCTCGCAAAACATGCGTCCTTCGATGATGTGGCTAACGATTGGATTGCCGCAAAAGGCCTGAATCACTGATCGAATATGGCTGAAGTCCGAGGATCGGGCTCCCGGCGGATTGCAGGACAGTTCAGCCCCGCCGGGAGCCTCTCACAAAGCTCCTGATCACCGGGATTTTTCCTTCTGCACCAACCGTGCACCGGAATTTGTCGGGCCGATCTTGAGAAGGGGCGACTGCGGTCGTGGAGGCCGAACAGTCTGGTTCTCCAACATGCGGATGGGTCACCAAGCTTCGTCCACAAGTACAAAGCCCGGGCGGAAGATAGCTGCGGAATGCCACTGCTAGCAATCTTGGAGTGAGCCTTCGCAATCTTGAAGTTGCGCCTCCAAGCATTGCGGTAATGATTTGGCCTCTGATAATACCGAATTCGAACGCCGCCTGGGATAAATATTGTGAATATCTATATATAATTGGAATATAAATATCAGCTCTATTGATTATTTTTTATATTAAAAATTATACAACATCAGACAACACAAGAAAAATCAGCAATAATTCAGTTTTATATAGTTATTTATTCGATTGTCAGGTCAAAATATATATTAGGCCAATTTTACACA
Source organism: Methylorubrum populi (assembly GCA_036946625.1). Taxonomy (NCBI): domain Bacteria; kingdom Pseudomonadati; phylum Pseudomonadota; class Alphaproteobacteria; order Hyphomicrobiales; family Methylobacteriaceae; genus Methylorubrum; species Methylorubrum populi. Next base: position 1,269,732 of record JAQIIU010000002.1, read on the forward strand.
ATACGAAAATGGTCCCTCGATTTTGAAGAAGGAAAGACACATCATGAGCAATCGGATCATGACCTTCAGGCGGCGGAGTCTGACGCTTGGCTGCTGCCTCGTCGTGAGCGGGGCCAGTGGTGTGGTGGCCCAACCGCAGGAGCTCGATGCAGAGCCGACGCAGTTGAACCGCACCCAACCCGTGACCGTACCGGAACCCAAGCGCAAGAAGATCCGCGTGGCGCCTCCCGCGGCCGTGACGCCGACGGCCCTGTCCGGGCCACCGGTCGCGCTCGACGGCAAATGGACTTTCGGCGGTGCCCTGCGAGCCCGGATCGACGTGAACTTCGATGCGGCGAATGCACGGACCGGTGCCCCCGACACCCGAAGCTATATCGGCTTCGACACGCTCATCCTGAAAGCCGCCTATGATTCCAGCACCTTCTTCGGCGCGGCCCAATACCGTATCCACGGAGGTGCCTTCCCCTACACTCGCGTGGCCGGTTACAAGGGCTATCTCGGCGAATTCAGTTTCCTGCAATTCGCCTATGCGGGCGTCAAGCTCAACGCCAACGACAGCGTCTCGATCGGCCTGCAGCAGGTGCCGTTCGGTCTGTTGCCGTACTTCAGTACGACGTTCTTCGAGACGATCGGTTTCGTCAATGGTATCGAAGATTTATACAATGTCGGAGTGAAATACAATCACACGGAAGCTGACCTCAATTATCAATTCGGTTATTTTCCGTCCGATGGCGGCAATTACTTCGGAATCAGTCGCAACAGTGCCCGCTACTCCACCAATATCGTCAAAGCAGACGGCTACCTCGCGGGTGGGACCAACAATGTCGAGCAGCACATGCTCGTCGGTCGTGGTGAATATACCTTCTTCAATTCTGGGGATGCAACGGCTACCGTCGGCGCCTCGATCCTGCGTTCGAGCATCTACAACTACGATACGCAGGAATACGGTTCGAAGCAGCAGGAGGCCCTTCACCTCGTGGGGACCTATGGCCCATGGACCTTGCGCACGCTCGGTGCGCGGATCGATATCGATCCGCGCAATCCCGGGGGCGCCAACAGCCTGATTTCCGTTGGCGGCTATGATGGTTCCTATAATCTCGCGACGAAAGGGTGGTTTGTTTCCGGCGATCTGTCCTATAAACTTTCCCCCGAGCACGGTCCGTTCTCGGAATTGACACCTTATGTGAACTACAGCGCTCTGTACAAGGATCGCGCCGATTTCCGGGATACCGAGCGGTACATGGTCGGTTGCGTCTGGGTGCTCCGTGAGATCCCGGAAATCTACATCTATACCGAGGCACGTTTCGGCCGAAATGACCCCTATACTGGGGCTGGGCAATACGCTCAAGGTCTTGGCGCAGGTGGCGACAACAAATTCAAGACCAGCTTCTATACCAACATCGGATATTATTTTTGATACGAGGTCTCTATGACGACGGTTCAGTGGCGTCCGTCCCACGACCGTGGGGCAGTGGGAGGCCAGTGAGCCGCTTGTCCGATCCGATGCTTGGTCGAAAAATCCGATCGATGGGAAGTACGGAAGGCTGTCCCTTCCTCGGCGGACGTTGGACCTCCGGTATGACGTCCGCCCGAACGTTTAGGACTTTCGGCGGACATGCGGCGGCGGTCCTGCCCATGCAATAGCGTTACTTTGAAAACCCGCTTTGGAGGCGGTATCGACTTCCCGGATAGAGCAGACGAACCGTTGATACGGGCCCCTCAGCAGACCAGGTTCGTCGCCTGATCAGCAGGCAGGGATCGATTTTGGAGATCGCTAGAAGCTTGCATTCCCACGGCAAAGCGTTCGTGGCCTCCACATATTGCTCAGCCTTCACGATGGGGGCCACCTCGGACAGATAAGCGTTCGACGTTGTCGTCATGAAATCTTGATGGATGTAGTCGGGAGCTCGCTTGGGATTGACGAATCTATCCTCGAGCTGGATCGGGAGTTCATCTTCGCGATGGACGATAATGGTGTGGAAGAGAAGGCTCCCGAGCGGCAGCTCGAGCAGGTCCGCCAGTTCGGGCCCGCAGGCTTCTCCCTGGATGAAAACGATGGTCGCGCTGTGCCGGCTGCCGCGTTGTCGGATTTCGTCGGCGATGTTCGGCACCGTTTCGAACTGGGAGGCGCGCTTCTTCGCCGCGACGAACGACCCCTTTCCCCGCACACGATCGACCAGCCCCTCCGCCGCCAGTTCACGCAAGGCACGGTTGGCGGTCATCCGGCTCACGCCCAGGCTGTCGACCAATTCGTTTTCCGAGGGAACCCGATGGCCGACGCTCAACTCGCCGCTCTCGATGCGGCTGCGTATGTAGGCTTTCAGCTTCTCGTATAGAGGTGCCGTGAGGTCGTCGACATCCTGCGTCTCACTCGGACTTGCTTCGGTCGATGACATGCCGGTTCCGTACTGCGTATGCTCCGGCATCTTATAGCCACGGACCACATGGCGCTGCCAGCCTCGGCTTGTGTTTCCCCTCAACATGCCCCATGTTGTATATGCAACTTGATCGGAGCGGGCCTACCTATGCAACCGCGGTCCCTCTTTTCCCCGTCCGCCCTGCTTCCCGAGGGCTGGATGCGCGACGTCGTGATTCATGTCGATGGTGCCGGATGCATCTCTGATATCGTCCCGGGCGCATCGCCCATCGGTTGTCAGGGCCTCGGTGGCCCGGTCGTGCCGGCTCTGTCCAATCTCCATTCCCACGCCTTCCAGCGCGCGATGGCAGGTTTGGCGGAGACGGCCGGCAGCGAGGACGACAGTTTCTGGACATGGCGGACGCAGATGTACCGGACCGTGTCCAAGGTGGACCCGGACGACGTGGAGGCGATCGCCGCCAAGGTTTATGTCGAGATGCTGAAGGGCGGCTTCGCCCGCGTCGCCGAGTTCCATTACCTGCACCATGGTCCCGGCGGGGACCGGTATGCCGACCCGGCCGAAACCTCGCTCCGGATCCTCCGCGCCGCGTCGCAGGCCGGCATCGGGCTGACGCATCTTCCCGTCTTCTACGCCCATGCGAATTTCGGCGGCATCGCACCCGGCGAGGGCCAGCGTCCGTTCCTCCACGAGGTCGACGGCTATCTCGCGCTCCTGGAACGGCTCGCACCGGCTTGTGCGAGGCAGGACGCGAAGCTCGGTCTGGCGATCCATTCCCTGCGGGCGGCGACGCCCGACGAGATCCGCGCGATCCTCGAAGCCGAGCGGACCGGCGGACCGATCCACATCCATGTCGCCGAGCAGGAGCAGGAAGTCGCCGATTGCCTCGCCTGGAGCGGGCGCCGTCCGGTGCAATGGCTGCTCGACGAGCTTCCGATCGACGATCGCTGGTGCGCGATCCATGCGACGCACATGGACAAGGACGAGACGGCCCGGCTCGCCGCCTCGGGCGCCGTCGCCGGCCTCTGTCCGGCGACCGAGGCCAATCTCGGGGACGGCCTCTTCCCCGCAACCGCCTTCCTTGAGGCCGGCGGTCGCATCGGCATCGGCACCGACAGCCACGTGGCGACGAGCGTTGCCGAGGAGTTGCGCCTCCTCGAGTACGGCCAGCGCCTGCGGGACCGGCGGCGCTCACGTTTGGCGGCCGGACCCGGCGCCTCGGTCGGGCGCACGATGCTCGATGCCGCCCTCGCCGGCGGGGCGCAGGCCGCCGGTCTCCGGACCTGCGGCCTCCGGCGGGGCGCGCCGGCCGACCTGATCGTGCTCGACGGGGCCAACCCGTTCATCGCGGCGGCGCAGGAGGACGCCATCCTTGGCCGCTGGCTCTTTGCGCTCGGCGGCGACGTGGTGCGCGACGTCCTGGTCGGCGGGCGCTTCGTGATCCGAGCGGGGCGGCACGAGGCGGACGAGGCCATCGACCGCGCCTTCCTGAAGACGCTTCGGAGACTGCACGCGTGAAACCAGTTGCTGTCGGGATTGTCGCCGAGCCTGCCGGCGACATCCTCCGGATCGATGGGCCGCCCAGTCCAGAGTGCATCGTCGCCGTCGCGCGCGGGGCGCAGATCGCCCTGGCGGAGACCGCCTGCGCCCGCGTTGCGCGAGGGCGGCGCATCGTCGAGGCGGTTTCGGAGCAGGGCATTCGCGGCTACGGCATCAACACCGGCGTCGGTGCGTTCAGCGACGTCATCATCGACCGGTCCCGACAGCGGGCGCTGTCGCGCAACATCCTGCTCAGCCATGCCTGCGGTCTCGGCGATCCGCTCGGTCGGCCGGAGACGCGAGCCGTGATGGCGGCCGAGATCGCGAGCTTCGCCAGCGGCGCATCCGGCGTGCGGCTCGAGGTGGTCGATGGCCTGGTCGCGCTGCTGAATGCCGACATCCTGCCCGTCATCCCCTCGCGCGGTTCGGTGGGCTATCTCACCCACGCCGCCGCCATCGGCTTGGTCCTCATCGGGCAGGGCGAGGCAATCGCCGGAGGTGAGCGGATCAGCGGCGCGCAGTCGCTCGCGCGGATCGGCTTCGCCCCGCTCGTCCTGGAGGCCAAGGAAGGTCTCAGCCTCGTCAACGGGACCCCCTGCTCGACCGGCCTCGCCTGCCTAGCCCTCGTCCGGTTCGCCGAACTGCTCGACTGGGCCGATGCCGCAGCGGCCATGACCTATGAGAACCTGGGTGCGCAGGCCGGGGTCTTCGACGCGGTGACGCTGTCGCTGCGCCGTTCCAACGGACTCCAGACGGTCGGCCAGCGCTTGCGTCGGCTTCTCGACGCAAGTCCGCTTCTGCGGCGGCGTACCGGAAGCCGCACGCAGGATCCGCTCAGCTTGCGAGCGATCCCCCAGATCCATGGTGCGGCGCGTGACGTGCTCGCCAGCGCACGCGTCGTCGTCGAGAGCGAACTCGGGAGCGTCACCGACAACCCCTCGATCGGCGGCACGCCCGATGCGCCGCAGGTTCGCTCGCAAGCCCATGCCGTGGCGGCGGCCCTGGGTCTCGCCCTGGATGCGCTCGCGGTCGCGGCGGCCGAGGTTGCGGCGATCTCCGAGCGACGGATCGACCGGCTGGTCAATCCGCTCGTCAGCGGCCTGCCCGCCTTCCTTGCACCCGAAGAGGGGGTTTTCTCGGGCTTCATGATCGCGCAGTACTCCGCCGCGGCGCTCGTTGCCGAGAACCATCGGCTGTCGATGCCTGCGAGCCTCGGCGGCGGCATCACCTCCGCCCTGCAGGAAGATATGCTGACGCACGCCACACCGGCGGCCACGAAGCTGCTGTCCATCCTCGACAACCTGCGCGACATCCTGGTCATCGAGCTTCTCGCCGCCGCGCAGGCCTACGACCTGCAGCCGGGCGTGGAGCTCGCGCCCGGCACCGAGGCGCTGCGGGCTCGCATCCGAGCCTTCGTGCCGGCCTATGCCGACGACCGTCCGCTCAACCGCGATATCACGATGCTCACGTCGCTCCTGTCCACACCGGCCTTCGCGGAGGATACCGCATGAAAAGGCTCCTGACGCGGGCCCGGCTCGCCACGCTTGCGCCTGACCGGCCGGGCCTCGGTCTCGTGGAAGACGGGGCGATCCTCATCGAGGATGGACGCATCGCCTTCGCCGGCGCGGCGCAGGACCTGCCGGCTCACAGCGCCGCCGGGGCCGAGACGCGCGACCTCGAAGGCCGTTGGGTGACCCCGGCGCCGATCGACTGCCACACCCATCTCATCCATGGTGGCGACCGGGCGCGCGAGTTCGAGATGCGGCTCGCCGGTGCAACTTACGAGGAGATTGCCCGGGCGGGCGGCGGCATCGTCGCCTCCATCGCGGCGACCCGGGCGCTCTCCGTCGAGGCTCTCGTCGCGTCCGCACTGCCGCGCCTCGACGCTCTCCTGGCGGAGGGGACGACGACGGTCGAGATCAAGTCCGGCTACGGTCTCGCGATCGAGGCCGAACTCCGGATGCTCGCCGCCGCCCGACGTCTGTCCGAACTCCGGCCGATCCGGATTGCAACGACCTGGCTCGCCGCCCACGCGACGCCGCCCGAATACAGCGGCCGCAACGGCGCCTACCTCGGCGAGGTGGTGATCCCCGGCCTGCATCTGGCGGCGGAGCGCGGGCTGGTCGATGCCGTGGACGGCTTCTGCGAGGGCATCGCTTTCTCCGCCGACGAAATCGAGCGGGTCTTCGCGGCGGCGCGGGCTCTTGGACTGCCGGTCAAGCTGCATGCCGAACAGCTCTCGCATGCGGGCGGTGCGGCGCTGGCCGCCCGCTTCGGCGCGCTCTCCGCCGATCATCTCGAATATTGCGATGCCGCGGATGCGCGGCTCATGGCCGAGGCCGGTACGGTCGCCGTGCTGCTGCCGGGCGCCTATTACTTCCTTCGCGAGACGCAGGTGCCGCCGGTTGACTTGCTTCGTGCCGCCGGCACGCGGATGGCGCTCGCCACCGACTGCAATCCGGGCACCTCGCCCCTCACCTCACTGCTTCTGACCATGAACATGGGCGCCACGCTCTTCCGCATGACCGTCGCGGAGTGCCTGGCAGGGGTGACGCGCGAAGCGGCGCGGGCCCTCGGCCTGCTCGGAGAGACCGGCACGCTCGAGTCCGGCAAGTCCGCCGACCTCGCCGTTTGGGACATCGGTCAGCCGGCGGAACTCGTCTACCGCATCGGCTTCAACCCCTTGCACGCGCGCTTCTTCCGCGGCGAGGAGACCTCTGCATGAACCCCGTCGAGATCCGCTGGGGTTCGTCCCCCATCATTCTCGGCCTGCCGCATGCGGGGACCGACGTTCCCTCGGGCATCGCGGCCCGCCTGAACGCCGATGGTGCCCGCCTGCGCGACACCGACTGGCACATCGATCGGCTCTACGAGGGCTTGCTCCCGAACCTGACCACGGTGCGCGCGACCTTTCACCGCTACGTCCTCGATGCCAATCGCGATCCCCGCGGAGTCAGCCTGTATCCGGGCCAGAACACCACCGGGCTGATCCCCGAGACGGATTTCGACGGCGAGCCGATCTGGCATGCGAGTGCGGGACCGACGGAGGAGGACGTCGCCGAGAGGCTGGCCCGCTTCCACGCCCCCTATCACGCCGCGCTCGCCGCCGAGATCGCTCGTGTGAAGGCCCTCCATGGCGTCGTGATCCTCTACGATTGCCATTCGATCCGGTCACGCATCCCGTTCCTCTTCGACGGCGTGCTTCCGGATCTCAATGTCGGCACTGCTGGCGGCGCGACCTGCGATCCGCGCGTCGAGGCCCTGGTCACGGCGGCCTGCCGAGCGGAGGAGGCCAGCTATACCACGATCCTCAACGGGCGCTTCCGCGGCGGTTGGACGACGCGGCATTACGGACGCCCCGCCGATGGCGTGCATGCGATCCAGATGGAGATCGCCCAGTCCGCCTACCTCGCCACCGAGCACGCCCCGTTCGCCTACGACGACGGCAGGGCGGAGCGCTTGCGCGCGCTCCTCGCCACCATCCTGTCCGGCCTCGAAACCCTCGCCCCCACGCTTGCCGCTCCCCTTGCACAAGGCCCCGTCCGATGAGCCCGATCGACCGCCTCCACAATGCACGCCCCGTCCGCTCACCGCGGGGAACCGAGCGCAGTGCGAAGTCCTGGCTGACCGAGGCGCCGCTGCGGATGCTGATGAACAACCTCGACCCTGACGTCGCGGAGAACCCCAACGAGCTCGTCGTCTATGGCGGCATCGGCCGAGCCGCGCGCAGTTGGGGCGATTTCGACCGGATCGTCGCATCGCTGCGGGATCTGGAAGCCGACGAGACGCTGATCGTGCAATCCGGCAAGCCGGTCGGCGTGTTCCGCACGCACAAGGATGCGCCGCGAGTCTTGATCGCCAATTCCAACCTCGTTCCCCATTGGGCCCACTGGGACCACTTCAACGAGCTCGATAAGAAGGGCCTCGCGATGTACGGCCAGATGACGGCCGGCTCCTGGATCTACATCGGCACGCAGGGAATCGTTCAAGGCACCTACGAGACCTTCGTCGAGGCCGGCCGCCAGCACTATGGCGGCGATCTTGCGGGGCGTTGGGTGCTGACCGGCGGATTGGGCGGCATGGGCGGCGCCCAGCCGCTTGCGGCCGTGATGGCCGGCGCCTCGTGTCTCGCCATCGAGTGCAACCCGGATTCCATCGAATTCCGCCTGCGCACCCGCTATGTCGATGAGAAGGCCGAGACGCTGGACGAGGCGATGGCGATGATCGACGCCTGGACCCGGGGCGGCGAGGCCAAGTCCGTCGCCCTCCTCGGCAACTGCGCCGAGATCCTCCCCGAGATGGTCAAGCGCGGTATCCGGCCGGACATGGTCACCGATCAGACCTCCGCGCATGATCCCGTCAACGGCTACCTGCCGATCGGCTGGACGATGGCTCGGTGGCGCGAGATGCGCGAGAGTGATCCAAAGGCGGTTGCTGTCGCCTCGCGCGCCGCCATGCGGATCCATGTGCAGGCGATGCTTGACTTCCAGGCACAAGGTATCCCGACCTTTGATTACGGCAACAACATCCGTCAGGTCGCCCTTGACGAGGGCCTGCGGAACGCCTTCGACTTCCCCGGTTTCGTACCGGCCTACATCCGCCCGCTCTTCTGTCGGGGCATCGGTCCGTTCCGCTGGGCGGCCTTGTCGGGGGATCCGGAGGACATTTACAGGACCGACGCCAAGGTGCGGGAGCTTCTGCCCGAGAACACCCATCTCCACCGCTGGCTGGACATGGCGCGCGAGCGCATCGCCTTCCAGGGATTGCCGGCGCGCATCTGCTGGGTCGGCCTGGGCGATCGGCATCGGCTCGGCCTTGCCTTCAACGAGATGGTGCGGAACGGCGCGTTGAAGGCACCGATCGTCATTGGCCGCGACCATCTCGACTCCGGCTCCGTCGCCTCGCCCAACCGCGAGACGGAAGCGATGAAGGACGGCTCGGATGCGGTCTCCGACTGGCCTCTCCTCAACGCTCTGCTCAACACGGCGTCGGGTGCGACCTGGGTCTCGCTCCACCATGGCGGGGGCGTGGGCATGGGCTTCAGCCAGCATTCCGGCATGGTCGTCTGCGCCGACGGCACCGACGACGCGGCGCGGCGCCTGGAGCGTGTGCTCTGGAACGATCCCGCAACCGGCGTGATGCGCCATGCCGATGCCGGCTACGAGATCGCCCGCGCGTGCGCGCGCGAACACGGCCTCAACCTGCCGGCCATCCTCTAACGGAAAAGCCGGCACCGGGTTGCCTCCCTGAGGACCGGCCCCGTACATCACCGAAGGAGCCCGGCGATGCGCCTCCTAAGACAAGCCGAACGGAGACGCATGCCGTGGAAGAACGGCGGAGGCACGTCCATCGAGATCGCGGTCCATCCGCCCGGATCCGATTTGGCGCACTTCGACTGGCGCCTCTCGATGGCGACAGTGACGGACGATGGTCCCTTTTCGATTTTTGATGAGGTTGACCGGACGTTGTGCCTCCTCGAAGGCGCATCCCTTGATCTTGAAATCGCCGGCCAGGAACACCATCGGCTGACGCCCGATTCTCCCCCCTTGTCCTTCCCCGCCGACGCCGTGGCGACGGCGCGCCTGGAGAACGGCGCGATCTCCGATCTCAACGTCATGACGCGCCGCGGCGTCTGTCGGCATCGCGTCGTCGAAAGGACGTTGTCTGGCCGGACTGAGATCGACTTGTCAGGCACTTGGAATGCAATCTTCCTAACAGGGCGCTGCTTCATCGAAGCCCAGACCTTCTGTGAAGAAGCCGTAGCCAATGATGTGCTCGTCAGTAACAGCGCGATCTCATCGGTTGTTGCACCATCCCATGAATCACTGAAAATCTACATGATTGAGATATTTAATCTATAAAATCATATTTTTTAAAAATTATTACTGAAACAATATTGTATTACATTGAGAAATATTTATAATGACAGTTGCGGAGGCTAAGCCATGATTTTCTTTTTAGGTTTGGTACCCGCGCTTCCAGCTCACACCCTGCTGTTTGGTCCCGGTATTTGGTGGAGCGGATTGAGCCTGAAGGGGCCGGGCTCAGCGGACCATGCCTTGCAGATGGCCTCGAACGGGGTGAGCCCGCGCAAGGTCTTGAGGCGGCGGCCGTAGTTGTAGGCGGCAATGAAATCGGCCAGATGCGCGCGCAGCTGCTCATGGCCGTCATAGTAGTAGCGCCGGACGGCTGCGTCCTTGATCGTGCGGTTCATTCGCTCGACCTGACATTCGTCCAGGGATGGCGCGGTTTGGTCAGACGGTGCTCCACGTCGTTGCGGGCGCAGGCTGACTCGAAGCTGTGGGCGCGGCAGGCCTCGCCAGCGGCGATCGCCTCCTTGATGAGTGGGGCTGCCGAGGCGACGTTGCCGGGCGTGGTGAAGTGGGTGCCGTTATCGGTGAGCACCGTGTGAACCCGGTAGGGCACGGCCGCGATCAGGTGGCGCAGGAAATCGCCCGCCACCCGGCGCGTGGCGCGCTCGTGCCGCTCGACGAAGGCGAACTTGGTCGTGCGGTCGATGGCCACGAACAGGTAGAGCCGGCCTTCAGACGTGTGCACCTCGGCGAGATCGATGTGGAAGTAGCCGGATCGCCGATGGCGTCGCCGGCGGATCAAGCAGCCGAGATCGCACGGTTGCGCCGTGAGCTGGACCGTGCGCGCATGGAGCGCGCCATCCTAAAAAAAGCCGTCGGCACCTGTGCGGAGATGCCGCGGTGAAGGTCGAACGCGTCCATCGGTGTCGATGGAAGACGCACGCCGAGGCCCGCCAGGCGGTGTTCGGATACAGCGAAGGCTACTACAACCGGCATCGCATGCACTCGGTCATCGGGGACCTCACCCCCGAACAAGCCGACCAGCGCATGACCGGCTAACCCTGCGTGGCCGCCAAACCGAGGGATGATCAGATCAGTCGAACCGCCTCGATCTTGAACTCACGCCCGAACTTGCGGCGCTGCATGGAGCACCTCCGGCTTCATCATCACACCTAAACCGGGTGTCCGTGAAACCGGCAGCAGGCCAAACGGTTCAAGGAGATCCGCAGGCGCACCTGCGTCGTGCGCATCTTCCCCAACGCCGAAAGCTGCCGGCGCCTCGTGCGGGCGCTCGCGATCGAGACCCACGAGAACTGGATGGAGGCCAACCGCTACCTCAACATGGACGACCTGCGCGAGCACAAGAAACTCGCCCTACGCCAAGCCAACAAGCCAGCAACACCGCCCTTTTGCAGAACTTGACGCACAAAACCTCCACCGTCTTGAGGCGTGGCCGGTCGGCATAGCCAGATTTCAACCTTCTGTTACGCCTTTTGCGGGTAAGGGCAGTACGCTTCAATCCGAAGCGTCCGATTCAGGCTCGTCCTTCATGCGCCCATACCCGAGCACGGGGTCGCATCTCGACAAGCTGATCCGCCGCGATCAACTCGAAGCGGTGCGCGCGAGCGTGCGCCAGGCGCTGCCGGTCAACGTCCTGCTCGGCCTGGCCGGCTTCCTGGTGGCCGCGCAAGCCGGTCACGGCATGGCGGGCGGGCTGTGGTTCGCGGCCTCGAGCGCCGCCAACCTCCTGCGGTTTGGACTTTGCCGTGCGCCGTGCCCGGGTCTCATGGCGTCGGCGGACGTTTCGTCGGCCCAGGCGGAGGAGGCCGCCCGCTCGGTCGACCGGCATCTGAGCCTCGCCTGCCTCTTCGCTCTGCTCTCCGGCTCGGTCTGGGCCCTGCTGCCGGTGCTGTGCGACGGCTACACCTCGGCGCAGACCCTGTTCTACCTCACGGTCACCTGCGGCATCACGGCGGGCGCGGTGACCCACGGCACCGCCTACGCGCGCGTTCCGATCTGCTTCATCATGCTGCCGCTTCTCTCGGTCGCGGGCTGCCTGCTGGCCGCCGGGGATTTCGACCGGATCTGCCTCGCGGCCACCGTCCTTCTCTACCTGGCCGCCCTGAGCCGCAGCGCGGTCGCGACCGAGTGGAATTTTCGCGAGACGAGCCGCCTGAAGAACGAGGCGGCTGCGCTGGCCGAGGCGCGCAAGGCCGCGCATGCGAGCGCGAGCGCCCTGGCCGAGGAGATGCGAGAGCGGGCGACCCATGACGGCCTCACCGGCCTTCTGAACCGGGCAGGCTTCGTTCAGCGGGCGGAGGAGCGGCGGGCGGCGGGCGGCGCCGTCTGCCTGATGCTGCTCGATCTCGACGGCTTCAAGTCGGTCAACGACGTCTACGGCCACACCACGGGTGACCGCGTCCTCGTCGAGGTCGCCCGGCGCATCCGGGCCGCCCTGCCGCCGGACTGCGACGCCGCCCGGCTCGGTGGCGACGAGTTCGCCCTCGTCTTCGACGGGAACCACGTCGCCGAGAACCCGATCGCCCTGGCCGAGCGCCTCGTCCGGACCGTGGCCGGACCGTTCGAGGGGTTCGATGCGGGCCGGCTCGGCATGAGCGCCGGCGTCTGCGCCCGGCCGGCCGACAGCCTCACCCACCTGTTGAGCTGTGCCGACGAGGCGCTCTACGCGGCCAAGCATTCGGGCCGGAACCAGGTCCGTCTGTTCGACGAGGGCCTGTGCAAGCGCCTGGAGATGCGGCGCGACTGCGAGCGCGACCTCTCACAGGCCCTGGCCGAGGGCGCGCTCGAAGTCTGGTTCCAGCCGATCTTCGGGCACGGCGGACGCAGCGTCACCAGCCTGGAGGCGCTGGTGCGCTGGCAGCATCCGGTGCACGGCTGGGTGCCGCCGGCCGACCTCATCGCCGCCGCGGCCATGGCCGGGCTGACGGAATCCCTGCTGCGCTTCATCCTGGAGCAGGTCTGCACCATGCTGCGCGCCCTGCGCGTCCGGGGCTTCGACGATCTCTCGGTAGCGATGAACGT